>DASXJJ010000196.1:0-39224 GCA_036497465.1 Pseudonocardia sp. | reverse complement strand
CGGAACACGGTGCCCGGGCCGGCCGGAGCGACGCCGATCGGGCCGAGGCCGACACTCCGGGTGTCGGGGCCGGTCGGGACGCCCGGACGGGCCGGGAGGCTGACGCGTCCGGCCCCGGCGGGCAGCGCGAGACCGCCGATGTCGCCGCCGACCGGCCCGCGCCGGCCGCGGCCGACCGTCCGGCGGTCGGTTCCGCCGACCGTCCCGGGCGCGGCGCGGCCGGTCGGCCCTCGCCGGGAGGCCCGGACGCCGACCCGGCGGACCGCTCCGACCAGGGCACGGACCGCAAGCCCGGCCCGCCGGTGCCCGTCGCCGGCGTGGCCGGCCGTCCCGGGGGCGCCCCGAAGAAGGCTGACCAGGAGGCCGATCCGCGTGGCGCCGGCGACCGCACACGCGGGTCCGGTGACCCGAGCCGTGCCGGTGACCCATCGGGTGACGAGCGGGCGGCCGGGCGGCCGGGTCCGGGCGTGGCCGCCGCGCGTTCCGGGGCGCCCGGGGGCCCGGGACCCGGGCGGCCCGGGGACGGACGGCCGGGCTCGGCCGACGGGCTGCAGGACATCCCGTCCGACGTCGCCGCACCGTCGGACGGTCGGCCGGGTCCCGATGCGTCCGAGGCCGACGGCGCCCGCCCAGGGCGTCCGGGTGGGCCCGCGGGTCCGGACGACGCCGGACCTTCGCGCCCGGACGGGCCTCGCCCCGCGCGTGCGGAGGGGCCTGCCGGCCCCGTGCGTGCGGACGATTCCGGTCCGGCGCGCCCGGACGGACCGCGACCGAACCGCTCCGGCCCACCGCCGCGAGGTTCCGGCCGCCCCGAGGCCGGTGGCCCGCCGGCCGGGGCAGCGGAGTCCGAGGACGTCGGCGCGCCCCGCCCGGGGCACGCGGGCCGGCCCACCGCTCCCGGTGGACGGCCCGACCGCCCCGGACCGCCGCCGGGAACCGGGCCGGACCGCACGAGTGCGCCCGCCGCGGACGCTGGTCGTCCGGGCGTGCCGGACGCGGGCCGCGCGGGTCCGCCGGAGGCTGGTCGTCCGGGCGTGCCGGACGCGGGCCGCGCGGGTCCGTCCGACGGCTCGCCGCCCCAGGCGCCGATCATCCGCAGGCCGCCGCCGCGTCCGGGCCGCCCCATGGAGCCGCGTCACCCGGAACCGGAGGCGCCGGTGCGTGATGTCGTGGCGATGCGCCGTCCCGGGCCGCGAGGTCCGGCCGGGCCGCCCGGTGCGCCGCCCGCGCCCGGCGTGCCGCCGGAGCACATCCGCTCGGTCGGTGACCGGCTCGCCGGACCGTCCCGCGCGCTGCCGCCCCGGCCGCCGGGCCCGGGTGCACCGCCGCCGGGCCGGCCGCCGGGTCCGCCCGGCTCCCGGCCACCCGGCGCGAGTGGGGTGCCGACGGATCGTGGTGGTCCGCCGGCCGAGGAGAACCCACGGGGGCCCGGTGCGCCGCCGACCGGTGCGCCGCCGACCGGTGCGCCTCGGACCGGAGCGTCGCCCAGCGGCGCGTCGCCGACTGGTGCGCGGCCGAGCAGCGCGTCGCCGATCGCGGGCCGGACGGCTCCGCGCCCGGGCGGTCCGCAGGCCCGAGGCGGCGACGCCGCGGGTCGGGCCCGCGGCGGCGACGCCGCGACCCCGGGCCGGGCCGGATCCTCGACCCCCTCGGCACGACCCGAACCCCGGGCGGCACGGCCGGCCGGCGACGGGCCGGAACAGCCGTACCGACCGCCGCTGTCCAACCCCTTCGGCGGGCCGGACTCGGCCACGTTCGACTCCTCGGCCCTGTGGGCTCCCGCCACACCGCCGGTCGAGGGTAGCTCCGGCTTCCTACCGGCCACGCCGATGCCGGCCGGAATGCGGCCGGACCGCGCGCCGCCCGGCGAGCCCGCGCGGGACGACCGGCGGGACCGGCCGGATCGGGACCGTCCGCGCGAGGACCGGATCCGGCCCGCCGCGGCGGAGACACCGGTGTCCTCGCTGGCCGACGGTGGCTGGGACGACTTCGCGGACGAGTTCGACGACGACCCGGAGCCCCCGCGTCCCGTCGCCCGTGCCGCCGACCGCCCCGACTCCCTGGCCGATGACATCACCGTCGCCCGTGCCGCCGACCGGGCCGATGGCCGCAGGCCCGTCGACCCGGCCGGCGACCGGCGGGAGAACCGGCCCGACGACGCGGCCGACGACGCCGCCGAGGACGCGGCCGAGGACGGCGCCGGTGCGGGCGGCGAGGAGTTCGGCTGGCCGGAGTTCGACGACCCGGACGCGGGCGGGCTGCAGGGTCCGGACGGTTCCGGCGCGGCACGTCCCGGGGCCCGCGCGCCCGGCGCCCGCTGACGCGCTCGGAACGCCCGCTCACCCGCCGATGCCCGGCCCGAACCGGCCCACCGGTGTGTGATCGGGCCTGCCGCCGCGCCCGGCGCCTCGCTTGATTACGGTCGGGGCATGAGTACCCGGCCGTCGAGCTATCTACGGTTCCCGCACCTGGTCGGCCCGTCCCTGGTGTTCGTCGCCGAGGACGACGTGTGGCTGGCCCCGGTGGACGGTGGACGGGCGTACCGGCTGACCGCCGACGAGGCCCCGGCGGCGAACCCGCGGCTGCACCCGGGCGGCGAGCGGGTGACCTGGACGTCGCGGCGGCACGGGTGGCCGGAGGTCATGGTGGCCGACATGGAGGGCGGGCTGGCCACCCGCCTGACCTACTGGAGTGACCCGAAGACCCGCACCCTGGGCTGGACCGCCGACGGCGACGTCGTGGCGATGAGCTCGGTCGGGCAGCCGTCGTTGCGGCGCACCTGGGCGCACGCGGTGCCGACGGACGGCGGGCCGCCCCGGTTGCTGCCCTACGGGACGGTGTCCGGACTGGCGGTCGGCCCGGCCGGGACGGTGCTGACCAGCGCGATCATGTCCCACGAGGCGGCCTGGTGGAAGCGGTACCGGGGCGGGGCGATGGGCAAGCTGTGGTGGCGGGCGGACGGCGCTGACTCGTTCAGCCGATTGCTTCCCGACCTGGACGGCAACATCGAGGCGCCGATGCTGGTGGGCTCGCGGCTGGCGTTCCTGTCCGATCACGAGGGCTGGGGCAACGTCTACTCGATCGCGCTGGAGGCCGCCGAGCCGGACCTGCGCCGGCACACCGACCACGGCGCCGACCACGGCGTCGAGCGGGACGGGACACCGGCCTTCTACGCGCGGCACGCGGCCACCGACGGTTCGCGGGTGGTGTACGAGTGCGCCGGGCAGCTGTGGCTGCTCGACTCGCTCGATCCGGACTCCGCGCCGCGCCGGCTGGACGTGCGCCTGGGTGGCCCGCGCACGGCCCGCTCGCCCTACCAGCTCACCGGGAAGCGCACGGTGACCACGGCGGTCCCGGACCGGACCGGCCGGCTCAGCGTGGTCGGCGTGCGCGGCACCGTGCACCGGCTGACCCATCGGGACGGCCCGGCCCGCACGCTCGCCGCGACCCCGGGGGTGCGCGCGCGGCTGGCCCGCCCGCTCGGTCCGGACCGGGTCGTGTGGATCACCGACGAGCCCGGCGAGGACACCGTCGAGGTCAGCGCGTTGAACGACCCGACCGGCGCCGAGCCGCGCCGCCACGGGACGGGCGAGCTGGGCCGGGTGCTGGAGCTGGCGTGCGCCCCGGACGGCTCCCGGCTGGCGATGGCCTGCCACGACGGCCGGCTGCTGGTGCTGGACACCGACAGCGGCGAGCTGTCCGAGCTGGCCCGGGGCGCCGACGGCGAGGTCACCGGGCTGGCGTTCGCACCGGACAGCGCGTGGCTGGCGTGGTCGGACCCGGTGGAGTCGGGGTTGCGCCGGATCGTGATGGCCCGGCTGGCCGACGAGACGCCGGTGACGGTGGCGGTCACGGCCACCCGGTTCGTCGACACCTCGCCGGTGTTCACCACCGACGGCAAGCACCTGGCGTTCCTGTCCTACCGCAGCTTCGACCCGGTGTACGACGCGCACACCTTCGACCTGTCCTTCCCGAACGGCTGCCGGCCCTTCCTGGTGCCGCTGGCCGCCCGCACCCCGTCGCCGTTCGGGCCGTCGCCGGACGGGCGGCCGGTGAACGGCTCGTCGCACGACCCGGACGACGGTCCGGACCGGGTCCCGGTCCACCACGCGGAGCACCCCTGGTCCTTCCCGGCCGGCCGGAGCGACCCGGCCGACGAGAACGCCCGCGACAACGGCGACGGCCCGGGGGACGACGACGAGGGCCGGGACGACGAGTGCAAGCCCGACGACGTGCCAGCGGTCGACGTGGAGCCCGAGGGGTTGCCGGAGCGGGTGCTGCCGATGCCCGTCGGCGAGGCCCGCTACTCCCGGCTGCGCGCGGGCAAGGACTGCCTGCTGTGGCTGCGCAGCACCCCGGTCGGGGCGTTGGGTGACGGGTTGCCCGAGGGCGACGAGGGGCCGCGCCCGGTGCTGGAGCGCTACGACCTGGTCCGCCGCCGCCTCGACCGGATCGCCGACCCGGCCGACGGCTACGAGGTCAGCGGCGACGGCCTGCGGATGGTGGTGCGCGACCGCCGCGTGCTGCGGGTGCTGCGTACCGACCGGTCCGGCCCGGACAAGCCGAACGAGGACAGCACCGACGAGTTCGAGCTCGACCTCAGCCGTATCTCGGTGACCGTGGACCCGACGGCCGAGTGGCGGCAGATGTTCGACGAGGCCGGCAGGCTGATGCGCGACCACTTCTGGGTCGACGACATGGCCGGGGTGGACTGGGCCGGCGAGCTCGCCCGGTACCGCCCGCTGGTGGACGCGGTGGGCAGCCACGACGACCTGGTCGACCTGATGTGGGAGGTGCAGGGGGAGCTGGCCACCTCGCACGCCTACGTGACCCCGCGCGGGCGCTCCGGCTCGGGGGAGTGGCCCGGCCTGCTCGGTGCCGACCTGAGCCGCGACGGCGACGGGCGCTGGCGGGTGGACCGGGTGCTGCCCGGCGAGTCGTCCGACCCGCGCGCCCGCAGCCCGCTGGCCGCGCCCGGGGTGGACGTGCGGGCCGGCGACGCGCTGCTCGAGGTCGGCGGCCGCCCGGTCGACCCGGTGACCGGGCCGGGCCCGCTGCTGGTCGGCTCGGCCGGCCAGCCCACCGAGCTGACGGTGGAGCCGGCGGGCGGTGGCGCGCCGCGCCGGGTGGTGGTGGTGCCGCTGGCCGCCGACGAGCAGCTGCGCTACCAGGACTGGGTGGCCGGCCGGCGGGCGTTCGTGGCCGACCGGTCCGAGGGCCGGCTGGGGTACCTGCACCTGCCGGACATGGTGGCCAACGGCTGGGCGCAGCTGCACCGCGACCTGGGCCGGGAGACCGCCCGGGAGGGCCTGATCGTGGACGTCCGGGAGAACCGGGGCGGCCACCTGTCCCAGCTCGTGATCGAGAAGCTGGCGCGGCGGGTGATCGGCTGGGACCTGGCGCGGCACGGCCAGCCGACCACGTACCCGCTGGACGCTCCGCGCGGCCCGGTGGTCGCGGTGGCCAACGAGTTCTCCGGCTCGGACGGCGACATCGTCACCGCGGCCTTCCAGCGGGTGGGCATCGGCCCGGTGGTCGGCACCCGGACCTGGGGCGGGGTGGTCGGTATCGACAGCCGGTACGGGCTGGTGGACGGTACGTCGGTCACCCAGCCCCGGTACTCGTTCTGGTTCGACAGCGTCGGCTGGGCGGTGGAGAACGGCGGGGTCAGCCCGGACGTCGAGGTGGTGATGACCCCGGACGACCACGTCGCCGGGCGGGACCCGCAGCTGGAGCGGGCGGTCGGCCTGGCGCTGGCCGCGCTGGACGAGCGTCCGGCCGCGGCCCCGCCGGACGTCGCCACCCGCCCGCCGCGCGGCCGCACCCCGCTCCCGCCCCGCTGAGCAGACCGGCCGGCCGGCCCGCGGGGCCGGCCGCTACGGGACGCCTCGGTAGGTGCCGAACGTCCAGAGGTTGCCCTCCGGGTCGCGCGTGGTGAAGGTGTGCGAGCCGTAGTCGGTGTCCTCCAGCGGCCGCACCACGTCGGTGCCGGCGGCCACGCACCGGGCGTGCACCTCGTCGACGCGGTCGGTGACCACGTACACCGAGGTGGCGCCGGCGGTCATCGCGGCGTGCGCGCCCTCGCAGTGCGTGGTGGAGCCGAGCATCACCGCACCGCCCTCGGGCCAGCGCAGCTCGGCGTGGGTGATGTCGCCGGAGTCGTCGGGCACCACCAGCGCCTCGCGGAAGCCGAACACGTCGACCAGGAAACGCAGGCTGCCGGGGGCGTCCTCGTAGCGCAGCGCCGGCCAGCAGAGGGGCTGGGGGTTCCCGGGGGTGGTCTTCCCGGTGGTGGTCTTCTCGGGCGTTGTCATGGCCTCAGCCTGGCTCGCCGGGCATCCCGGAGTCGTGGAGAAATGGGAGCTCCTCGATGAGCCAGGTGCGCGGCGAGCAGCCGGCCAGCGCGCGGAACTCGTTGCTCAGGTGCGCCTGGTCGAAGTAGCCGCACCGGGCCGCCGTCTCGGCCAGGCCACCGGGGGGCATCCGGCGCAGCAGATCGGTGGCGCGGCCGAACCGGACCACCCGGGCGGCCTGCTTGGGGCTCAGCCCGACCTCGCCGGCGAACTTCTCCGCGAAGTGCCGCCGGCTCCACCCCACGTCGTCGGCCAGCCGCTGCACGGTGACCGCGCCCCCGGCGTCCACCAGCCGCCGCCAGGCCCAGCCCACCTCGCCGACCGGTTCCGCGCGGCGGTCGGCGAGCCGCGCCGCGGCCAGCAGCGCCCGGTCGACCAGCGCGAACCGGGTGGCCCAGCCGCTCGCGGCGCGCAGCCGCTCGGGCAGCTCGGCCAGCTCCGGGCGGGGCAGCTCGGCGAGGTCGACCACCCGGCCGGCCAGCTCCCGCGCGGACACCCCGAGCAGGGTGCGCACGCCCAGCGGGCTGACGTCGAGGTGCACCCCGGCCTGGTCGCGGTCCTGCGCGATCAGCGCCGGCCCGGCGTGCAGCCCGGCGACGAAGCCCTGCCAGTGGTCCGGACGCTGCGCCGAGCCGGGCATGTCGAGCAGCCGCACCGGGTCGTTCAGGCTGATGATCAGCGTGATGTGCTGCCCGGGCAGGCCCCGGTGGACCTCCAGCGTCACCCCGTGCTGGCGGTACCCCACGTACCGGCTGACCAGGGCGCGCAGCGCGGGGTGCGGGCGGCGCACCGCCCAGTCCGGCTCGGGCTCGGGCTCGGGCTCGGGCATGGCACCAGGGTACGGCGGCACCCCGACACCCGTCGGGCGCGACGGGTTCCTCGGCGCCGGTCCGGCCCCGCTATGGCGGACCGAACCCGCACCGGCCGGAGGCCCACGCCGGCCGAGTCGTACGCTGGTGGGCGAGGCTCCGACCGGTGCTCGTCCCGGGCAGGGGTCTGCCCGCGTGCGCTCGAATGCCCGTGAAGCAACCTTGAGGAACACCATTGTCGTCGGTTCCGTCCGCACCAGTCGTCTCATCCGGCCTGCTCACCGCCGCGCTCGCCGATCCCGGGCTCAGCGCGCTCGTCGACGCCGCCGGTGAGGCGAGGCTGCGCATCGAGGGGCCGCCGGCGCTGCGCCCGCTGGTGGCCGGCGCGCTGGCCCGCTCCGGCGAGCTGCCCACCACGCTCGCGGTCACCGCCACCGAGCGGGAGTCCGAGGAGCTGGCCACCGCGCTGGGCGAGCTGATCGGCCCGGACTCGGTCGCGGTGCTGCCCTCCTGGGAGACGCTGCCGCACGAGCGGCTGTCCCCGCGCAGCGACACCGTGGGCCGGCGGATCGCGCTGTTCCACCGGCTGGCCCAGCGCGACCCGGAGCTGCGGGTGCTGGTCACCGCCGTGCGCAGCCTCATCCAGCCGATCGCGCCGGGGCTGGCCACGCTGGAGCCGGTGTCGCTGGCCGTGGGTGACACGCACGACTTCGACGGGTTGCTGCACCGGCTGGTCGAGCTGGCCTACACCCGGGTCGACATGGTCACCGGGCGGGGCGAGTTCGCGGTGCGCGGCGGCATCGTCGACGTCTTCCCGCCCACCGCCGAGCACCCGGTGCGGGTGGAGATGTGGGGCGACGAGGTCTCCGAGCTGCGCCGGTTCACCGTCGCCGACCAGCGCTCCATCGACGCCGCGCCGAGGCTGGACGCGCCGCCCTGCCGGGAGCTGCTGCTCACCGAGCCGGTCAAGGCGCGCGCCGCCGAGCTGGCCGCGGAGCTGGGCGGCCGCAACGAGCAGCTGAACGAGCTGCTGGGCAAGCTGGCCGAGGGCATCCCGGCCGAGGGCATGGAGTCGCTCATCCCGGTGCTCTGCGAGGGCAGCCTGGACCTGCTCACCGACCTGGTACCGCGCGGGGCGCACGTGCTGGTGCTCGACCCGGAACGGATCCGCACCCGCGCGCGCGACCTGGTGCGCACCGGGCAGGAGTTCCTGGAGGCGTCCTGGCTGGTCGCGGCGAGCGGGCCGGACGCGAAGGCCCCGATCGACCTGGGCGCCTCGGCCTACCGGGGGCTGACCGAGGTCGCCGAGCACGCGCTGGCCACCGGCCGCCGGTGGTGGACGCTGAGCCCGTTCGGCACCGACGCCGACACCGACTCCGCCGACCCGGCCGACGGCGGTGGGCGGGTGATCCGTCCCGGGTTCCTGCCCGCCGAGGCCTACCGGGGCGACACGGCGAAGGCGCTGGGCGACCTGCGCTCGCACACCGCCGACGGCGGCGCCGCGGTGCTGATGCTGGCCGGCGCGGGCACCGCCGCGCGGGTGCTGGAGCAGCTCGGTGAGGCCGAGGTGCCCGCGCGGCTGGCCTCCGGGGACGGCGGTGCGGGCGGCGGCGCCGGCCCGGACGGCGGTGACCTCGGCCTCGGCGCGGGCGCGCCGGAGAAGGGCCTGGTCACCGTCGCGCAGGGGATGCTGACCGACGGATTCCTGGCCCCCGCGCTGGGGTTGTTCGTGGTCACCGAGGCCGACCTGACCGGCAACCGCGCGGCCGGCGGCGAGGTGCGCAAGCTGGCCTCCCGGCGGCGCAACGCGGTCCAGCTGGACACCCTGCGGCCGGGCGACTTCGTGGTGCACACCCAGCACGGCATCGGCCGGTTCGTGGAGATGCGCGAGCGCACCGTCGGCGGGGCCAAGCGGGAGTACCTGGTGCTGGAGTACGCCTCCAGCAAGCGCGGCCAGCCCGCCGACCGGCTGTTCGTGCCGACCGACCAGCTGGACGAGATCAGCCGCTACGTGGGCGGCGAGACGCCGGTGCTGAACAAGATGGGCGGCGGCGACTGGGCGAAGACCAAGAGCAAGGCCCGGCGCGCGGTCCGGCAGATCGCCGCGCAGCTGGTGCAGCTCTACGCCGCCCGCAAGGCCAGCCCCGGGCACGCGTTCGCGCCGGACAGCCCGTGGCAGCGGGAGATGGAGGACGCCTTCCCGTACACCGAGACCCCGGACCAGCTGGTCGCGATCAACGAGGTCAAGCACGACATGGAACAGGCGGTGCCGATGGACCGGGTGGTGTCCGGGGACGTCGGGTTCGGCAAGACCGAGATCGCGGTGCGCGCGGCGTTCAAGGCGGTGCAGGACGGCAAGCAGGTCGCGGTGCTGGTGCCGACCACGCTGCTGGCCAACCAGCACCTGCAGACCTTCGCCGACCGGATGCGGGCCTTCCCGGTGACGGTGCGCGGGCTGTCCCGGTTCACCGACTCCGCCGAGGCCACCCAGACGATCAAGGGTCTCGCCGACGGCACGGTGGACGTGGTCGTCGGCACCCACCGGCTGCTGCAGTCCGGCGTGCGGTGGAAGGATCTCGGGCTGGTCATCGTCGACGAGGAGCAGCGTTTCGGCGTCGAGCACAAGGAGCACATCACCGCGCTGCGGGCGCACGTGGACATGCTGTCGATGTCGGCCACCCCGATCCCGCGCACCCTGGAGATGAGCCTCGCCGGGATCCGGGAGCTTTCCACCATCGCCACCCCGCCCGAGGAGCGGCACCCGGTGCTGACCTACGTGGGCGGGTTCGACAGCAAGCAGGTGGCCGCCGCCATCCGCCGCGAGCTGCTGCGCGACGGCCAGGTGTTCTACGTGCACAACCGGGTGTCCTCGATCGACAGGGCCGCGCGAACGGTCCGCGAGCTGGTGCCCGAGGCGCGGGTCGCGGTGGCGCACGGGCAGATGAACGAGGACCTGCTGGAGCGCACCGTCGCCGGGTTCTGGGAGAACGAGTACGACGTACTGGTGTGCACCACGATCGTGGAGAACGGGCTGGACATCTCCAACGCGAACACGCTGATCGTGGAGCGCTCGGAGAACCTCGGCCTGTCCCAGCTGCACCAGCTGCGGGGCCGGGTCGGCCGGGGCCGGGAGCGCGGCTACGCCTACTTCCTGTACCCCGCCGAGACGCCGCTGACCGAGACCGCGCACGACCGGCTGGCCACCATCGCGCAGCACTCCGAGCTGGGCTCGGGCACCGCGGTAGCGATGAAGGACCTGGAGATCCGGGGCGCGGGCAACATCCTGGGCGCCGAGCAGTCCGGGCACATCGCCGGCGTCGGGTTCGACCTGTACGTCCGGCTGGTCGGCGAGGCGGTCACCGCCTTCCGCCAGGCCGGCGGGGCCGGGGCGGCGGGCGAGGAGGCCGAGGCGCTGGCCGAGGTCCGGGTGGAGCTGCCGATCGACGCGCACGTCCCGCACGAGTACGTCACCGGCGAGCGGCTGCGGCTGGAGGTCTACCGCAAGATCGCCGAGGCGGGCGACGGCGAGGCGCTCACCGCCATCACCGAGGAGCTCACCGACCGGTACGGCGCGCCGCCCGAGCCGGTGCGCAACCTGATCGCGGTGGCCGCGTTCCGGCAGGCCTGCCGGGGTCTCGGGGTCACCGAGGTTGCGGGGGCGGGCAGCTCGATCCGGTTCGCGCCGGTGGAGCTGCCCGACTCGGCCCAGCTGCGGCTGCGCCGGCTGTACCCGCGCGCGATCTACAAGCCGGCGGCGCGGACGGTCGTGGTGCCCCGCCCGACGGAGGGCGGCGGCGGATCGGGCCCCGCCCGGATGGGCGCGCCGCCGATGCGCGACACCGAGCTGCTCGACTGGTGCGCCCGGCTGCTGGGCGACGTGGTGAGCCCGGTGCCGGCCCCGGCGTAGCCGGCCCGCCACCGCGGGTCAGCGCGGCGCGGGCGGGCGGGTACCGGATCGGGCTGATCAGCGGGCGTGAGACAGTACCGCCGTGTTCCTCGACCGCATGCGCGCCAGGTTCGGGCGGCGCGCGCCCGTGCTGCTCGTCCTCCTCGCCTGCGCCGCCACGGCGCTCAGCGGCTGCGGTGCCGGTCCGAGCCAGGCCGGCGCGGCCGCGATCGTGGGCGGCCGAGCGGTCTCCCTGGCCGACGTGCAGGCCACCGTGGACGCCGGTCTGCGGCAGCCCGAGGTGCAGTCGCTGATGACCGCGCAGGGCGTCTCCCCGGCCGACGTGGCCCGGTTCGTGGTGTCCCGCCAGGTCCAGCACCTGCTGCTGGCCGAGCAGGCCGCACGGGACGGCATCAAGGTCGACGACGACCAGGTGTCGGCCGAGCTGGCCAAGCCCAGCAGCCACGCGCTGCTGGTGAACAAGCTGGCGTTCGACCCCCAGTCGGCGCGCGACACGATGCGCGACGAGCTGCTGGCCGAGGCGCTGGCCGCGCGCTACCTCGACCAGCTGACCGTCACCCTGGACATGGTGCGTTCCACGTCCAAGGACGACGCGCTGGTCGCCGCCCGGCAGCTGGCCGCCGGGCCGGCCCAGGCGAAGGCGCTGCTGGCCGCCCGGGGGGTGAACGCGCTGCCCGCGCAGCAGTTGCGCGCGGCGCAGCAGCCGCAGAACGCCACCCGGTTCCTGTTCGGCACGCCCGCCGGCCAGATCGTGGTGGTGCAGGTTGCCGAGTCGCCGGACGAGTGGCTGGTGGTGCGGGTGACCAACCGGACGACCGCGCCGCCGCCGCCGGGCGGCCCGGCCGCGAGCGTGGTGCCCCGGCTGGACGATGCGACCAAGGACTCCATCGGTCGCAGGCTCACCCAGCCGCTGGCCGACGAGCTCGGGGTGCGGATCAACCCGCGCTACGGCGTGTGGGACCCGCTGACCCTGTCCGTGGTCGAGCCGGGCAAGCAGGCCGGGATGGTGCTGCCGGCCCAGCTGAGCTGAGCCGCCGGCCGTAGGCTGCCCGCGATGAGCAGGACGATCGTGGTGCTGTCCGGGCGGCTGGGCGGGGTGCTGCCCGCCGCCGCCGTCCCCGCGCTGCGCGCTGCCGACCGGGTGCTGGCCGACCGCACGGTGCCCGCCGAGGTGCTGGCCGAGACCGGCGCCGAGCGCTCGCCGGACGACTGGCCCGCGCACCCCCCGCGCGGCCGGGAGGTGCTGCTCACCGCCGACCCGGGGCACCCGATGGCGGAGCACGTCGACGCGGTGATCGGGACGCCGGAGCCGGCCGGGTCGGCGCTGCTGGACGCGGTGGCCGTGATGGACCGGCTGCGCTCGCCCGGGGGCTGCCCGTGGGACGCCGAGCAGACCCACCTGTCGCTGCTGCAGTACCTGGTCGAGGAGTGCTACGAGCTGCACGAGGCGGTCGACGACGCGGATCGGCCCGCGCTGCGCGAGGAGCTGGGCGACGTGCTGCTGCAGGTGCTGTTCCACGCCCGGGTGGCGGCGGCCGGCGGGGTGGCGCCGTTCGCCCCGGACGCCGCGCGGTTCGGCATCGACGAGGTGGCCGCCGACCTGGTGGACAAGCTGGTGCAGCGGCACCCGCACGTCTTCGGCGACGGCGAGCGCATCGCCACCGCGTCCGACCAGGAGAGACGCTGGGACGAGCTGAAGCGGGTGCAGAAGCGCCGGGAGTCCTGCCTGGACGGGGTGGCGCTGGGTCAGCCGGCGGTGGCGCTGGCCGCGAAGCTGGTGTCCCGGGCGGGCAAGGCCGGGCTGCCCGCCGAGCTGATGGCGGAGCGGGACGGCCTGTTCGGCACGGTGGCCCTGGCGAAGATCGCCGGGGGTGACCCGGAGCAGGAGCTGCGGGCGGCGGCCAGGGCGTTCGCCGCGCGGGTGCGGGCCGCCGAGGGCGCGGCACGGGCCGAGGGGCTGGACCCGCACCGGCTGGGCGCCGCGGACTGGCGCCGCCACTGGCCGGCCGGGCAGCCGCTCGCCGAGTCCGGCTGAGCCGCCCGGCTGAGCGGCCCCGGCTACTGCCGGAGGCCCCGGGCGGGGACGGCCTCGGCCACCCCGCCACCGGAGCCCCGGCGCGATCAGAGCAGGTCGTGCAGCACCAGCAGGCCGTCGTCGCCGTTGCCGGAGTTGTTGTGGTCGTAGCGGCTGTGGTCACCCCGGTTGATCTCGTCGCCGTCGTTCCACCAGTGGTGGTCGTGGTGGTGGTCCGCGAGGACGGCGCCGGCCGCCGCGGGTGCGGCCGTCGACGGCGCGGGGGACATCAGGCCGGCGATCGCCGCGGCGGCCGCGGCGGTGGTGAACGCGACCGACAGAGTGCGGACGGGGAGTGACATGGCGAAGAGCCCTTCTCATCAGACCTGGTGACGAATGTGCCTCGTGGGGCAATTGATGTCATCACACGGAGTCGGACGGCGGAATCGCGTTCACCCTGACGTGCCGGGTGGCTCGCCGAGCGGTCCGGCGTTGCCGGGCTGGCCAGCGAAAATCGGGCGGGACCGGGATTCGGGAGCACTGTGTGGCCGATGTGCCGTGGGGCATCACACGAACGGGTGGCTTGATGGGCCGGCCGAGTGCTGATGAGCTGTGCCTCACCAACTCTTCCCAACTGATTGACACCTTCGTTTAGCCGAGCCTAGCCTGATCGCGTCAATCGAGGAGGTAGTCGGCGCGATGCTGCCCACTTTCGTGATCGGGCTCCGCGAGGGGCTCGAGGCCTCCCTGATCGTGGGGATCGTCGCCGGCTTCCTGGCCCGTCAGGGTCGCCGCGACGCGCTGCGTCAGGTCTGGATCGGCGTGGCCGCCGCTGTGGTCATCTGCATTGCGGTCGGCGTGGGCCTCGAGGTGCTCTCGGCCGATCTGCCCCAGGCGGAGCAGGAGGGCCTGGAGACGGTCATCGGCCTGTTCGCCGTGGCGATGGTCTCCTACATGGTCGTCTGGATGCGGCGGCACTCGCGCGACCTGAAGGGGCAGCTGGAGGGCGCCGCCGGCGACGCGCTGGCCCGTGGCTCGGCGGCCGCGCTGGTGGTCATGGCCTTCCTCGCGGTGCTCCGCGAGGGCTTCGAGACGGCGGTGTTCCTGCTGGCCGCGTTCCAGGCCAGCAGCAACGCGGCGCTGGCCGGCTTCGGCGCGCTGCTCGGCATCGTCCTCGCGGTGCTCCTCGGCTACGCCATCTACCGCGGTGGCGTAAAGATCAACATGTCCCGGTTCTTCCGGATCACCGGCGTGGTGCTGGTGGTCGTGGCGGCCGGGCTGGTGATGAGCGCGTTCCACACCGCTCACGAGGCGGGGTGGGTCAACTTCGGCCAGGAGCGGGTCGCCGACCTGTCCTGGCTGGTGCTGCCGGGGACCCCGGTGTCATCCCTGGTCACCGGCGTGCTCGGCATCCAGCCCTACCCGGTCACCGTCGAGGTGGTGGCCTACCTGGTCTACCTGGTGCCGATGCTGGCCTACCTGCTGTGGCCGCAGCGCAGGGCGCCCCGGCCGAGCTCGGCGACCGAACCGAGCCCGGCCACCGCCCGCTGACCCGGCGCGGCGCCCACCACCACCCGGCGAGACCGCCACCCGGCGCCACCTCCCGCGACGTCCGATCCGCCCGTACAACCCGAGGGTTCCCTCGCTCGCGAAAGGCACCACCCCATGACTGCGTTCCGCGCATCGCGGCTCACCGGAGCGGCCGCGTTGGTCTGCACCGCCACCCTGCTCGCCGGCTGCGGCGGTGGTGCGGGCGGCTCGGCCGACTCCAACCAGCCGACCAGCGAGGTGAAGATCACCCTGTCCGACGCTGGCTGCCAGCCCACCCCGGCCAGCGTGCCCGCCGGACCGACCAAGTTCACCCTCACCAACTCCGATTCCGCGAAGGTCACCGAGGGCGAGCTGCAGAAGGACGGCAAGATCCTCGGCGAGAAGGAGAGCCTCACCCCGGGTCTGTCCGGTGACTTCACCCTGCGCCTGGAGGGCGGCCAGTACACCGTCTACTGCCCGGGTGGTGCCAAGGACACCTGGACCTTCACGGTGACCGGCGGGGCGCCCGCCGCGACCGCGCCGGCCGACACCTCGCTGGCCAAGGCCACCCAGGGCTACCACGACTACGTGGTCACCGAGGTCGGCCAGCTGGTCGTGGCGAGCAAGGTCTTCACCGACGCGGTGCGCGCGGGTGACATCGCCAAGGCCAAGGAGTCGTTCGGGCCGGACCGGGAGCACTACGAGAGCATCGAGCCGGTGGCGGAGAGCTTCGGCGACCTCGACCCGGCCATCGACGCCCGGATCGACGACGCGCCGGACCCGAACCAGTGGACCGGGTTCCACCGCATCGAGAAGTCGCTGTGGGAGGACAACACGCTGGCCGGCATGGCGCCGATCGCGGACAAGCTGGACGCCGACATCGGCACGCTGAAGGCCAAGGTGGCCGACGCCAAGTACCAGCCCGCGGAGCTGGGCAACGGCGCCAGCGAGCTGCTCACCGAGGTGTCCACCTCCAAGGTCACCGGCGAGGAGGACCGCTACTCGCACACCGACCTGTGGGACTTCGCCGCCAACATCGCCGGCGCCCGCACCTGCTTCGAGCTGCTCAAGCCGGCGCTCGCCGCGAAGGACCCGGACCTGGCCCAGCAGCTGGAGGCCCGGTTCACCGATGTGGAGAGCGGGCTGGCCAAGTACAAGCAGGGCAACGGCTACGTCGACTACAGCACCGTGCCGGAGGACCAGCGCCGCAAGCTGGCCGACTCGGTGAATGCGCTGGCCGAGCCGCTCTCCAAGGTCGCGGGCCAGGTGGTCTGAGCCATGTCGCTTCCCCGAGGCCCGAAGTTCTCCCGGCGAGGTCTGCTCGGTGGGGCAGCGGGCCTCGGGCTGGCCACGGCGGCCGGCGTCGGGCTGGCCGGGTGCGGCGGGCCCGACCCGCACGCCGACACCGAGGCGTTCCACGGCCCCCGCCAGGCCGGGATCGACACCGATGTGCAGGACCGGCTGGCGTTCGCCGCGTTCGACGTCACCACGACCGACCGTGCCGAGCTGGTGGGGATGCTGCGCACCTGGACCGCCGCCGCCGAGGCGATGACCCGGGGCGTCATGGTGCCCGGCGATTCGGAGCGCCAGGAGCTGCCCCCGGCGGACACCGGCGAGGCGATCGGGCTGCCGCCCTGCCGGCTGACCGTGACGATCGGTTTCGGGCCGTCGCTGTTCGACCAGCGGTTCGGGCTCGCCCCGTTCAAACCGGCCCAGTTCGGCCCGCTGCCCGCGCTGCCCGGCGCCATCCTCGACCCGGCCCGCAGCGACGGCGACATCGGCATCCAGGCCTGCGCGAACGACCCCGCGGTGGCCTTCCACGCGGTGCGCAACCTGGCCCGGCTCGGCAAGGGCACCGCGGTCACCCGGTGGACCCAGCTGGGCTTCGGCCGCACCGCCTCCACCGGCACCGGCCAGCAGACCGAACGCAACCTGCTCGGCTTCAAGGACGGCACCCGCAACATCAAGAGCGTCGACTCCGCCGTGCTGGACCAGCACGTCTGGGTCGGCGACGAGGCCCGGCAGCGGTGGATGTTCGGCGGCAGCTACCTGGTGACCCGCCGGATCCGGATGTTCATCGAGCCCTGGGACCGTGACTTCCTCAGCGACCAGGAGGCGGTGATCGGCCGCTCGAAGTACACCGGCGCGCCGCTGACCGGCAAGGACGAGTTCGACGTCCCGGACTTCCGCGCGATGGGGCCGGACGGCGAGCCGGTGATCCCGGTGGACGCGCACGTGCGGCTGGCCGCGTTCGAGAACAACGGCGGGGTGCGCATCCTGCGGCGGGGCTACTCCTACACCGACGGCACCGACCCGCGCACCGGCGACCTGGACGCCGGGCTGTTCTTCATCAGCTACCAGCGCGACCCCGCGCAGTTCGTCACGCTGCAGCGCAAGCTGGGCAGCAAGGACGCGCTGAACGAGTACATCCGCCACGTGGGGTCGGCGGTGTTCGCCTGCCCGCGCGGCGTGTTGGACGGCGGTGGCTTCTGGGGCAAGGAGCTCTTCGAGGCCGAGGCCGGCCGCAACTAGGGCGGCGGTGACCGGGGCTCGGTGACCGGGGCTCGGTGACCGGGGTGTGGACGCCTGCCCGGTCAGTCCTGGTCGTCCAGGGCCAGCCGGGCGGACACCTCGCCGAGCGCCTCCTGGTACTCCGGGCGCGGGTTCATCGCCGTGGCCATCCGCAGCTGGGCCAGCGACTCGGTGAACCGACCCTGCCGCTGCAGCACCTTGCCCAGCGCGAAGCGCGCGTAGTGGTCGGCCGGGTCGATCTCCAGGACCCGCACGAACGACGCCTCGGCGCGGTTCAGCTGCGCCGAGTCCAGGAACGCGCGGCCGGCGAGCAGGTGCACCGAGGCGTCGTCGGGCTGCGCGGCCAGCACCGGCAGCAGGGCCTGCACGGCATCCAGCGGCCGGCGCTGGGCCATCAGCTTCTCGGCGTGCCGGAACGATCGGAACGTCGCTTCGGCATCGGACCCGGGATCGGAGAAGGGAGCGCTCGTCATGGTCATGCCTAGGTTAGGTGGCGCGGCGTCCGACCGCGAGCCGTCGCGGCGGTTACGCTCAAGGCAAACCGTGGACGACAGCCGGCGCCGATCGAGGCGACCGGCCGATCCGGCAAGGAGCTGATGTGGCCGTCATCGAGCAGGTCGGTGCTCGCGAGATTCTCGACTCCCGGGGCAACCCGACGGTGGAGGTCGAAGTCGCACTGGAGGACGGCACCCTGGCCCGCGCGGCCGTGCCGTCGGGAGCGTCGACGGGCGAGCACGAGGCGGTGGAGCTGCGCGACGGCGACCCGCGGCGCTACGGAGGCAAGGGTGTCGAGCGCGCCGTCGCCGGCGTCCTGGACGAGATCGGTCCCGAGCTGATCGGGCTGGACGCCGTGGACCAGCGGCTGGTCGACCAGAAGCTGCTCGACCTCGACGGCACGCCCGACAAGTCGCACCTCGGCGCGAACGCGCTGCTGGGGGTGTCTCTCGCGGTGGCGAAGGCGGCCGCCGAGTCGTCCGGGCTGGAGCTGTTCCGCTACGTCGGCGGGCCGAACGCGCACGTGCTGCCGGTGCCGATGATGAACATCATCAACGGTGGCGCGCACGCCGACTCCTCGGTCGACGTGCAGGAGTTCATGATCGCCCCGATCGGCGCCGAGTCGTTCCGCGAGTCGCTGCGCTGGGGCGCCGAGGTCTACCACGCGTTGAAGTCGGTGCTGAAGGCTCAGGGGCTGAGCACCGGGCTCGGCGACGAGGGCGGGTTCGCGCCCGACCTGCCCGGCACCCGCGCCGCGCTGGACCTGATCGGCACCGCGATCGAGAAGGCCGGGTTGACCGTCGGCCGGGACGTGGCACTGGCGCTGGACGTGGCGGCCACCGAGTTCTTCACCGACGGCAGCTACGCCTTCGAGGGCGGCAAGCGCACCGCCGAGGAGATGGGCCGGTTCTACGCCGAGCTGATCGGCGAGTACCCGCTGGTGTCCATCGAGGACCCGCTGTCGGAGGACGACTGGGACGGCTGGCAGGCGCTCACCGCCTCGATCGGGGAGAAGGTGCAGCTGGTCGGCGACGACCTGTTCGTCACCAACCCGGAGCGGCTGGAGGACGGCATCTCCCGGCGGGTGGCCAACGCGCTGCTCGTGAAGGTCAACCAGATCGGCACGCTGTCCGAGACCCTGGACGCGGTGACCCTGGCGCACTCCTGCGGCTACCGCTGCATGATGAGCCACCGCTCCGGCGAGACCGAGGACACCACGATCGCCGACCTGGCGGTGGCCACCGGCTGCGGCCAGATCAAGACGGGCGCGCCCGCCCGGTCCGAGCGGGTGGCCAAGTACAACCAGCTGCTGCGGATCGAGGAGACCCTGGGCGACGCCGCCCGGTACGCGGGCGACCTCGCCTTCCCGCGCTACGCCCCGGAGGACTGAGGACGGAAGTGTCCGCTGCCCGTCGCCGCTCGCCGGCCCCGCCCACCTCACCCGCTCCGCTGATCGCGGCGGACCCGGTGAGCTCGGCGGTGGCGGCGATCTGGTGGGGCTGAAGTGGCGGGTGGTGCTCAGCCGGGTCCCGGTCGGATGAGCCGGGGCCGGGCGTCGGGCGGGCCGAGGTCGCCCGGCGAGCGGTCAGCGGAGCGCTCCGGCTGGCCGGGTGGCCGGGACGTCGGCCGGGCGGCCAGGGACAGCAGCCGCTCCGGTGCCCGCGACGGCGGCCGGGTGCCCGGCACGCGGGGTCCAGGCTCGGCGCGCGGTGGCTCCGGCGGACCCCCGGGAGGTCCCGGCCCGGGGCGCGGCGGGGCCGCTCCCGGCGCGTCGTCCGCCCCCGGCGGACCGGCCGCCCCCGGCGCCAAGGTGCGGGCCGGCGCGGCGGGAGCGGCATCCGAGGCCATCCGGGGCAGCCGCGCGCAGCGGGTGGCGGTGGCCGCCTCCGGTGTGCTCGGCGTGTCCTCCACCCGGCGCGCGGCCGTGCTGGCACTGGTGGTCTGCGCGCTGGCGCTCACCGTGGCGGTGCCGCTGCGCAACTACCTGGCCCAGCGCCACGAGCTGACCACCCTCGAGACCCGCCAGCACCAGCTCAGCTCGCAGGTGGACGAGCTGACCCGGCGCCGCGACGAGCTGCGCGACCCCGACCACGTCCGCGCGGAGGCCCGGGAACGCCTCGGCTACGTCAGTCCCGGCGAGGTGCCCTACATCGTGCAACTGCCCGGCAACGCCGTCCCGGCCTCACCCCGGCCGGGCTCGCCGGGCACCGCGCCCTGGTTGGAGACATTGTGGAACGACGTGCGGGGGATCCCCCGGTGAGCACCTCACGGGCCGGCGCGGCGTCTGGCGAGGTGGTCGGCGAGGTGGTCGGCGGGGTGCCCGGCGGGGTGGTCGGCGAGGTGAGCGACCGGGACCGGGCCGCCGCGGCCGCGCAGCTGGGCCGGGCGCCGAGGGGTGTGCGCGCGGTGGCCCACCGCTGCCCGTGCGGGCTGCCGTCGGTACTGCGCACCAACCCCCGGCTTGAGGACGGCACCCCGTTCCCCACCCTCTACTACCTGACGTGCTCGCGGCTGTGCTCGATGGTGAGCAGGCTGGAGGCCGACGGCCGGATGCGGGAGATGACCGAGCGGCTGGACACCGAACCGGAGCTCGCGGAGGCCTACCGGCACGCGCACCAGGCCTACCTGGCGGAGCGGGACGCGATCGAGCCGCTGGGCACCCAGGTCAGCGCGGGCGGCATGCCCAGCAGGGTGAAGTGCCTGCACGTGCACGTCGGCCACGCGCTGGGCGCCGGGTCCGGGGTGAATCCGTTCGGCGACGAGGCACTGGCCGAGGTGGGCGAGTGGTGGCACCCCGGCCCGTGCGTCCCGCCGCCCGACCCCCGCCCCTGACCGCCCCCCGGCCCACCGCCCGCCGCCCGGCCCACCGCCGCCCGGCCCACCGCCGCCCGGGTTCGACAACCGCCGTCCCGGGTCGACAACCGCCGTCCGGGTTCGACAACCGCCGTCCGGGTTCGACAACCGCCAGCCGGCACAGACCGGCCGCGGGCCGCACAGCGTCCACAGCCTCTGTGCGGTCGTCGGCCGCTCTGTGCGAGCCCTACCTACGTGGTGAGCCCGCCCGCGTGCCGCGCCCGCCCGCGTGCCGCGCCCGCCCGCGTGCCGCGGCCCCGCCCGCCGACGCACGCGTTACCGGGGAGCGCTCAGACCGACGGGGTGACGCGGTCCAGGACGGCGGCCGTGGCGCTGTCCGAGGCGGTGTGCGCGCCGGCCGTGCGCCACGGGCCGTCCTCGCCGAACCGGGCGGCCAGGAACACCTCGGCGACCGCCGCCGGAGCGTGCCGCAACAGCAGCGACCCCTGCAGGCACACCGCCATCAGCTCGGCCAGCCGGCGCGCCCGCCGCTCGTCCACCGAGGCGATCTCGGCGCGCAGGCCGCGCACGGCGGCGTCGAACGCGGTGGACTCGCCGGCGGCCAGGTCGATCTCCGCGAGCACCGCGTCGACGCTCTCCGGGGAGCGGGCGATCGCGCGCAGCGCATCCAGCGCGGTGACGTTGCCGGAGCCCTCCCAGATCGAGTTCAGCGGCGCCTCCCGGTACAGCCGGGGCAACCCCGACTCCTCCACGTAGCCGTTGCCGCCGAGCGCCTCGGTGGCCTCCGCGACGACGGCGGACGTCCGTTTGCACACCTGGTACTTGGTCACCGGCAGTGCCAGCCGCAGCAGCCCGGCCTCACTCCGGTCGACCGCGCCGGCCAGCCGTAGCGCGACCCGCGAGGACCCCTCGACCTCCACCGCCAGCTCGGCCAGCACGGCCCGCATCAGCGGCGCGTCGGCCAGCCGGGTGCCGAACGCGCGACGGTGCGCGGCGTGGTGAGCGGCTTCGGTGAGCGCGGACCGCATGATCGACGCGGAGCCGAGCACGCAGTCCAGCCGGGTCATGGTGACCATCTCGATGATCGTCCGGACTCCCCGGCCCTCGTCGCCGAGCCGCCAGCCGACCGCGTCCTGGTACTCGACCTCCGACGAGGCGTTCGACCGGTTGCCCAGCTTGTCCTTCAGCCGCTGCAGCCGGATCGGGTTGCGCGAGCCGTCCGGCAGCACCCGGGGCAGCACGAAGCAGGTCAGGCCGCCGGGAGCCTGGGCCAGGGTCAGGAACAGGTCGTTCATCGGCGCCGAGGTAAACCACTTGTGACCGACCAGCCGGTAGGTGCCGTCCGGCGCCGGACGGGCGACGGTGGTGCCCGTGCGCACGTCCGACCCGCCCTGCTTCTCGGTCATCGACATGCCGGCCAGCAGCCCGGGTTTGCCGCCCGGCTCGGCCAGCCCCGGGGTGTACACCCTCGACCGCAGCCCCGGCTCGTACCGCGCGGCCAGATCCGGGTCGTGGCGCAGCGCCGGCACGGCGGCGTAGGTCATCGTGATCGGGCAGCAGTGGCCCTGCTCGAGCTGGCTCATCAGGTAGAAGGTGGCCGCGCGGTGGACGTGTGCTCCGGCGCCGGCGTCCGAGGCCCAGGGGGCGGCGGTGTTGCCGACCCGCACCGAGGCCTCCATCAGCCAGTGCCAGGAGGGGTGGAAGTCGACCTCGTCGACCCGGTTGCCGTACCGGTCGTGGGTCCGCAGCACCGGCCGGTTCTCGTTGGCCAGCCGGGCGTGCTCGCGGCCCTCCGCCGAGCCGACCAGCTGGGCCACCTCCACGAGCGTGGCCGAGTCCGGGTCGGCGCCCTCCACCCGGAGCGCTTCGAGCAGCGCCGGATCGCACGCCAGCGGGTCGTACCCGTCCAGCGGCGGGACCTGGTTGGTGACGTCGTGGGTGCGGAACGGATCATGACCCGCAGGGCCGTTCGGGCCAGTCGACGTCACCCGCGCGGCGGCATCGCCGGGGCGGATCGGACCACCGCGTTGGGCCATGAGGTCGGTCATACCCCGAGACTAATGGCAGGCCGGTGACACCACACCCCTGCTCAGGCAAGGTGATCTCCCGTGCGTGCGGGTGGGGGGCGGTCGCTGGGCTGGCTGCTGGTGGCGGTCGTCGTGGTGGTGCTGGGTGTGGTCGCCGTGGCGCGGGGCGCCGGCGGCCCCTCCGGCCCTGGCGGCTCGCCCGGCCCCGGGGCGTCCGGCGCGGCCGGCTCGCCCGGCCCCGGGGCGTCCGACGCGGCCGGCGAATCCGACGCGGCCGGCGAATCCGACGCGGCCGGGGCGTCCGGGGCGTCCGACGCGGGCGGCGCATCCGACGCGGGCGGCGCATCCGGCGCATCGTCGTCCCGGCCCGCGGGCGGTCTGCGGGCACTGGTCGCGCTGCCCGGCGCCGTCGCGCTCGCGGCCCCGCCCGACCCGGCACCCGGCGAGACCGCGACCGGCGGTTCCTCGGTCGGCGAGCTGACTATCGGCGATCCGCCGGAGGGGGCGTCCCCGGCCGCCGCGCGCACCGGGGTCGGCGGCATACCCGGCATCCCCCTGCTGGCCTACCAGCGCGCCGAGCGGACCCTCGCGGCGGCCGCGCCCGACTGCCGGCTGCGGTGGGCGCTGCTCGCGGCGATCGGCCGTGCGGAGTCCGGCAACGCCGCCGGGGGCCGGGTGGACGCGTCCGGCCGGACGCTCGGGCGGTTCCTCGGGCCGAGGCTCGACGGCTCGCAAGGGCTGTCCCGGGTGCCCGACACCGACGGCGGCCGGCTGGACTCCGACTGGACATGGGACCGCGCGGTCGGCCCGATGCAGCTGCTCCCGGCGGTCTGGGACCGCTACGCGGCCGATGCGGACGGTGACGGCCGGGCCGACCCCGACGACGTGTTCGACGCCGCGCTCGTGGCGGGCCGGTACCTGTGCGCGGGCGGCCGCGACCTGGACGATGCCGGCCAGCGGTCGGCGGCGGTGCTGCGCTACCGCGGCTCGGCGAGCTACCTGGCTACGGTCCGGGCCTGGTCCGAGGGCTACGCGCGCGGCGACTCCTCGGTTCCGGTAACCGCTCCCGAGCCCCGGACGACACCCGGGGCGGTGCCGCGACGCGGTCACGCCGGGCGGATCCACGGCGCCCCAAGTCGAGCTCCCGCCTCGCCCGCGCGCCCGGCCGTGGTCCCTGGCCACCCGGGCATGCTCGCCGATCGGGCACCGGCGGGTCACGTGGCGAGGCGCCCCGACACCGTGCCGGGGGTTGAAGGCGCGCGGGCGGGCCGCGCACCGGCCTCGGCGTCCGGCCGACCGACCCCGGCGCGGCCCGGCACCGCCCGACCGGCCGCCACCCGGCCGGCGAGTGGGCAACGGAGCCTCGCCCGGCCGGACGCCGACCAGCCCGCGGTGGGTCGGCCGGCGGCCGGTCGGCCCGCGGCGGGCCAGCGTGGTTTCGGTCGCTCGGCGGCCGGTCCGGCGGCGGTCGGCGAATCGGCCGAGGGGAGTGGTTCGGGCCGGCCCGCGGTCGGCCGGCCCGCGGTCGGCCGGCCGGCGGTCGGGCAGCCGACGGTCGCCGGGGAGCCGGCGGTCGGGCCGGCTGTCGGGCAGGGCGCGGTCGGGCAGCCTGTGGCCGGAGCCGGGGCAGGTGCGCGGGAGGCCACCGGCGGGCCGCCGGCCCGGAGCGGCGGCCCGGGGGCGACGGACCCGCAGCCGGCCAGAGGGCGGCAGCCGGCTACCGGCGCTCAGCGGGCGAGCACCGACCGGGCACCGACCCAGCCCAGCGGGCAGCAACCAACCAGCCGGCAGCGGACGGGCCAGCAGCCCGCCAACGAGCAGCCCGCACAGCAGCCAGCCGACCGGCAGACCGGCCAGCAGCCCGCCGACGAGCAGCCCAGGCAGCAGCCCGCCAACGAGCAGCCCGCCAACGAGCAGCCCGGGCAGCAGCCAGGAGACCGGCAGACCGGCCAGCAGCCCGCCAATGGGCACACTGACCAGCGGACCGCCGACCAGCAGCGGGCCGCTCAACCGCCCACGGCCCAGCAGCGGGCGGGTCCGCCGCCAGGGCCGCAGGTGCTGGTCGTGCCCTCCGCCGAGCCCGCGAGGCCGTCGGTAGGGTCGGCTGCGCCGGGGCGGTGAGTTGCCGGCGGGGCGGACAGCGGGGAGCGTTCATGCCGAGAGTGGCGGCCATCGACTGCGGTACCAACTCGATCCGGCTGCTCGTCGCGGACGTGAGCGACGACGGCGGCCGGCCGCGGCTGGTCGACGTGCACCGCGAGATGCGCATCGTCCGGCTCGGCCAGGGCGTGGACGCCACCGGGGTGCTGTCCACCGATGCGATCGAGCGGACCAGGGTGGCGCTGGCCGAGTACACGGCGATGCTGCGCCACGCCGGTGCGGAGCGGGTGCGGATGGTGGCCACCTCGGCGACCCGCGACGCGGCCAACCGCGACGACCTCTTCGGCATGGTCCGCACCACGCTGGGTACCGACGCCGAGGTGATCAGCGGCGACACCGAGGCGCGGCTGTCGTTCACCGGCGCGGTCGGTGACCTCCCGGCGGGGGACGGCCCGTTCGTCGTGGTGGACGTGGGCGGTGGGTCGACCGAGGTCGTGGTGGGCACCCGCACGGCCACCGGCGACGAGGTGCACGCGGCGCGCTCGGTGGACGTCGGATGCGTGCGGATCACCGAGCGCTGCCTGCGGTCCGACCCGCCGACCGGGGCCGAGCGCGCGGCCGCCGAGGAGCTGACGCGCCAGATCCTGGCCGAGGCGTTCGAGCACGTCCCGGTGGAGGAGGTGCGCACCTGGGTGGGCGTGGCCGGCACGGTGACCACGCTGTCCGCGGTGGCGATGAACCTGCCGGAGTACGACGCCGACGTCCTGCACCTGTCCCGGATGCCGCTGCCGGAGGTGCACCGGGTCGCCGACGAGCTGCTCGGCCGGACCCGGGAGCAGCGGATGGAGTACGGCGCGATGCACCCCGGCCGGGTCGACGTGATCGGTGGCGGCGCGCTGATCGTGGCGGTGCTGGCCGACGAGCTGGCCAAGCGGGCCGGCATCACCGAGCTGGTGGTCAGCGAGCACGACATCCTGGACGGGATCGCGCTCTCGCTGGAGGTCAGCGGGCGGTGACGAAGGCGGCCAGGTCAGCCGACTGGGCGAGTCGCGTCGGTTCGTGCACGTAGGTCATGTGCCCGGAGTCGTAGTAGCGGAACTCCACGTTGCCGCGCAGCTCGTCGGGCACCGGCAGCTGGGCGAACATGTGCTCGGCGGCGGCGTACGGGGTGGCGCAGTCGTAGTAGCCGCACCCGACCTGGACCCGCAGGTGCGGGTTGGCGCGCATCGCGGTGGCCAGCCGGCCGACCACGGACACCTCCTGCCCCTCGAACTCCTGGTAGGACCACGGCTGGACGCGGTCGGTGTCGAACTCGTACGGCAGGTCGCTGTGGTAGCCGAGCGTCCCGCGCAGGTGCGCGTTGGCGGCGGCCGCGTAGGCCCCGTCGATCGCCGCGGTGGACGGGTCGTAGCTGCCCCGCTCACCGCCGTCGTCGGCCTCCCAGCCGGTGAACCGGCCGTCCATCCGGCCGACGGTCAGCCCCCGGGAGCGCAGCAGCTCGCGGAAGAACCGGTGGTGCTCGATGCGCAGCCGCACCCGCCGCACGTAGTCCGGTGACAGCCCGGTGACCGAGGCCAGCCGCTGGACCAGCCGGTCGTTGTCCGCCGCCGACAGCCTGGAGCCCCGGGCCAGCGCCCACGGGTAGTCCCGCTCGGCGAGCTCCTCGGCGTCCGCGAGCACGTCGCGCAGCGGGCGGTCGCCGTGCAGGCCGTGGTGGTGCGCGACGGCGGCGTAGCTGGGCAGGAACAGCGGGAACGGCCGCAGGTTGCCCTCGTGGAACCGGGTGCAGCCCATGTCCAGGATCGCCGAGACCAGCATCAGTCCGCTCGGGTAGAGCCCGTGCCGGCGCTGCAGGTACTCGGCCAGCGCGGCGGCGCGCAGCGTGCCGTAGGACTCGCCGGCCAGGAACAGCGGCGACAGCCAGCGCTGCTCGCGGGTCACCCATAGCCGGATCACCTCGGCGACGGTCTCCAGGTCGGCGGTGAACCCGTGCAGCTCGGCCGGGTCCCGACCGGGGGCGGCGCGCGAATACCCGGTGGACACCGGGTCGATGAACAGCAGGTCGGAGTGCGCGAGCAGGGTCTCGGCGTTGTCCACCAGCTGGTACGGCGGGGCCACCGGTGCACCGGCGTCGCCGGCGAGCACCCGGCGCGGCCCGAGCAGGCCGAGGTGCAGCCACACGCTGGACGAACCCGGCCCGCCGTTGAAGGCCACCGTGAGCGGCCGGGTGGCGTCCTGGGCGGTGCTCGAGCGGGACTCCGCGACCGTGTAGGCCACCACGAACACCTCGGCGGTGGCGACCAGGCGCTCGGGGCCGCCGTCGGTGTGCTCCTCCCGGCGCAGCACGATCCGGCCGGCGGTGGCGGTGTAGGCCAGCCTGCCGCTCGGGGTGCGTACCGTGTGCCGGGTGGTGACCAGTTCGTCGGTCGGGGCGGTCGACCCAGCCGCGTCGTCGCTCACGGTCCCGACCCTAGGCGAGCTGGACGCGGCGGTCAGCGAGTGCCGGCGCTGCCCCCGCCTTGTCGAGTGGCGCGAGCGGGTGGCCAGGGAGAAACGCGCCGCCTACGCGGACGAGACGTACTGGGGTCGCCCGGTGCCCGGGTTCGGGCCGCCGGACGCGGCGCTGCTGATCGTGGGGTTGGCGCCCGCCGCGCACGGCGCGAACCGCACCGGACGGATGTTCACCGGCGACCGCAGCGGCGACGTCCTCTACGCCGCGCTGCACGCCGTCGGGCTGGCCAACCAGCCGACCGCCACGCACGCCGGCGACGGCCTGGCGCTGCACGGCACCCGGATCACCTCGCCGGTGCACTGCGCGCCGCCGGCGAACAAACCGACCACCGCCGAGCGGGACACCTGCCGGCACTGGCTGCTGCGCGAGCTGGCGCTGCTGCGGCCGACGCTGCGGGCGGTGGTGGTGCTCGGTGCGTTCGGCTGGCAGGCCCTGCTCCCGGTCCTCGCGGAGAGCGGCTGGGTGATTCCCCGGCCCCGGCCGCCGTTCGGGCACGGAGCGCACGTCGAGTTGGCCCGCGCCGAGGCTGCCGCGCCGGGCGCCGAGCCGCTGCACCTGCTGGGCTGCTACCACGTCAGCCAGCAGAACACGTTCACCGGACGGCTGACCCCGGCCATGGTGCGCGACGTGTTGACGGCCGCCGCCGGGCATGCCGGGCTCGATCGCGGGTAACCCGTCCCGGGGTGGCGGGTCACACGGGCCGGCGACTCGCCGACGCGTAGCGCGGTCCGGTCGGAACCATGATCCGACCGGACTGAGCCTCAACTCGGCGGGCCGTGGCGTCGGACCGGCCGTTCGGGCGACGAGGCTCACCCCATTTTCGGCGGTAGAGCCCTCGACCCGGTGGGAGCATGTCCTCATGGCACGCAACGCGCGCATCGTGATCGTCGGCGGCGGTTACGTCGGCATGTACACGGCCCTGCGGCTCCAGCGGAAGCTGGGCAAGGGCGAGGCATCGGTCACGGTGGTCGACCCGCAGGCGAACATGACCTACCAGCCGTTCCTGCCCGAGGCGGCAGCCGGGTCGATCGAGCCCCGGCACGTGGTGGTCCCGCTGCGCAAGACGCTGCGCCGGTGCCACGTGATCACCGGGCGGGTCACCTCGATCAGCACCGAGCGCCGCGAGGTGACCGTCGAGGCCGCCGCCGGGCACGTGACCCAGCTGGGTTACGACGTGCTCGTGGTGGCCCCCGGCTCGGTCGCCCGCACGCTGCCCATCCCCGGCCTGGCCGAGCAGGGCATCTCGTTCAAGACCGTCGCCGAGGCGATCTACCTGCGCAACCACGTGCTGTCCCGGATGGACGAGGCGGCCAGCACGACGAACCCGGAGCTGCGGCGCAAGCTGCTCACCTTCTCGGTGATCGGCGGCGGCTACGCCGGGGTGGAGGCGTTGGCCGAGCTGGCCGACATGTCCCGCTACGCCAGCCGGTACTACGAGAGCATCGAGCCCGCCGACCTGCGCTGGGTGCTCGTCGAGGCGTCCGGGCGGATCATGCCCGAGGTCAGCGCGCCGATGGGCAAGTACACGGTCAAGCAGCTGATGGCCGCCGGCATCGAGGTCTACCTGGACACCCGGGTGAAGTCGATGGAGGGCGGGCACATGGTGCTCGACGACGGCACCGAGTTCGACTGCGACACGATCGTCTGGACCGCCGGCGTCAAGCCCAACCCGATGCTGGCCAACACCGACCTGCCCCGCGACGACAAGGGCCGGGTGATCTGCTCGGCGGCGCTGCAGGTGCAGGACCACCCCGAGGTGTTCAGCGCGGGCGACTGCGCGTCGGTGCCCGACCTGTCCAAGTCCGACCCGGAGGCGAAGACCAGCCCGTCGGCGCAGCACGCCGTGCGCCAGGCCGGGGTGCTCGCGGACAACGTGATCGCGCACCTGCGGGACGAGCCGGTCACCCCGTACAGGCACGCCTACGCCGGTTCGGTGGCCAGCCTCGGCCTGTACAAGGGCGCGGCGGAGATCTACGGGGTCAAGCTCAAGGGCGTGGTGGCCTGGTTCATGCACCGCACCTACCACCTGAGCCGGATGCCCACGTTCAACCGGAAGTTCCGGATCGTGTCGGACTGGACGCAAGCGTTGTTCTTCCGCCGCGAGGTGGTGTCGCTGGAGCAGATCCACGAGCCGAGGGCGGAGTTCACCCGCGCGATCGGCCAGCCGACGGCAGCCCCGGACCAGTCCCAGCCCGGCAGCTGACCGCCGCCCGAGCACCGGGACCAACGCGCGGTCGGCACAGACCCTCTGCCGTCAGCACAGACTGGTTGCGGGCTGGGCACGGCCCGCACAGAGGAGTCGCGGGCTGCGCGCGGTCGGGACAGACCGGCTGCCGTCGGCACAGACCGGCTGCCGTCGGCACAGACCCTGCAGCGCGTGTGCGACGCCTACACGGTCTGTGCGGCCCGGACGGGGTCTGTGCCGGCTGTCGGCGGTTCGGCCAGTGGGCCCGGCTGCCGCCGCCGGTCGGTCGGCTCTCCTCCGACCGGTTGCCGCCGCCGGTCGGACGGCTCCTCGGCGATCGGCTGGCGAGGGTCGGACGGTCGCCCGGCGGAGGAGGCTCCAGCGGTTCGGGTGTCGACGGTCGTGGGGACGGTGTCGGCGTCGTCCGGGCGGCAGGCCCGCCACAGCTCCGCGCCCAGCCGGGACAGCCGCAGCGTGCGGCGTACCACCCGCGCGCCGATCCGGCCGGCCGCGCGGGCTTCGTCCTCTGCCCGTCGAACCCCCGGGTCGCCGAGCAACGCGTCGTACTGCGCTGCCAGCGAGTCGTCCTCCGCACCTTCCTCGGCCAGGCCGAGGGCGCGCAGGTGCGACACGTACGTGGTGACGGCGTCGAGCACCTCGACGCCGGCGGCCCGCCCGACGGTGGACGCGTTGGACAGCACGGTCCGCCCGCCCTGCGCGCGGCTCTGCACGTGCACCAGCGCGTACGGCGTGCCGTCGGCCAGCGCGGCGAGAATGCGCGCCTCGTCGGGGACCAGCCGCAACAGCAGCGCGCGGTGGAGTTCGTCGCGGCCGCGCGACCGGTCCGCGTCGAGGGAGGCCGCGAGCAGGTCGTCGAGGAGCTCGGCCGGCGTGGGCGGCGCGACCCGCCCATGCCGTCCGGCCGTCCCGGTGGGACCGGTCTGCACCTCGGCGAGGCGGACCTTGACCTCGCGCAGCACCGCGTCCTCGATCCGTGCCCAGCCCGCGCCGACCTGGTCGATGGGCGGGCTGGGCAGGCTGCGGGCCAGCTCCACCCCGGCGACGGTCAGGTCGACCGCGAGCGCGCGGACGTCGCGTACCACCGCGCTCCAGGTCGCGGCCAGGCCCTGCTCGTGATCGACCCCGGCTGGCGCCACCCGGGCACGGTCCGGTGCGGAGCCTGGGCGGTCCGGTGCGGAGCCTGCCCGCCCCGGTGCGGAGCCTGACCGTTCGGGCGCGCGGTCGGACGTGCCCCGCGCGGCCACGTCATCGTCGTCGTTCCGGCTCGACTGCGACACCGGCGATCATCCCTTCACCGCGAATAGATCACCGGGATGGTGGTGGCCGCCGCGCGGGGACGCAAGTTTCCGGGTGGGCGCGCCGGGGCGACGTGGTGAGCGCCACGCCGGGTCACGCCCCGGTGGGCGCCACGCCGGGTCACGCCCCGGAAACGCAGCCCGGCGTCGATCACGGGTCGCCGCCGGACCGGGGCCCCTGGTAGCCGGCCTGCGAGGTGTCGTCCATCCCGACCTCGTACTTGATGTCCGGGTTGAGCGTGTTCCCGCCGACCTTCGCGCCGGTGCTGTGGTTCTGCAGCGCGAAGGCGTGGTTGACCCCGCCGGCGATCTCGTTGCCGGTGATGGTCAGGCGCTGCACGTCGTCGATCTGCAGGGCCTCGTCGGCCTTGTTGGCGCAGTAGTTGTTCGTGTAGACGACGTCGCTGGTCGCGCCGATCCCGCTGCCGTCGCCGGCCTCGCTGTTCGGACCCTCCATGATCAGGCAGGTGTTGGAGATGTCCTCGCAGCGGTTGCCGTCGATCAGGACATGCTGGCTGGCCGGGCTGTCCTGGTCGGTGGCGAAGGTCTGCATGCAGTCGGCGTGGGCGTGGTGGGCGCCCGGCGTGGTGTGGGCGATCGTGTTGTGCCGCAGGACGATGTTGTCGCCCCAGAACCGCAGCCCGTCGCCGTCGTCGCCGTGCGGGTTGACCGACGTGGAGTTCTCCACGGTGATGTTGTTGCCGTCCAGCGAGATGCCCGGGGCCTTCGGCTTCACCGCGTTGACCCCGGTCACCGTCACGTAGTTGGCCCGGACGGTGACGCCCTTGACGATCGTGCGGCCGTCGCCCGCCACGGTGATCGGGGCCTGCGCGGTGCCCGACGCCTTGATCGAGAGCCGGGTGTCGCCGAGGTCGCCGAGCACGCAGATCTTGTTACCCGGTTGGGCGTTGGCCAGTGCCAGCTTCATCGCGTTCGCGTCCTGGGCGGTGGTGGTGCAGCCGGTGGGCGCGGCCAGCGGACGGATCGCGCCCCGGCCGTCGGGCGCGGTCCGTGCCACCGGTCCCGGGTCGGGTTCCTCGGGTGGGGCGGCGCTGGCCGGCGGGGGTGCGGCGGCGGTCGGCGGCGGCGGGGTGCCGCCCGAGCCGCAGCCGGCCAGCAGTAGCGCCGCGGCCAGAGCTGAGCCCACCACCAGGGAGACGGTCGTGCGGGGAGTCGGCACATCACGACATTACGCAGCGCCGGCTGAGAACCGTTCGGGGGCCTGTTCACCGCGATTACATGCCCTGGCAGGTTGACTCCGGGGATGGCCGTCGACGGGTTCGCCCAGCCCTGGTGGCTGTTGCTGCTCCTGGTCGTCGCCGCGATCGTGGTCGGGTACCTCTGGTCGCAGCGGCGGCGCCGGCGTGCGGTGCTGCGGTTCGCCAACCTGGCCACCCTGGAGCGGGTGGCGCCTCGACAGCCGGGCTGGCCAAGGCACGTGCCGGCCGCACTGCTCTGCCTGGGGCTGATCCTGCTGGTCGTCGGGCTGGCCGGGCCGACCGCCGAGACGCAGGTGTCGCGCAACCGCGCGACGGTGATCCTGGTGATGGACGTGTCGCTGTCCATGCGGTCCACCGACGTCGCGCCGAGCCGGCTGGCCGCCGCCCAGGACGCGGCGACCCGGTTCGCGCAGAGCCTGCCGCCGACGATCAACCTCGGCCTCGAGTCGTTCGCCGGCACCCCGGCCGTGCTGGTGCCGCCGAGCACCGAGCGCGACCCGGTGGTGCGGCAGATCCGCTCGCTCAAGCTGTCCGAGTCGACCGCCACCGGGGAGGCCATCGCGGCGGCGATCAACGCGATCGACACCTTCAACTCGGCGGTCCCCGGCGGCGACGATGGGCCACCCCCGGCGCGGATCGTGCTGATGAGCGATGGTAAGCAGGTGGTCGGGCGGGACGAGTTCCAGCAGGCCACCGAGGCGGCCCGGCGGCACATCCCGATCAGCACCGTCTCCTTCGGTACCGAGGGCGGGGTGGTGCACATCGACGGCCAGGACGTGCCCGTGCCGGTGGACGACGCGTCGCTGGCCAAGGTCGCCCAGATGTCCGGCGGCGAGTTCTTCCCGGCGCGCAGCAACACCGAGCTGCACCAGGTGTACGACACGCTGCGCAGCCAGATCGGCTTCGAGACGGTGCACGCCGACGTGAGCAGACCCTGGCTGGCGACGGGCACCCTGCTGTGCCTGGTGGCGGCCGGGATCGCGGTGGCCCGGTCGCAGCGCCTCCCGGTCTGACCGCACCCCCGGCCGCCCGCACCCCCGGCCGCCCGCAGCCCCGGCCGCCCGCAGCCCCGGCCGCCCGCACCCCCGGCCGCCCGCACCCGGGCTCAGAGCAGCGCGGCCAGCGCCTCCAGCCGGGCCGGCTCCCAGTCCTCGTGGTCGGTGGACAGGCTCAGCTCCCGCCAGCGGGCGTCCGCCTCCGCCCTGCGCCGCTCGATCGCGCCCGCGATGGTCACCGCGTCGCTGCCCAGCAGCAGGCGCAGCGGCGGGTCGGCCATCGCGGCGACCCGCAGCACCACGGCCGCGACCTTGTCCGGGTCGCCCGCGGCCGCCGCGTTGTTCGCGCGGGTCATCTCGGCGAACCGGCCCACGGTCTCCCGGTATGGCCCGCTCGGGGCGGGCACCGACATCGACGACCCGCCCCAGCCGGTGCGCATCCCGCCGGGCTCGAGCACGGTGACCCTGATGCCCAGCGGGCCGACCTCCTGGGCGAGCACCTCGGAGAACCCGCCGACCGCCCACTTCGCGGCCTGGTACGCGGACAGCCCCACGGTGGCCACCCTGCCGCCCACCGACGAGACCTGGATGACGTGCCCGCCGCCCTGCGCGCGCAGCACCGGCAGCGCCGCCTTGGTCACGTTGACCACGCCGAGCAGGTTGGTGTCGAGCTGGGCGCGGAAGTCGGCGTCGGTGACGTCCTCCACCGAGGCGAGGTCGGCGTAGCCGGCGTTGTTCACCACCACGTCGAGGCGGCCGAACCGCTCGACGCCGGCCCGCACGGCGGCGCGGGCGGCGTCCGGATCGGTGACGTCCAGCGGCACGGCGAGCGCCCGGTCGGGGTGGCCGCCGACCAGGTCGTCGAGCTGGGCAGGGGTGCGGGCGGTGGCGACCAGCCGGTGCCCGGCGGTGAGTACCGCCTCGGCGACCGCCCGGCCCAGCCCGCGCGAGCTGCCGGTGACGAGGAAGACCCGCGGATCGGTCATGGTGGGCTCCTGAGACTCAACTGACTAAACGGTTAGTTGGACTAGAGCCAGCAAAGCACCGGAGCGCCACGTTGTCAACTAGACAGTTAGTCAGCTAGCCTGCCGCATGCCCGGAGACGCCGAAGCCACCAGGAAACGCCTGCTGGAGGCGGCGTCGGAGGAGTTCGCCGCGTACGGGATCGCGGGTGCGCGGGTGGACCGGATCGCCGCGCGGGCCGCGTCCAACAAGGCGCAGATCTACCACTACTTCGGCAGCAAGGACGCGCTGTTCGACGCGGTCTTCGACGCGATGGTCGAGTACACCGTGCGGGACGTGCCGATCGACCCCGACGACCTGCCCGGATACGCCGGCCGGCTGTTCGACCGGCACGAGGAGCACCCGAGGATCGCGCGCATCGCCACCTGGTACCGGCTCGAGCGGGCGGACTCCCAGTCGCCGATCCGGGCCGCCGTGGCCAGCAACGAGCACAAGGTGGCCGCGATCGCCGAGGCCCAGCGCTCCGGTCGGCTGCCGGGCCGCTGGACGCCGGAGGACCTGCTCGCGCTGGTGCTGAGCATCTCCGGGATGTGGACCGCACTGACCCCCGAGGCCGCCATGCTCTACGAGGGGCGCAGCCGGGAGCAGCGTCGCGCGGTGGTCACCGGCGCGGTGGCCGCCCTGCTCGCCGGCTGACCCGGCTCAGGCCGGGCTCGCTCAGCTCACGCCCGGGGCACCGCGCTCTCCCTGGTGCCCAGCCGCCCGCCGAACTCGATGCCTCTGGCCTCCTTGCCCACCAGCACCAGGACGATCACCGCGATGAACACCGGGACGATGGTCGAGGCGAGCGCGAACGGGTAGCCGTGCTTCTCCGCGACGGCCTCCTGGATCGGCAGGTTCAGCGAGGCGAGCAGGTTGCCCAGCTGGTAGGTCACGCCGGGGTAGAAACCGCGGATCGTGTCCGGCGACATCTCGGTCAGGTGCGCCGGGATGACGCCCCAGGCGCCCTGCACCACCATCTGCATCAGGAACGAGCCGAGGCACAGCATGCCGACGCTGGTGGAGTAGGCGAACAGCGGCACGAGCGGCAGCCCGAGCGCCGCGCAGAAGGCGATGGTGTAGCGCCGGCCGAACTTGCTGGACAGCGGTCCGAAGATCACCCCGCCGACGGTCGCACCGATCGTGTAGACGACCGGGATCCACGCGGCGGCGGTGGCGGACAGGGCCGCACCACCCTCCGTGGTGGCCTTGAGGAAGGTCGGGTAGATGTCCTGCGTGCCGTGGCTCATCCAGTTGAACGCGGTCATCAGCAGGATCAGGTAGACGAAGCGGCGCAGCACGGCGCCGTTGAGCAGTACGTCGCGGAACGACGACCGCGTCATCTTCATCTTCTCGTGGGTCTCCTCCCAGACCTCGGACTCCTTGACCCGGGTGCGGATCAGCAGGCTGATCAGCGCGGGCAGGATGCTCAACGCGAACAGCCAGCGCCAGGACAGCCCGAGGGTGTTGATCACCAGCAGGTTGGCCAGTGCGGCCAGCAGGTAGCCCAGCGAGTAGCCCTGCTGGAGCACCCCGGAGAAGAAGCCGCGCCGCGAGGCCGGGATCTTCTCCATCGCCAGCGCCGCGCCCAGGCCCCACTCGCCGCCCATTCCGATCCCGTAGAGCATCCGCAGGACGAACAGCACGGTGAAGTTCGGCGCGAAGGCGCAGAGGAAGCCGACCGTCGAGTAGAAGATGACGTCGACGATCAGTGGGACCCGGCGGCCCACCCGGTCGGCCCACAGTCCGAACACGATGGCGCCGACCGGTCGCATCACCAGGGTGGCGGTGGTCAGCAGGGCCACCGTGCTGTTGGAGATGCCGAAGTCCCTGGCGATGGCGGCGTAGACGAACACCACGATGAAGTAGTCGAAGGCGTCCATCATCCAGCCGAGCAGCGCGGCGGTGAACGAGTTGCGCTGGTCGGAGGTCAGCGGCGGGCGCTTGCCTCCGGTGGGTGCGGACTGCTCCGGTGCCGTCATGTCGACCTCCCGCTGCGCTCGATCCAGGCGGGACGCTACGCCCGGTAGGCGCTTTCCGCGCGTTCTCGCGCCCGGCCCGGATCGGCGGTGCTCAGTCCTTCGGCGGTGCCCCGGCGCGGGCGCGGTGCTGCCCGAATCCCTGGTGCCGGATCCGGTCGACGTTGCCCCGCACCAGGTACCAGCCGATCACCAGCAGCGCCGCGATCGGCACGATTCCGATGACCACGATCCGGCCGGTCTCGCCGTTGAACCAGGTCATCACGAGCACGAACAGCAGGAAGGCCAGCGTCACGGCGTTCGTGTAGGGCGCGCCGGGCAGCCGGAACTCGGGCCGCGACATCAGCCCCCGGTTGCTCGCCTTCCACATCGCGTAGTGGGCGATCATGATCATTGACCACATCCCGATGATGCCGACGGCGGAGAACTCGGTGGTCAGCTCGAAGGCGTCGTGCGGCAGCACCAGGTTGAGGAACACGCCGAACAGGTAGATCACCCCGGTGAGCAGCACCCCCGCGTAGGGCACCCCGTGCGAGCTCATCCGGCTCAGGAACCCGGGCGCCGAGCCGTTGAACGCCAGCGACCGCAGCACCCTGCCGGTCGTGTAGAGCCCGGAGTTGACGCTGGACAGGGCGGCGGTGATCAGCACGATGTTCATGATCCCGGCGGCGGCCGGGATGCCCAGCTTGGACAGCACGGTGACGAACGGGCTGCCGGACGAGGAGTACATCGAGGACGGCAGCAGCATGGTCAGCAGCAGCACCGAGCCGACGTAGAAGATGGCGATCCGCCAGCCGACGGAGTTGACCGCCTTCGGGATGACCTTGCGCGGGTTCTCGGTCTCGCCGGCCGCCACGCCGACCATCTCCACGCCGGCGTAGGCGAACACCACGCCCTGCAGGATCATCAGCACCGGGAAGAACCCGGACGGGAAGAAACCGCCGTGATCGAAGATCAGCCGCGGTCCGGTGGCGATGCCGGGGGCCACGTCCACCCGGCGGATCAGGGTGACGATGGCGATCACCATGAACGCGATCAGCGTGAGCACCTTGATCGCGGCGAACCAGAACTCCAGCTCACCGAAGTACTTCACCGACACCAGGTTGACCGCGAGCACGATGGCCAGCGCTATCAGTGCCGGGATCCACTGCGGGACGTCGGGGTAGAAGAACGACGTGTACACGGCGGCCGCGGTGACGTCGCCCATCCCGCTGCACGCCCAGTTCAGGAAGTACATCCAGCCGGCGAAGTACGCGGCCTTCTCGCCGATGAACTCGCGCGAGTAGGAGACGAACGACCCGGACGTCGGCCGGTGCATGACCATCTCGCCCATGGCCCGCACGACCAGGAACGCGAACACGCCCGCGACCGCGTAGACGATCATCAGTGCCGGCCCGGCCGACTGCAGCCGCCCGCCCGCGCCGAGGAACAGCCCGCTGCCGATGGCCCCGCCGATGGCGATCATCTGCACCTGGCGGTTGCCGAGCGATTTCTGGTAGCCCTCGTCCTCGAAGACCGCGATGTCGGTGCGGGACTCGTACTGTTCGTCGTCCTCTGGCTGGGTGCTGCGTGGCATGGCGGCCCCTCGTCAGCGTCGGTTTCTTCCGAAGCGGGCAGTGACAGGTTCGATAAGCTCAATATCGAACTTGGGGCGGAATTCTAGGCAGCGTTCGGTGCGACCGGCAGCACACTTGATGGAGACTTGAGGAAGTTAATCCGCTGTAACGCCTGGTGAGGGCCACCGGATCGGCCCGGCCGTCATGATCACCGCCGGGCGCGGCGGATCACTCCGACCAGAACGCGGACCGGAAGGTGTCCACCTTCTTGGCGGCCTTCTCGGCGTCGAGCTTGATGATCCGGTCCGCCGCGTGGCACCCGGGCTTGCGGAACAGGCTCACCGCGGCGTCGGTGTTGTTGTTCACCGGGCCCTTGCCGACGAACGCGAGGCACTCGCCCGACGGTGGGGCGCCGCTGGTACGGATGCCGCCGTCGGCGGCGGTGTAGCTGAAGCCGCCCGTCGCGGCGTGGGCGGCCGTCGGGGTGAGCAGGGCGAGCGCGCAGGCGGCGGCCGCCGTGCCGAGCACGAGCCGGGGGCGCACGATCTTCCGCACGGGACCTCCTCGCGTCGAGGTACGGACGTCGATCCAGGTGGCGGCACTATACCGAGCCGGTCCGGAGCACCCGGACACGCACACCGCCCGGCGCGCCCGGCGACCCGCCGAGGACGGCCCGGGCGGCCGGTAGCAGAATCCCGCTGGGCCCGGACGTCTGCCGGGGGAGTCTCGGAGGACGGCTGTGGTGTCGAGGGTCAGCGCTCGGTCAATCGTGTGGCTGCTCGGTGTGGTACTGGCGTTGGTGCTGGCCGGTTGCGGGTCGCCGGTGCCCGACGTGGCGGCGCCGAAGTCACCCGAGCCGGTGCACACCACGGCGCCGGACGGCCGGGGCGCGGTCCGGCCGGTCGCGGCCCCGACGGGCTGCACGCGCACGGCGATCGACCCGGCGGCCATGCAGCAGGCCCTGGACGGCGCCGCGCCGGGCGACAAGATCTGCCTCAGCGGTGACATGGGCGACGCGCGCCTGACGATCAACAACTCCGGCACCGCCGTGGCACCGATCCAGATCCTCGGCGACGGGCACGCCACGGTGAAGGGCATCACCGTCGAGGCCAGCTACGTGACGGTGGACAGCGTGGACGCGGTGAACCCGGCCGCGCCCGGCATCTCGCTGTTCGGCAACCACATCACGGTGCGCAACTCCACCTCGATCAGCCCGAGGGGCGACGACGGCGACGGCCTGCGGTTCTGGGGCAGCGACATCACGATCGCGCACAACACGATCCGGGACACCCGCAACATCAAGGCACACGCGGACTGCATGCAGACGTTCGCCACCGACGACGACCCGGCCAGCCAGCGCATCACGATCGACAGCAACCGGTGCGAGGACATCGCCAACACATGCCTGATCATGGAGGGTCCGCGCAGCGAGGCCGGCGACGGCAGCGGTGACGGCGACACGAGCGACATCCGGTGGACCAACAACTACTGCCAGAACAAGGCCAGCGAGGCGCTGCAGATCGACGACGTGCAGAACATGCGGGTCACCGGCAACGAGATCGCCGGCCCGATCGACCACGCGTTCGCCTTCCAGAACGGCTCCACCGGCGTCACGGTGGGCGGCAACCGGCTCAACCCGGCCATCCACTACGAGGTCGGCATGGACGCCGAGTCGCGCTCGGGCTACCACGGACCGGCGGTCGGCGGCGACCCGTGATCAACCCGCCACCCGGCCGGTCGGAGCGGCGTCGCCCGCGCGGGGCATCGGCTCGGTAGCGTCAGGGCCGAGGCAGTCCGGAGATCATCGACGACACGTCGGCCACGCCTCGGCCGTTCACGGGAAGGACCGGTATGGATATCGCGGGTGCATCAGCCATC
>DASXJJ010000195.1:0-12641 GCA_036497465.1 Pseudonocardia sp. | reverse complement strand
CCGCCTCGCCGACGGGTGGCTGGGCAGCTTCGTCACCCCGGACGAGGCGGCGGTGTGCCGCTCGCAGATCGAGGCGGCCGCCGCCGGGGCCGGCCGGGAGATCGAGGAGGACCACTACGGCACCAACCTGGTGGTCGCGCTGGACAGCGCCGACGAGCGTGCGATCGACGCCGCGCTGGCCCGCGCGGTCAGCCAGCGCAAGGACCTTGCCGACCCGACGGGCCTGGTCTGCCGGGGCTGGGCCGCCGCGCGGGAGGAGATCGGCCGCTTCGTGGACGCCGGGCTGACCAAGTTCGTGGTACGCCCCGCCGCCCCGGTGACCTCGCGGCGCGACTTCCTCGACCAGTTCACCGCCGAGCTGCTCCCGCTGCAGACCTGACCGCGAGCACCTCCCCACCCGCCGCACGGTCCTCGGCATCCCGTCCAGATCGTCGACCTCGACCTCGGAGCCGCCTCAACCGGCACGGGCAGCTCCCCTGTCGATCTCGATGTGCCGGTGGAGGTCTGGTCGCCGCACCCGCGGCAGCCCGGCCACCCGGGTCACGGTCTGCAAGGTGCCGTCCGCGTCTCCGGCGGCGACCCGGCCCGAGGATCGACCAGCGGAATCACCTCATCGAGGCGTCGGCAGCCCCGAGCGCCGAACCGTCGGACGGGAGGGGCCAGCAGCCGGGCCGGGTCGAACCTCCCCCGGCGGGCCAGGGCGTCCACCGCGACCGGCCTCGACCAGAGGCAGCCGCCGGGCCAGATCCCATGCGGTGCGGATCGGGCGTCGTCACCCGACAGCCGTCCACCGTGTCGATCTCTGCGGCGGTCAGCAGGCTCCGATACACGCGCAGACCCCGGTGCGCCCGCGCGTCGCCGCCGACGATCACCTCGGCCGGCACGCCCCGAGCCGCGCAGTCGGCTCCGAGGAGAGCGGCGGCCGAGTAGCCGGCCAGCACCCCACCCTGTTCCCGGACCAGCGGATAGGCCGCCCGGGACCGGGTGACCCAGGTCGTCCGGTGCGTCGGCGGGCAGGTACACGTCGGGGAAGAGCCGCCGGTAGCCCGGACCGCGCAGCATTCCCTTGGTGACGAGCCCGACTGCGACCGCCTCGCTACCGCGGAACGGACTCACAGGCACGACACCAGCGTGCACCTGACCCGTGCCCGCGCGGAGTCGTTTCGCCGAGATGGACAGCCGAGCGATCGCGCGTAGATCGAACCGCTCTCCGGTCGAGCTCGGCGAACCGCGACGGTGAGCTCGGCGAACGCGAACGACGAGCGCGAGCCGCGAACGCGAGCCCGGCGGGCGAGCTCGGTCAGACCTGCTCGGTGAGGGGCAGGCGGACCTGGAAACGGGTGTCGCCGGGGACGGACTCGACCGCGATGTCGCCGTGGTGCCGGTTGACGACCACCCGCCAGCTGACGTCCAGCCCGAGTCCGGTGCCCTCCCCCACGCCCTTGGTGGTGAAGAAGGGCTCGAACACCCGTTTGCGCACGGCCGGCGGGATGCCCGGCCCGGTGTCGCCGATCTCCACCAGTAGCCAGTCGTCGTCCTTGGCGGTGCGCACCCGCAGCGTGCCGGAGCCGTTCATGGCCTGCAGCGCGTTGTCGATGATGTTCGTCCACACCTGGTTCAGCTCGGCCGGGTAGGCTGGGATCCTCGGCAGCGTGCGGTCGAAGTCCTTCTCCAGCCGGACGCCGCCCTTGCTCAGCCTGTCGCCGAACATCACCAGGGTCGCCTTGAGCCCCTCGTGCACGTCGATCATCTGGAACGGCGCCCGGTCGAGCTGGGAGTACTGCTTGGCCGCCCCGACCAGCGCGGTGATCCGCGAGGTGGAGTCGGTGATCTCGCGCAGCAGGCTCTCGGTCTCGACGGTGTAGGCCAGCCAGCGCAGCGCGCCGTCCAGGGACGAGTCGGCGCCGCCGGACGAGACCGCGGTCCGCACCCGCTCCAGGTCGGCCACCCGCATCCCGCCGGCCACGAACACCGGCGCCAGGTCCCAGCCGCCGGCCACCTCGTGGTCGTCCAGCCAGTCGCCCAGCTCGTCCTCCAGGTCGCTGGTGGCCACCGCGGACAGCTCGGGCGCCTCGTGCACCCGGTCGGCGAACTCCTCCTGCAGCCCGGTGAGCACGAGCAGCGAGTCCTTGTCCAGCTTGCCCTCGGCCAGCATGGCCAGCTTGTGCCGCATGCCGGCCACCCGGTCGCGCAGCGCGGAGGTGGCCCGCGCGGCGGCGGCCGCCGGGTTGTTCAGCTCGTGGGTGAGCCCGGCGGACAGCTTGCCCAGCGCGAGCAGCCGTTCCCGCTGCCCGGTGATCTCCTGGCCGCGCCGGGTGCCCAGCAGCATGCCCTGCAACAGGTGCACCGCCATCGGGAACCACCGCCGGAACGCCGCGGCCAGCTTTCCCGCCGGCAGCGCCAGCAGCCGCACGTCGGTGATCGCCCGCGCGGTCATGGAGTAGCCGTTCTCCAGCGCCTCGTCCAGGTAGAAGTTGACCGCACCGAGGTACACCCCGACCTGGTCGGTGCGCGCCCACTCGACCCGCTCGCCGCCGATGGCCCGGTTGATCGCGATCGTGCCGGACAGCAGCACCCAGAAGCAGCGCGCGGGCTCGCCCTCGCCGAACACCTCGGAGTCGGCGGCCACCTCGACCACGTCGGCCTGCGTGGCGATCCAGTCCAGCTGCTCGCCGGACAGGTCGGCGAACAGGAACAGCTCGCGGAGCTGGTCGTGCGTCAGGTCTGCGCTCATCGGTCCCCCAGATACCGGTGTACCAGCGTGACCGCCATCGCGCCCTCGCCGACCGCCGAGGCCACCCGCTTGACCGAGGCCGACCGCACGTCGCCGGCCACGAACACCCCCGGCAGGCTCGACTCCATGTAGTACGGGTCGCGGTCCAACCCCCAGCCGACCGGCCGCTGCCCCTCCCGCACCAGGTCCGGGCCGGTGCGCACGAACCCGCGTTCGTCGCGGTCGAGCACCCCGTCCAGCCAGTCGGTGCGCGGCGCCGCGCCGATGAACACGAACAGGTACGGGGTCTCCACCGTCTCCGTCGAGTCGTCCCGGCCGTCCCGCAACGTGAGCCCCTCCAGGTGCTCGTCGCCGTGCACCTCGGCCACGTGGGTGTGGGTGCGCACCGAGATGTTGTCGATCCCGTCCAGCTGCTGGATCAGGTAGTGCGACATCGACGAGGTCAGCGACTCGCCGCGGATCAGCAGCACCACCCGCTTGGCGTGCCGGGAGAAGAACACGGCGGCCTGGCCGGCGGAGTTGGCCCCGCCGACGATGTACACGTCGTGCCCGGCGCAGGCCGGCGCCTCGGTCACCGCCGAGCCGTAGTACACGCCCCGGCCGGTGAGGCCGGCGATCCCGGGTGCCTCCAGCTGCCGGTAGGACACCCCGGTGGCCAGCACGACCGCGTGCGCGGTCAGCTCGGTGCCGTCGCCGAAGCGCACCACCCGCGCCGATCCGCGCTTCCCCAGCCCGGTGACCTCCCGGGCGGACAGCGTCTCGGCGCCGAACTTGCGGGCCTGCCGGCGGGCCCGGTCGGTGAGCTGGGCGCCGGACACCCCGTCCGGGAAGCCCAGGTAGTTCTCGATCCGGCTGCTCTGCCCGGCCTGCCCGCCGGTGGCCTGGCGCTCCACCAGCACGGTGCGCAGTCCCTCCGAGGCCCCGTACACGGCGGCGCCCAGCCCGGCCGGCCCCGCGCCCACCACGACCAGGTCGTAGAACTCGGCGGCCGGCTGGGTGGACAGCCCGACCGCGGCGGCGATCTGCGCGTCCGACGGCCGGCACAGCGTCGCGCCGTCCGGGGTGATCACCACCGGCACGTCGTCCGGGCAGGCCCCGGCCGCCTCCAGCAGCCGCAGCCCCTCGGGTTCCTCGACGCTGAAGTAGCGGTAGGGCACGGCGTTGCGGGCCAGGAAGTCGCGCGCGGCGAACGACGGCGCCGACCACCGGTGCCCGACGATCTTGGTATCGGCCACCGAGGTGTCGCCGGTGGCCCGCCAGGTCTCGATCAGCGCGTCGACCACCGGGTAGAGCTTCTCCTCCGGGGGGTCCCACGGCTTGAGCAGGTAGTGGTCGACGTCCACCACGTTGATCGCCTGGATGGCGGCGTCGGTGTCGGCGTACGCGGTGAGCAGCGCGCGGCGGGCGCGCGGGAACAGGTCCATCGCCTGCTCCAGGAACTCGATGCCGTTGAGCTGCGGCATCCGGTAGTCGGCCAGCATCGCCGCCACCACGTCGCCGCGCAGTTTCAGCTCCCGCAACGCGTCCAGCGCGTCCACCGCCGAGTCGGCCCGCACGATGCGGAACTCCTCGCCGTAGCGCCGTCGCAGGTCGCGGGCGACCGCGCGGGACACCCCGGGATCGTCGTCGACGGTCAGCAGTACCGGCTTCCCCATGCGCGCAAGCATCGTTCGCACGGGAGGCGCGCGCCAGGGCATTGGGCCGATCCGGCTACCTCGGCAACCGGTTGCGCGGGCAGAATGCGGCGGTGCCCGACGACTCCGTGACCCCGCAGGCCGTGCTCGGTCCGCTCACCACCTCGGCGGTTTTCCTCGTGGTGACGGTGGACGACGGGGGCGAGCAGGCCGCCCGCGAGCTGCTCACCGACCTGCCCGGGCTGTGCCGCGCGGTGGGCTTCCGGTCCATGCACGGCGAGCTGTCGTGCGTGGCGGGCATCGGGGCGGCGGCCTGGCCCCGGCTGTTCGACGGCCCGGCGCCGGCCGAGCTGCACCCGCTACCGGTGTTCCTCGGCGCTCGCCACCGCACCGTGAGCACTCCCGGTGACCTGCTGTTCCACCTGCGGGCGAACCGGCAGGACCTCTGCTTCGAGCTGGAGACGCAGATCATGGAGCGGCTGCGCGGATCGGTGACGGTGGCCGACGAGGTGCCCGCCTTCCGCTACTTCGACGCCCGCGACGTGCTCGGGTTCGTGGACGGCACGGAGAACCCCACCGGGCGCGCGGCGAGCGAGGCGGTGCTGCTCGACGGGGCCGGCGACCCGGCCTTCGCCGGTGGCAGCTACGTGGTGGTGCAGAAGTACCTGCACGACATGGCGGCCTGGAACGCGCTGCCCACCGAGGCGCAGGAGCTGGTCATCGGCCGGCGCAAGCTGTCCGACGTCGAGCTCGGTCCCGACGAGCAGCCCGAGGACTCGCACGTCGCGCGGGCCACGATCACCGACCCGGACGGCACCGAGCGGGAGATCCTGCGCGACAACATGCCGTTCGGCAGCCCGGCCGGCGACGAGTTCGGCACCTACTTCATCGGCTACGGCCGTACCCCGTCGGTGGTCGAGACGATGCTGTCGAGCATGTTCGTGGGCGACCCGCCGGGCAGCCACGACCGGATCCTGGACTTCTCCACGCCGGTCACCGGCTGCCTGTTCTTCGCCCCGAGCGCCGACTTCCTGGACGACCTCCCGCCGGCACCCCCGGCGGTGTCCGAACCGGTGCCCGAGGCGGTGTCCGATGCGGTGTCCGATGCGGCCGGGCCGTCCGAAGCGGCCGGTCAGGAACCCGCGCCGGAGGCCCCGGCGGGCGCCTCGCTGGGCATCGGCGGGCTGCGGTAGCCGTCGCGGCCGCCGAGCGGATGCGCACCCCGTACCTGGAGATCGACCTGGCCGTGGTCCGCGCCCGGTACGCGCGGCTGCGCGCGGCGCTGCCCGCCGCCCGGGTGTTCTACGCGGTCAAGGCCAACCCGGAGCCGGCGGTGCTGCGCGTCCTGGCCGCCGAGGGCGCGGCGTTCGACGTCGCGGGGGTCGGCGAGGTCGAGCTCGCGCTGCGGCACGGCGCCCGGCCGGACGCGCTGGGCCACGGCAACCCGGTGCGCGGGCCGGACGATGTGTCCGCCGCGTTCGCCGCCGGGGTGCGGCTGTACGTCACCGACAGCGCGGAGGACCTGGACGTCCTGGCCGCGCGGGCACCCGGGTCGAGCGTGCTGGTCCGGATCGCCGCCGACGACTCCGGGGCGGCCACCCCGTTCGGCGGGAAGTTCGGCTGCTCGCCCGCCGAGGCGGCCGGGCTGCTGCGCCGGGCGGTGGCGCGCGGGCTGGACGCGGCCGGGCTGGCCTTCCACGTCGGCTCCCAGCAGACCCGGCCCTCGGCCTGGGCGGACGCGGTGCGGGACGCGGCGTGGGCGGCCGGGCGGGCCGGGGTGCCCGCGCGGATGCTGAACGTCGGCGGCGGGTTCCCGGTCGCTTACCGGGAGCCGGTGCCGCCACTGGCCGACTGCGCGCGGGCGATCACCGAGGCGGTGCGCGAGCACTTCCCCCGCCGGCCGCCGGAGCTGGCGGTCGAGCCCGGGCGGCTGCTGGTGGCCGACGCGGGGGTGCTGCACGCGCGGGTGCTGCGGGTGTCCCGCCGGCACGACGGCCGCCGCTGGGTGTTCCTCGACGTGGGCCGCTACGGCGGGCTCGCCGAGACCGAGGGCGAGGCCATCCGCTACCGGGTGGCCACCGCGCGCGACGGCGGGCCGGTGGAACCCTCGGTGCTGGCCGGGCCGACCTGCGACGGCGACGACGTGCTGTACCGGGAGGTCTCGCTGCCGGCGGCGCTGCGGGCCGGCGACGAGGTGCGGCTGCGGGCCGCAGGGGCCTACACCGCCAGCTACTCCTCCGTCGGCTTCAACGGCCTGCCGCCGCTGGCCGTGCGCTGCGTCGACACGGCGCGCGCCGACGGTGCCCCCGGGCCGGGCGGCGCGCGCACCTAGGCTGGCCGGGTGCCCGAGCCCGATCCGCATCCCAGCGGCCCCGACACCGCGTTCGCCGGGCGGCACGTGCTCGCGGAGCTGGTCGACGTGCGCCCCGGGCTGCTGGACGACGAGCAGGCGCTCCGCTCGGCGCTGACCGGCGCGCTGCGGGCCGCCGGGGCCACCGTGCTGGAGGTCGTCGGCCACCGGTTCGACCCGCGCGGGCTGACGCTGCTGGCGGTGCTCGCCGAGTCGCACGCCACGGTGCACACCTGGCCGGAGCGCGCGGCCGCGTTCGTCGACGTGTTCACCTGCGGCGACACGGCCGACCCCGAGCGGGCGGTGACCCTGCTGGCCGAGCGGCTGGGCGCCGGGCGGGTGTGGCGGGAGACCGTGCGGCGAGGCCTGCCCGGGCAGGTGACCGAGCCGCTGTCCCCGGGTCTGCGCCGGGTGTGGGACCTGCGCCGGGTGCTGTGGTCCGGGCACACCGGGTTCCAGGACGTGCTCGTCGCCGAGACCGCGCACGGGGTGACGCTGTTCTGCGACAGCGAGCGGCAGAGCGCCGAGGCGACCCAGCTGGCCTACCACGAGGCGCTATTGGTGCCGGCGCTGCTGCTCGCCGAGCGGCGGCGGGACGTGCTGGTGCTCGGCTCCAGCGAGGGCGTGGTCAGCGAGCTGGCGGTGGCCGCCGGGGCGAGCCGGGTGGACCACGTCGACATCGACACCGAGTGCGTGCGGATGTGCGCCCGGCTGCTGCCCTACGGCTACTCCGCCGCCGCCCTGGAGGACGCCGAGCGCGGGCGCGGCGCGGTGCGGGTGCACTACGCGGACGGCTGGGCTTTCGTCGAGGACGCGGCGCGGGGCGGTCGCCGCTACGACGTCGTGGTCATCGACCTGCCGGACGAGCGGCCGGACGAGCCGGACGCCCAGCACAACCGGCTCTACGGCACCGGGTTCCTGCGGCGGGCCGCCGGGCTGCTCGCCCCCGGCGGCGTGCTCGTCGGCCAGGCCGGCTGCGCGACGCTCTGGCGCAACGACACGCTGCTGCGGTCGCTGGAGCGGTTCGCCTCGGTGTTCCCCACCGTGCTGCACTACGGCTCCGACGAGCACGAGTGGTCCTTCCTGACCGGGGCGGCCGACCCCGTCGACGACCCGGCGCGGCGCGCCGTGGAGCGCCTGCCTGCGCTGCCCTACCGGCCCCACACGCTCGACGCGGACGCGCTGCGGCGCGGCTCGGTCCCCCCGAGGTCCGCGCGCCGGTAGCCGGCGCCCGGGCGGCTCCGGAGCCCGGGCCGCCGTCGCCGGGTGGCCGGAGCCCTCAGCTCACCTCAGCGGGCAGGGCCTACCATGGCGGCATGCTGTCCGGAGCCATGAGTCCCACCCACTGGCTACTCGTCATCGTCGTGCTCGTCGTCCTGTTCGGGGCGAAGAAGCTGCCCGAGGCCGCCAGGGGGCTGGGCCGTTCAGCCCGGATCCTGAAGGCCGAGGTCAACGGCCTGCACGAGGACGAGTCGCCCCGCAACGGCACGCCGGCCACCGGCAATGCCCCGACCCCGGCCCCGACCCCGGCCACGGCCCCGGCCGCGACCCCGGCCACGCCCGCCGTCGAGGCCGGTGTCGCCGATCGGCCCGCCGCCGACGCCGGACCGCTCCGCGACACCCGGCCGACCGAGGCCAGGCCCGGCTCCGACTGAGGCCGCCCGGCCCGACCCACGGGGCGCGGGGAACCGGCGCCGGCCGGGCGATCGTGACCAGCACCGCGACCAGCGCGAGCGCCAGCCCGAGCAGCGTGCGCCAGCCCAGCGGCTCGCCGAACGCCGCCGCACCCCACACCGCCGTGACCGGTGCCATCAGGAACATCAGCGCGTTGACCCGGGTCACCCCGTGCCGGCGCAGCAGCAGCCAGTACAGCCCGTAGCCGCCCGCGGTGGACAGCAGCACCAGCCAGGCCACGGCGCCCCAGAACCGGAGGTCCGCCGGCGGCTCCGCCGTTCCGGTGACCAGGGCCAGCACGCCGAACACCGCCGCGCTGGTGGCGCAGTGCACGGCCATCGTGACCAGCGGCGGGCTCGGCGTGACCGACCGCCGGGCCACGAACGTCGCGGCGACCAGGCTCAGCATGCCGAGGAACGGCACCGCGTACGCCCAGCCGGGCACCCCGCCGTGCGCGCCCGCGTCGGCCGCCGTAACGGTGAGTACCCCGGCCAGCCCGAGCAGCAGGCCCAGCCACTGCCGGCCGGACACCCGCTCGCCGAGCAGCGGGCCGGCGAGTGCGCCGACCACGAGCGGCTGGGTGCCGTCGATCAGCGCCGTGGTGCCGCTGGAGACGCCCAGCGCGATCGCCGCGTACACGCTGAGCAGGTAGCCGCTCTGGGACAGCACGCCGATGCCGGCCTCCCTGGCCAGCCGGGCCGGCGGCAGGGGCAGGCCGCGGTGGCGCACGGCGACGACGGCGGCGAGCACCACGGCGGGCGGGACGAAGCGCCACATCAGCAGCGTGGCCACCGGCGCGTGCCCCACGCCCAGCTTCGCGCCGATGAACCCGGAGCTCCAGCAGAGCACGAACCCGATGCCGAGCCACATGACCCCCCCTGAAGTAAACAGATCGGTATACCGTGTCGGCGACTATACAGATCGGTGTACTTTGGGGCCATGGAGATGGCGGAACGGGCCACTCGGCTCACGCCGGGCGCTCGGCGGGTGCTCGAGGCGGCGGGAACCCTGTTCTACGAGCGCGGCATCCACGCGGTCGGGGTCGACACCCTCGCGGCGGCGGCGGGGGTCACCAAGAAGACGCTCTACGACCGGTTCGGCTCCAAGGACCAGATCGTGCTGGCCTACCTCGCCGACCGCGAGCAGCGCTGGCGCGCGTTCCTGGACGAGTGGCTGGCGGGGGTGCCGGCGGCGGAGCGGCCGCTCGCGGTGTTCGACGCCTCGGCCCGCTGGGCCGCCGAGCGGTCCCCGAGGGGATGCAGCTTCGTCAACGCGCGCGCCGAGCTGCCGGACCCCGCGCACCCCGCCTTCGCGCTGATCGACGAAGCGAAGCGGCACCTGCTCGCCCGGTTCGGGGAGCTGGCCGCCCGGGCCGGGCACCGCGATCCGGAACGGATCGGTGCCGAGCTGTTCGTGCTGCACGAGGGAGCCCTGGTGACCGGCGGACTGGGGGTGCTGCCCGGTGCGTGGCCGGCGGCGCGGGCGGCGGCGGCCCGGCTGCTCGACCGGTGAGGTCACAAGGCGCCACCGCTCGCGACGAACCCCGGCCACCACCGCCGGGTGGGACGGGGTGCCGGGGCGCGCTGCCGGCCGGCCGGGGTGTCACCCCGATCTCCGGCCGAGGGTCGTTACCGGTGGGCGGCGTGCCGCCCGGACGGGCTCAGTCCTCTGCGATGGACAGCGCCTCGGTGGGGCAGGACTCGCAGGCCGCCTCCAGCTCCTCGCGCTTCTCCTCGGCGGGCTTCTCGTCCAGCACCTCGAGCGTGCCGTCGTCCTGCAGCTCGAACAGATCAGGCGCCTCGGCCTCGCACATCCCGAGACCCGTGCACCTGTCCCAGTCGACCACGATCCGCATACATGTCCTCCTTGACGATCACTCGCTCGCCCCAGGATCGAGCGAGTGCACTGGTAGTGCCCGTGAGGTCCAGCCATCTCTCGGGCTCGGCCGCACGAGCAGCCGGAAGGTGGACGTGAGGACTACCCGCGTCGCAGGTGCCACAAACGACTGGTGTCCAGGAACACACGCGCACCGGCCCGGAGGCGCCAGGTCAGGCGCCGGACTCGGCGGCCTGCTTGATCTTCGCCAGCGTCGTCTCGATCATCGACCTGGTGTGCGCCACCCGGTCGTCGACCCCGGTGAGGACCTTGCCGATCGCGCCGATGACCGGGCCGCGGCCGTCGGTCCAGGTCTCGGTGACCGTGCAGCCCGCACCGGACGGCGCGATCTCGTAGGTCCACTCCGCCACGGTCTTCGGCCCGACCTTGTTGATGAACGCGAACCGGCTGGACGGCGACGCGTCGGTGACGGTGACGGTGGTCTTCCACTTCTTCTTACCCTGTGCGTTACTCCCCTTGAACCGGGCGCCCGGGGCCGGTCCGCTCGCACCGCCGACCCACTCGCCGCCGGTCGCCTCGGGGCTCCACTCCCCCATCCGGGGCAGGTCGCTGACCAGCGCGTACACCGAGTCCGGGCTTGCCGCGATCGTCGTCGACGCAGACACGCTCTGCTTGTCACTCATCGACGGAGCGTCGCATGAGCGGTGCGTATCCGCTGAGGCCGCGAGACGAAATACCTCGGACGGGTGGTCGGCCGGTGACGATCCGACCGGCTGTCAGACGGCCGCGGGCGGCGCGTCCACGCCGTAGAAGCGGTTGCCCTCGCTGTCCACGGCCTCCGCGATCGCGCCGAACTCCGGGTCGTACACGAAGGTGACGCGCATGTGGCCGGGCCGCGCGGCGCCGGCCGGCTCCTCGGTCAGCTCGTCCAGCCAGCTGTCGAAATCGTGGTGTTGCTCGTCGTACCGCACGATGGCTACCGCCTCGGCTTGCCGGGCCGTCGGGAACCGGCCCTCGGATCGATCACGATGGGAGTCGTCGCACCGACGGGGACGAACCTCGATGGGGTCTCCGTACCGCGCGTGACCTGCAGTCATGCTCCTCCGGCTGAATCCGGGGCGGTGATCTTTCGGATCATGCCCGGCCCCGTCGGAGGACGGGGAGCGCCTGAGAAAGGTAACTCCGGTCGGTACGGAAATCCTAACTGGGGACTGGCATTCGCGCTCACCGTGCGGTAGTGCGCGGCGGGCGGGACGGCGGGCGCCCGACCTTGACGAGCCCTCGGCGCCCGGTCGGCCGCCGGGGACGAACGGAGCCCTTGCCAGCGGGACCGGCCTCCCCGAGAGTGAATCCTTGCCCGCTGCGTCCCGGCGGCCCCCGTGACACGACGAGAGGTGGGTCTGATGAGTGAGGCACTCGAGCCGGTCGAGCTGACCGTGGTCGACACCAACACCCAGGAGTGGGTCGGGTTCCCGATCCCCCAGCTCGGCGTGGAGCTGACCTCCATGCCGTTGATGAGTGACCCGGACACCGGGATGCAGGTCATGAAGCTGATCTACCGGGCCGGCTTCACCAACCCCTGGCACACGCATCCGTGCGCGCACGGGATCTACGTGCTCGACGGCACCCTCACGACGCACCGGGGCACATTCCCGACCGGCAGCTTCGTCTGGTTCCCGGAGGGCGGGACCATGGAGCACGGCGCTACCGCCGACGGCGACTGCACGATCCTGTTCATCACGAACAAGCCGTTCGACATCCACTACGTGGACAGGCACTGATTCCGGTCCGGCCCCGGCACAGCGCCTCGGCGGAGCACCTCGGGCCGGCTCGGCGCCGTCTCAGCCGGCCGACTCGGCCGCGACCTTGAGCCGGGCCAGCGTGGTATTGATCATCGTCCGGGTGTGCGCGGTGCGGTCCTCGACACCGGTGATCGCCTTGCCGAGCACCTCGATGATCGGGCCGCGCGCGTCGGTCCAGGTCTCGGTGACCTTGCAGCCCGACCCGCCGGCCGGAGTGATCTGGTAGCTCCACTCGGCCAGCGGCTTGGGACCGATCTTGTTGACGAAGGTGAACCGGCTCGGTGCGGTCGCCTCGGTGACCAGCACCGTCGTCGTCCACTTCTTGGCGCCGTGCGCGTTGGTGCCCTTGAACCGCGCGCCCCGCACCGGACCGGTCGCGCCGCCGAGCCACGTGCCGCCGGTCGCCTCCGGGCTCCACTCGCCCATCCGGGTCAGATCGCTGACCAGCCGGTAGACCGTCTCCGGGGTCGCCGCGACCGTCGTCGACGCGGACACCGTCCGATTCCGTCCCATGGCCGGAGAGCCTGGCACGGCCGGCGCGTACCCGCGTACCGGGTCACCCGTCGGCGGGTCGACGCCACCTCGGCGCACCACAGGGGACCCGCGCCCGC
>DASXJJ010000194.1:0-3740 GCA_036497465.1 Pseudonocardia sp. | reverse complement strand
TGCCGACCGTGGCGCCGCGCTCGGCGGTATCCGGCACGGCGGTGTCCAGCGCGGCGGCGGCGTCCGCGGCGGCGGCCAGCAGCACCGGGATACCGGCGCCGGCGGCCAGCGTGGCGGCGTCGATCTTGGTGGCCATCCCGCCGCGTCCCAGCCCGGACAGCCCGGGCCGGACGATGTCCACCCCCAGGAGCTCGGACGGGTCGGCCACCTCACTGACCAGCGTGGAGCCCGGCAGCCGGGGGTCACCGTCGTAGAGGCCGTCGACGTCGGAGAGCAGGACCAGGCCGTCCGCGCCGACCAGGTGCGCGACCAGCGCGGCCAGCCGGTCGTTGTCGCCGACCCGGATCTCGTCGGTGGCCACCGTGTCGTTCTCGTTGACCACCGGGAGCGCGCCGAGCGCGAGCAGCCGGCCGAAGGTGCGCTGGGCGTTGCGGTAGTGCGCCCGGCGGATCACGTCGTCCTGGGTGAGCAGCACCTGGCCGACGGTCACCCCGTGCCGGGCGAAGGACGCGGAGTAGGCGTGCGCCAGCTGGAGCTGCCCGACGCTGGCCGCCGCCTGCTGGGTGGCCAGGTCACGGGGTCGCCGGGCCAGCCCGAGCGGGGCGATCCCGGCGGCGATCGCCCCGGAGGACACCAGCACCACCTGGGTGCCGGCCGCGCGCCGGGCGGCCACCGCGTCGACCAGGGCGTCCAGCCGGCCGGTGTCCAGGCCGCCGTCCAGGCTGGTCAGCGAGGACGACCCGACCTTGACCACCAGCTTCGCCGCGCGTGCCACCTGCTCGCGGGCGCTCACCACCCGCTCCGGAGCGGTCACTGCCGCTCCCGGGGGCCCGCCCCCTCGGCGTCACCGTCCACCAGGGCACCGGCGTCGTCGCGCTCCCAGGCCTCGTCGAGATCGTCCAGATCGCTCCCACCCGGCAGGTCGTCCCCGGGGCCCGGCAGGTCGGCGTGGTCGGTGCCGTCCCGGCGGGCCAGCTTGGCCGCCTTCCGGTCGGCGGCGCTGACCCGCCCGGACCGGGACAGCCGGGGGTCGGTGCCGCGGTGGCCGAGCGAGATGGCCACCCCGGACGGCGTGGACGGCTCCCAGTCGAAGGTCATGTCGCCGATGGTCACCGGCGCGCCGGGCACCGCGCCCTCGGCGGCCAGCGCGTCCTCCACGCCGAGCCGGGCCAGCCGGTCGGCCAGGAAACCGACCGCCTCGTCGTTGTCGAACTGGGTCTGGCGCACCCAGCGCTCGGGTTGCTCGCCGCGCACGATGAAGCCGCCCTCGAGCTCGCGGTCCGGCTCCACGGTGAACCCCGACTCCCCCATCGCCGCCGGGCGCAGCACCACCCGGGTCGGCTCCGCCGGCGGCTGCGCGGCCCGGAACCGGGCCACCTCGTCGGCCATCCGGAAGGTCAGCTCGCGCAGGCCGGCCCGGCTGGCGGTGGAGATCGCCAGCACCGGCCACCCGCGCTCGGCCAGCTCCGGGGTGACCATCTCGGCCAGCTCGGCGGCGTCCGGGACGTCGATCTTGTTCAGCGCCACGATCCGGGGCCGGACGCCGAGGTCGCCACCCAGGCCGGGGGTGTAACGGGCCAGCTCGGCCTCGAGCGCGTCGACGTCGGACAGCGGGTCGCGGCCGGGTTCGAAGGTCGCGCAGTCCACGACGTGCACCAGCACCGCGCAGCGCTCGATGTGCCGCAGGAAGTCCAGCCCCAGACCGCGGCCCTCGGCGGCGCCGGGGATGAGCCCGGGGACGTCGGCCACGGTGAAGGTCTGCTCGCCCGCGCTGACCACCCCGAGCTGCGGGACGAGCGTGGTGAACGGGTAGTCGGCGATCTTCGGCCGGGCCGCCGACAGCGCCGCCACCAGCGACGACTTGCCGGCCGAGGGGAACCCGAGCAGGCCGACGTCGGCCAGCGAGCGCAGCTCCAGCGTGAGCTCGTGGTCCTCCCCCGGCTCGCCGAGCAGCGCGAACCCGGGCGCCTTGCGGGCGGTGGAGGCCAGCGCGGCGTTGCCCAGCCCGCCCCGGCCACCGGCGGCGGCCACGAACCGGGTGCCGGCGCCGACCAGGTCGACCAGCTGCTCGCCGCGCCCGTCGAGCACCACCGTGCCGTCCGGCACCAGCAGCACCACGTCGTCACCGTTGGCGCCGTTGCGGTGGTCGCCCATGCCCTGCTTGCCGTTGCTCGCCCGGGCCTGCCGGCGGTGGTGGAAGTCCAGCAGCGTGTGCACCCCGGGGTCGACCTCGAAGATCACGTCCCCACCGCGGCCGCCGTTGCCGCCGTCGGGGCCGCCCAGCGGCTTGAACTTCTCCCGGTGCACCGAGGCACAGCCGTTACCGCCGTTGCCGGCCATCACCCGAAGGGTGGCGCGGTCGACGAAGCGGGACACCGGGTACTCACCTCCTGGTGGACGACGCACGCGCGAGGGGCGGGCCGGGGATCCCGGTCCCGCCCCTCGCGGAATGTCGTGTCGAGCGGCTAGGCCGAGGCCTGCTCCGCCGGGACGATGCTGACGAGCTTGCGTCCGCGCTTGCTGCCGAACTCCACCGCGCCCGCGACCAGCGCGAACAGCGTGTCGTCCTTGCCGCGGCCGACACCCTCGCCGGGGTGGAACCGGGTGCCGCGCTGGCGGATGAGGATCTCGCCGGCGTTCACGTTCTGGCCGCCGTAGCGCTTGACCCCGAGCCGCTGGGCGTTGGAGTCACGACCATTGCGCGAGCTGGACGCGCCCTTCTTGTGTGCCATGTCTATCCGCCTACTTCGAGATTCCGGTGACCTCGACACGGGTCAGCGGCTGGCGGTGGCCCTGCCGCTTGTGGTACCCGGTCTTGTTCTTGAACTTGTGGATGCGGATCTTCGGGCCCTTGGCCGGCCCGACGACCGTGCCGGTGACCGAGTAGGCGGCCAGTGCCGACGCGTCGGTGGTCAGGTCCGAGCCGTCGACCACCAGAAGCGCGGGCAGGCTCACCGTGTCGCCGGGCGCGGCGTCGATCTTCTCGACGGTGAGGACGTCACCGACCGCGACCTTGTACTGCTTGCCGCCGGTCTTCACGATCGCGTACATCGTTGACGCACTACTCCTAGGCATTCGTGGGACTCACCGTGACACGGCACCCGGTGAAGGCCGGGGCGTGGCGGGGGCCGGCGTCAGTGCCTGACGCGGCTGTGGTGCTGGTCGACCTCGGGCGCGCTCCGCTCCTCACTCGCTAGCGCTCGCTGCGATGCTCACGCGCCCTTTCGTCTCCGTCGAGACCCCAGGGTACGGGCCGCTGAAACGGAGGGTCAAACCGGGTCCTCACCGACCGGCGGGCCGGCCGGGCGGGAAGCCGCCCGGCGTCGCCTGCGGGCTGGCCGGCCGGAGCTCGCGCCGACCGTCTCCGGGTCGGGCGGGCCCGCGCCGTCAGTGGCGGCTGCCGCCGCCGACGGCTCGGCGTGCGCCGCGAACCGCTCCGGGTCCGTGTCGCTGACCTGCGGGGAGGCCGGACGCACCGCGCCCGTCACGGCCCCGGTCATGGCTCCGGTGATCGCGCCGGTGGGCGCCGTGCTCGACCCGTTGGCCGGGGCCCGTGCGGGTTCCACGGCCGCCGGGGCATCGGACCCCGCGGTGGCCTCGGCCACCTCGGGGACCGCGGTGGCGTCCGGGACGAGGGTCCCGGGCAGCGTGAGGTCGGCCACGTCAGCGGCCGGGGCCTGCGCGGGCGCGGCGGTCTCCGGGGTCTCGGTGCCCGGCGTCGCGGCCGCCGGGGCCTCGGC
>DASXJJ010000193.1:0-3768 GCA_036497465.1 Pseudonocardia sp. | reverse complement strand
GTGCCGCGCGACTCAGGGTTGTGGGAGTGATTCAGGGTTGTGGGAGTGATTCAGGTCGTGCCGAGCGACTCGGGTTGTGCCGAGCGACTCGGGTTGTGCCGAGCGGGCCGAAGGCCGGCGAGGTGCTCAGCCGGAGCCCTGCGGCGGGCCGGCCGGCGGCGGCGCGGCCCCGTGGGTGGCGGCGGCCACCGCGTCGGCCCAGATCGTGAGCCCCTCGTCCACCTGGGCGGCGTCGACGATCAGTGGCGGGATCATCCGCACCACGTTGCCGTGCGGGCCGCAGGTGAGCAGCAGCAGTCCCCGCTCGGCGGCGGCCGCCTGCGCCTTGTTGGCGGTCTCGGTGTCCGGGCCCCCGTCCGGGGTGCGGAACTCGTTGCCGATCATCAGCCCGAGCCCGCGCACGTCCACGATCTGCGGGTGGTCGGCGGCCATCTTGCGCAGCCCCTCGATCAGTCGCGCGCCCTGGGTGGCGGCGTTCTCCACCAGGTTCTCGTCGCGGATAACGTCCAGGGTGGCCAGGGCGGCCGCGCAGGCCACCGCGTTGCCGCCGTAGGTGCCGCCCTGCGAGCCGGGCCAGGCCTTGGACATCAGCTCCTCGGAGGCCGCGATCGCGGACAGCGGGAACCCGCTGGCCAGGCCCTTGGCCGTGATCACGATGTCCGGGCGCAGCCCCTCGGCGTACTCGTGGGCCCAGAACCGACCGGTGCGCCCGACCCCGCTCTGCACTTCGTCGACGATCAGCAGGAAGCGGTGCCGGTCGGCGCGCTCCCGCAGGCCGGCCAGGAACTCCGGCGGGGTGGGCACGTAACCACCCTCACCGAGGACCGGCTCGATGATGACCGCCGCCACGTCGGCCGCCGGGGCGCTGGTGACCAGCAGGTAGTCCAGCTCAGACAGCGCGAACTCGACGGCCTGCTGCTCGCTCCAGCCGTACCGGAAGGCGAACGGGAACGGCGAGATGGCCACGTTCGGCATCACCGGGCCAGCGCCGGCGCGGAACTTGGTGGCCGAGCTGGTCAGCGCGCTGGCGCCCATCGTGCGACCGTGGAAGGCGCCGGTGAAGGCGATGATCGTCGGGCGGCCGGTGGCGTGCCGGGCCAGCCGGATGGACGCCTCGACGGCCTCGCTGCCGGAGTTGGCGTAGCTGACGCTGTCGATGCCCTCGGGCAGCACATCACCCAGCCGCTCGGTGAGAGCCAGTAGCGGTTCGTGCATCACGGTGGTGTACTGGCCGTGGATGAGGTTGCCGACCTGCGCCTGGGCGGCCTCGACCACCTTCGGGTGGCAGTGGCCGGTGCTGGTCACCCCGATGCCGGAGGTGAAGTCCAGGTAGCGGCGGTCGTCGGCGTCGTACAGGTAGACCCCCGCGCCTCGGCGCACCCGTACCGGCGTCGCCTGCTTCAGGATCGGGGACAGCCGGGCCATGCGCTCACCACTCCATCAGGTTGTCGATTGTTGACAATTCATCGAAGCATCCGGCGCCCGGTCTGTCCAGCCTCAGGAGTGGCCGAGGATGCGGTCCACGGCGTCGGTCATGTGCGCCTCCAGGGCGGCGGACAGCCGGTTGGCGTCCCCCGCGCGCAGCGCCTCGAGCAGCCCGGCGTGCTCGGCGACCAGCGCGTCCGGGTCCGGCGCGGTGTCCTGCAGCGCGGCCAGGCACATCCGGGTCTCCACCAGCAAGCCTTGGGCCATCCGCCGCAGCCGGGGACTGCCGGAGGCGGCCACCAGCTCGGTGTGGAAGGCCTGGTCGGCGTCGGCCAGGGCCGCCGGGTCGGGCCGGGCCGCCGGGTCGGCCACGGCCACCGGGTCGGCCACGGCCGCCGGGTCCGCCACGGCCGCCGACCGCATCGCGGCCAGCGCCCGCTCCAGCCGGGTCACCGCCGGCATCGGGTCGCCGGCCAGGATCAGCAGCGCGGCACCCCGCTCGACGGCCAGCCGGGCGGTGTAGACGTCCCGTACGTCGGCCTCGCCGAGGTCGCGCACGAACAGGCCGCGGTGGCGCTCGCTGCGCAGCAGGCCCTCGGCCACCAGCCGCTGCATGGCCTCCCGCAGCGGCCCCCGGCTGACCCCGAAGCGACCGGCCAGCTCCACCTCGCCGAGCTGCGCGCCGGGCGGGAAGACCCCGCGCATGATGGCCTGCCGCAGCTGGTCGGCGACCAGGGCCGGCGTGGACTCCCGGACCACCGGCCGCAGTGCGGCGTCGACAGCGGCCGCCACCAGCTCGGTCACCCCCTCGTCCGGGCGACCGGCGCGTCGGCGGGCGCGGTCGTGAACAGCGTGCCCAGGCCGCGGCGGGCGACCGGGTCGCCGGCCAGCCGCAGGCCCTGCCAGATGCTGACCTGGTTGGCGGTCAGCACCGGCTTGCCCAGCCGCTGCTCCAGCTCGTCCAGCCAGCCGACGGTGTGCAGCGCCGTGTCCGGCAGCAGCACCGCGTCGGCCTCGGGGTGGTCGCCGGCGACGGCCAGCTCCAGCACCCGCCCCCGGCCGAGGGTGCCCACCTCAGCGGCGGTGACGATGTCCAGGCTGGAGCAGCGGACGACGTCGAGGCCGGCGATCCGCAGGAACGACACGAACCGCTCGGCCACGTCCCCGGGGTAGGTGGCGGCCACCGCGACTCGGCTCACCCCGAGCCGGGCCGCCGCGTCCGTGAAGGCGAACGAGGTGCTCGACGCGGGCACGCCGGCCACCGCACTCAGCGCCCCGACCTGCGCGGACGCGCCGTCCCAGCCGAACACGAAGCTGCCCGACGTACAGGCCCAGATCAGCGACGAGACCGGCCCGATCGCGCGGGCGCCCTCGGCCAGCACCTCCTCGGCGCCGATCGCCAGCAGTGCGTCCACCCGGTGCGCGTCCTCGGGCATGTCCGTGTGCACGACGACGAGCTCCGGGGTGTCCCCCCGCTCGCCCACCGCGCCGTGGGCGAGCAGCCGCTGCGCGGTCGGGTAGTCGTCCTCGGCGCTGTACCCGGGATAGAGGAATCCGATGCCGCCCATGATTGCGGACAATCTACAACATCGGCCGAGGATCCCGGCCGTGGCCGCCGCCATCTGTCCCCAGAAGAGCCGGGCTCAGGCGGCGGAGGGGCGGCCCAGGTGCAGCAGGGCCTGACCGGGGCCCACCCCTTCCAGGGCCATCGCCCGCAGCGCGGACCACATGGTGACCTGGTTCGCGGTCAGCACCGGCTTGCCCAGCGCCTGCTCCAGCGGCTCGATGATGTCGTAGGTCGGCAGGTTGGTGCAGCTGATGTAGAGCGCCTCGGCGGCCGGGTCGTCCACCCGGCTGACGATGTCGATCACGTCCCGGTACGGCACCCGCCAGATGTGCCCGAGCAGCCCCAGCCCGTTGCTGGAGACCGTGCGCACCCCGTTCTCCTCCAGGTAGGACACCAGCCGGTCGGTGACGTCCTGGATGTACGGGGTGGCGATGGCCAGCGAGCGGACGCCGAGCAGCCCGAGGGCCTCGACCAGCGCGCCGCTGGTGGTGCAGGCCGCCGGGGCGCCGGCGTCCCGCATGGTGCGCACCAGCAGCCGCTCCCCCAGCACGCCGTTGACGAAGCTGCCCGAGGCGCAGGCGTAGGCGACCACGTCCGGCTCGGGGGTGAGCACGTCGTAGGTGGCCCGGCGCACGGTGGAGCGCTCGCTGAGCGAGTTGGCCATCTGCACGGTCACCGGGGTGGTGAAGTACGGCATCCGGGTCAGGTACAGCGACACGGAGTCCGGCACCCAGCGCCACAGCTCTCGGTCGAGCGCGAAGTCGAAGGGGGCGACC
>DASXJJ010000192.1:0-17064 GCA_036497465.1 Pseudonocardia sp. | reverse complement strand
CTGCACCTGGCGGCGGAGCTGCCCCGGCCGCAGCTGCCCACACTGTGGCTGCCACTCGCGGTCGGCATCGTGCTGGTGCCGCTCGCGGTGGCGACCTTGTCGGGTGCCTCCGGTGCGGTGGCCCGCCCGACGCTCGCGGTGGCCCTGGTGGCCCTGCCGATGGCCCTCGGCGAGCCGGTGGGCGAGCTGCTCTCGGTGGTCGGGTTGCGGGGCGTCGGCGCCGGTCCCGGGCTGTGGCTGATGCTGCTCGCCGTCGTGCTGGCCGCGGCCGCCGGGCTGGCCGCGGTGCTGGCCGGCGGGTTCGAGCGCGACGACGTCGACCTGTCGCGGCCCCGGCCGGGCGGCGCGCCGATGGCGGCCGCGTCCGCGGCCGGGGCGGTGCTGACCGTGCCGGCGTTCTGGTTGCCGATGGTCAACGGGGCCGGCCGGGGCACCACGGGGGTGCTGCAACCGCCGTTCGGGGTGGCCTCCTGGGCGCTGGTGGCCGCATTCATGGTGACTCTCGGGGCGCTGGTGATCGCGCCGAGGTGCCGGCCGATCCGGGCCGCCGCGCTGCTCGCCGGGGTCGCGGTGGTGCTCGCGCTGCGGCTGGTCCGGCTGGTCGCCGCCGGGCTGCCCGGGCTGGTCCCCGGGGAGGGCACCTGGGCCACCGCGCTGTGCCTGGTGGTGGTGGGCGTGGCGCTGGCGCTGGCCATGCGCCAGGTGCACCGGGCCGCCCCGACCGCCGACGGTGACCCGGGCGAGGCCGCCGGCGACACCCGGCCGGACCAGCCTGCCGAGCGGGTCCGCGCCGGTTGAGGCGAGTGTGCTGAGACGAAAGTGCAGCCTGCGTAGCATGTGGGTGCGGTCGGCGGCGACGAGGCGGCCGGGCGTCGGTGAGGAGCGGTGCAGGTGACGGACACCCAGGTACTGGAGGCCGTGCGCGCGGGAGGCGGCCCGATCGAGCAGATCGGCGCCCTGTTCATGCTGCACCCTGAGACGGTCGAGCAGAGCGCCGCGAACGGCTACCCGCACCCGTTCGCCGGGTACTTCGCCGGCCGAGGCGGCGTGCTCGGCCGGGCCGACGCCAGCACGGTGAACGCGGTGTTCGCCGTGTTCGAGCCGACCGTGGTGCGCACGTTCTGGGAGCAGGGCCTCGCGGTGCACGGCGCCGAGGGCGGGGCGAGCGTCTACAACGACCAGATCGCCGGGTTCGCCCGCAAGCACCTCGCCGGGGCCGAGGGGCTGGACCGGATCGTCGAGCTGGGCGAGAAGGTCATCGCCGCCGCCCCTGAGCTGGCCAACCCGCTGTTCGCCGGCTGGCGCGCGATGCCCAGGGCGTCCGACGACGCCGCCCGCGCGCTGCAGGTGCTGTTCGTCCTGCGCGAGCTGCGCGGCGGCATCCACATGGACGCGCTGGCGCTGTCCGGGCTGACCGCCGTCGAGGCGCACATGCTGAACAAGGGCTCGGAGTACTGCGCGTTCTTCGGCTGGGCGGAACCGTTCGCCGACGGCGAGGACAAGCGCGCGGACAAGCAGGCCGCCGAGGAGGCCACCGACCGCCGGATGGCCCAGATCGTGGCCGCCGCGCTCACCGCCGAGGAGGCCACCGAGCTCACCCGGCTGGCGGAGCGGGCACTCGACGTGGCGCGGGCGTCCGCCGAACCGGCCGACGCCTCGTCCGGATGACGTGAGGGGGTTCACCGGGGCGTGGCGCACCGTCACGCCCCGTCGCCGATAGGGTCATCCTCGCAGCTCACACCGTGGGAGCGAATCGCCGGTTCATCGACGACGTGACCCGCGACGACATGGTGGCAGGAGATATCGAGTGGACCTGTACGAGTACCAGGCGAAGGATCTCTTCGCGGCTCACGACGTCCCGGTGCTCCCGGGCCGGACGGTGACGACCGCTGAGGACGCGTCCGCCGCGGCAACCGAGATCGGCACGGCCGTGGTGGTGAAGGCCCAGGTCAAGACCGGGGGTCGGGGCAAGGCCGGCGGCGTCAAGCTCGCCAAGGACGCCGGCGAGGCGCAGGAGAAGGCCTCGGCCATCCTGGGCATGGACATCAAGGGCCACACGGTCCACCAGGTGCTGGTGACCGAGGCCAGCGACATCTCCGAGGAGTACTACTTCTCGTTCCTGCTGGACCGGTCCAACCGCACCTTCCTGGCCATGGCCTCCGCCGAGGGCGGCATGGAGATCGAGCAGCTGGCCGTGGAGCGCCCGGAGGCGCTGGCCCGCATCCCGATCGACCCGATCGCCGGCGTCGACAAGGCCAAGGCCGACGAGATCGTGGCCGCCGCGAAGTACCCCGAAGCGGTGGCCGACGAGGCCGCGCGGGTGATCGTGAAGCTGTGGGACACCTTCGTCGGCGAGGACGCCACGCTCGTCGAGGTGAACCCGCTGGTGCGCGACCCGCAGGACAAGGTCATCGCGCTGGACGGCAAGGTCACCCTGGACGAGAACGCCGACTTCCGGCACCCCGGCCACGCCGAGCTGGTCGACGAGCGCACCGAGAACCCGCTGGAGGCCAAGGCCAAGGCGAAGGGCCTCAACTACGTCAAGCTGGACGACGGCCAGGTCGGGATCATCGGCAACGGCGCGGGTCTGGTCATGTCGACCCTGGACGTGGTTGCCTACGCCGGCGAGAAGCACGGCGGCGTGAAGCCGGCCAACTTCCTGGACATCGGCGGCGGCGCCTCCGCCGAGGTGATGGCTGCCGGCCTGGACGTCGTGCTGGGCGACGACGACGTGAAGAGCGTGTTCGTCAACGTCTTCGGCGGCATCACCTCGTGCGACGCGGTGGCCACCGGCATCGTCGAGGCGCTGAAGATCCTCGCCGACCAGGCCAGCAAGCCGCTGGTCGTGCGGCTCGACGGCAACAACGTCGAGGAGGGCCGGCGGATCCTGAACGACGCGAACCACCCACTGGTCACCCTGGTGGGCACGATGGACGACGCGGCCGACAAGGCCGCCGAGCTGGCGGCTGGAGCCTGACATGTCAATCTTCCTCAACCAGAACAGCAAGGTCATCGTCCAGGGCATCACCGGTTCCGAGGGCACCAAGCACACCACCAAGATGCTGGCGTCCGGCACGAACATCGTCGGCGGCGTGAACGCCCGCAAGGCCGGCCAGAGCGTCTCGATCGGCGGCAAGGACCTCACCGTGTACGGCACGGTCGAGGAGGCCATGAAGGAGACCGGCGCGGACGTGTCCGTGCTGTTCGTCCCGCCGAAGTTCGCCAAGGACGCCGTCATCGAGGCGATCGACGCGCAGATCCCGCTCGCCGTGGTGATCACCGAGGGCATCCCGGTGCACGACAGCGCGTACTTCTGGGCGCACGCCTGCGCGAAGGGCAACCAGACCCGGATCATCGGGCCGAACTGTCCGGGCATCATCAGCCCCGGCCAGTCCAACGCCGGCATCATCCCGGCCGACATCACCCAGGCCGGCAAGATCGGGCTGGTGTCGAAGTCCGGCACGCTGACCTACCAGATGATGTTCGAGCTGCGGGACATCGGCTTCTCCACCGCGATCGGCATCGGTGGCGACCCGGTCATCGGCACCACGCACATCGACGCGCTCGAGGCCTTCGAGGCCGACCCGGAGACCGAGGCCATCGTCATGATCGGCGAGATCGGCGGCGACGCCGAGGAGCGCGCGGCCGACTTCATCAAGGCCAACGTCACCAAGCCGGTCGTCGGCTACGTCGCCGGGTTCACCGCCCCGGAGGGCAAGACGATGGGCCACGCCGGCGCGATCGTGTCCGGCTCGGCCGGCACCGCGCAGGCCAAGAAGGAGGCTCTCGAGGCGGCCGGCGTGAAGGTCGGCAAGACGCCCAGCGAGACCGCCGGGCTCATGAAGGAGCTGATGAAGTAGCCCCGAGCCGTGACCTGCCCGGCGGGACACCGCCGGGCACCCGCGGGCTCGCGCGGTGACCCGTCGCCCGGCCGGACCTCGCCGGACACGTCGGGGCTCGCGTGGTAACCCGTTGCCCGGCGGCCGGTGCGGGGGTCTAGCGTGCTCGCGGGTGCCGGGGCGGTGTGACGGCCCCACGGTCGTCGCGCCGGCCCGGCACAGCTGGCGTCGAGCAGGAGGTCGCGATGAGCAGTCCCCCCGATGGCTCCACGACCGGAGTCGGCACCCCCGGCGGGTACGGGGCCGGCGCTCCCGGGTCCTTCGCGGCCGGGACGCACGGGTCCGGTGCACCGGGCGCCGGGGCGGGCGCGCACGGGATTGCGCAGCAGGGTGCGTACGGGGCCGGGCAGGCCGGTGCACACGGCGCCGGGCAGGCCGAGCCGGCCGACGGTGGCCCGGCCTCCGGGCCCGACCCGCTGGACGGCACCGCGCGGTCGATCGCGTTCGGAGTCGCCGGCTGCGCGGCGGTGATCTACCTGCTCGGTTTCCTCGGAACCGTGTCGACCCTGGTCACCAGCCTGCCGGGCGCGGTGCTGCTGGCCGGCGGCCTGCTGGTCGGAGCGTCGGCTCTGCCCCGGGCGCGGGGCCTGCTGCTGCCCGCCGCGGTGCTGGCCGCCGTCGGCGCGCTGCTGGTGATCCAGGTGGTGGCCACCACCGACGTGTCCCTGGGCGCCGTCGGCATCATCGCGGTGCTGCTGGCGGTGGTGGAGCTGTTCGCGGCGGTCGGCGTCGTGCTGGTGGCCTACGAGCTGGCGCCCACGGGCTCGGGGTCCGGTCCGGGGGTGGCCCGGGCGGGTCGACGGGACCGGTCGGCCCCGGGCGACCTGTCGCCGTACCCGCGCTACCCCGGTGAAGGCCAGTACCCGGGCTCGGCGGCCGCCGGCCCGTACCCCGGGTCCGCCCCGTACGGCGGCGGGCCGGGTCAGTACGGCCAGTACGGCGGTACGGGTGCCTACGGCGGGCAGCCCGGCGGCGGCGTGGGGCAGTACGGCGGTGCGGGTGCCTACGGCGGGCAGCCCGGCGGCGGTGTGGGGCAGTACGGCGGCGTCGGGCAGAACCCCGGCGGCGCGCAGTACCCCGGCGGCCAGCCCTACCCGGCTACGCCCTACGGGTCCTCGGGCCACGGCGGTCCGGAAGGCCCCGTGTGGGGACAGCCGCAGTCCGGCTACCCCGCCCCCCGCGCGGAGGGCTCACCCCTCGCCGGCGCCGGCGGCTACCCCGCGCATGGCGGGCCGGGCGCGCTCGGCCAGGGCGGTCATCCGGGCCAGGCCGTCCCCGGTACGCAGACAGGCCCAGCCGGTTCCCACGGCGGGCAGCCGGGGCAGCCCGGAAGCCCCGCGTACGCGGGGCCCGGCTACGGCCAGCCCGGTCAGGTACCGCCGCCCGGTGACCACGGCGACCAGCAGGGCGCCGGCCAGAGCGGCGCCCCCCGGCACGCCCAGGGCGATCGGGCCGACGCGGGCCAGGACGCCGGCGCGTACTCGGCGCCGGCTCACGCCGCACCGTCCGGAGCACCCCCGGCCGGGCAGCCCGCCTCGGCTCCGTCCCACGGCATCCCGTCGCAGGGATCGCCGCCGGGTCCGTCGACGGCGAACGGGCCGACGACCTTCCTCCGTCCCGAGGGAACCGACGCCTCCCGGGGGCAGGCGCCGTCCGACCTCGTCCCGGGCGCGCGGTCGGGTCCCGAGGGCCGAGGGGGCACCGATCCCGAACGACGCCCGTCGCCCACCCCGCGCGCGACCCCGACCCCCCACGCCGAGGGCACGCTCCCGCTGGCTCCCGGACCGGGTCTCGGCACCTCATCCGGTCACGGCGGCTCGGGGCCGGGCGGCGGCCGGTCCGGACCAGCCCTGGCCTTGCCGGCGGACTCGTTCGGCACCGGGGCGGCCCGAAGTGGCGAGGCCGGGAACGTGGCCGGCGCCTCGCCGGGCACCGAGTCCGACCACGCGGCAGCCCCGACCCTGGGCGGCGCGCCCGGAGACGGACCGGGCGCATCCTCGCGCGGCGAGGCCGGTCACCCGCCCGGCGCATCCCTGGGTGGCGAGCATCCGGGAGCCGACGCGGAGCTCGGCCCGAACCCGTCCACCGCGCCGGGCCGGGAGGGCGACCCCCGCTCCGGTCACGCGGGCTGACCCGGCCCCGTGTCGTCCGCTCACCCCCCATCCTCCGGGCCGTCCGCCGACGTTCGTCCGGACGCCGCCCGGCGCGCCCGCGGCGCGGAACACGGTCCATCGGACCGGGAGCCGCCCCTGCCGGCCGCATCACCCGCAGACCGGTTCTGGCTGCTGGTGGTGGCCTCCGCCGTCGCGCTGCTGGCCAGCTACCTGCTGTCCGTGGTCCTCGCAGCGTCGCTGCAGCTCACGGCGGGCACGCTGACCGGTGCCGGAGGCGCGCTCGCGACCGGGATACCGGTATGGCTGGCGGCGCTCCAGGTTCCGGTCACGCTGGCCGGAGCCCCGCTCGGCGCCCTTCCGCTGCTGCCGACCGCGGCCACCGTCGCGCTGATCGCCGTGCCCGCGTCGTGGGTGGTCCGCCGGCTCGGTGGCCGGGTCCGCGAGGACGGGATTCCGGTGGTGGCGACCCTGGCCGGGGTGCACGCGTGCGTCGCGGTGCTGGCGACCGCGCTGCCGGTCAACCCGGCGCAGGCCACGCCGTGGGCCGCGCTCGTCGGCGGCGGGCTGGTCGCGCTGGTCGGGGCCGGCCTGGGTGTGCTGCGGGCGACGGGTCTGCCCGGTTCCTGGGCGGGCCTGCCGGAGTGGCTCCGGGTCGGGTTCCGAGCCGCCCGCGTCGGGGCGAGCGCGCTGGCCACGGCGGGCGCGCTGCTGCTGCTGGTGGCGATGACAGCGGGAGTTCAGGAGGTCAGCGCCCGGTTGCAGGCCGGCGGGCCAGGGGTCGGCGCGGAGATCGGGCTGACCCTGCTCTCCCTCTGCTACCTGCCGAACGCCCTGCTGGGGGCGGTGAGCTGGTTGGCCGGGCCGGGGGTGTCGATCGGCGTGGCCAGCGCGTCCCCGCTGTTCACCGCGCCCGGTCCGGTGCCGCCGATCCCGCTGATGGCCGCGCTGCCGTCCGCCCCGCCGCCGGGATGGGCCGTCCTGGTCTTCGCGCTGCCCGCCGCGACCGGGGTGCTGGTCGGCCAGCGTTGCCGAGCGTTCCACCACGACCCGGCCCGTCGGCTGCGCGCGGTGCTGGTCGCGGTGGTGGCCGTTGCCCTCGGCGCGGCGGTGCTGGCCGCCGTGGTGAGCGGGGAGCTCGCGGGTGGCCCGTTCAATCCGGTGAGCGTTCCCGCGCTGGCGCTGGCCGGCGCGCTGCTGTGCTGGCTGGGCGTGCCGGCGGCCGTGGTCGTGCTGCTGCCCGGGCGACCGGCCCGATCCCGCTCCCGGCCCCGTCGCCCGGGAAGCTCGGGTCCGGGTGGAGCCACCGCGGCCGGGGCGCCGGTGGGCCGGTCCGGGCGTCGGAGGCGGGGCCGGCCGGACGCCGGTGCCGACGGTGCCGAGGACCGCCCCGGGACGAGCAGCGACGCCCGGGGCAGCGTCGACGCCCGGGGCAGCGACGACGCCCGGGGCAGCGACGACACCGACGCCCAGCACGGCGACACCGACGCCCAGCACGGCGACGACACCGGCGGCGCCGATGGACCGGGCGAGCCCGAGCCGGGTGATGACCCGACCGACGTCGAACCCGACCGGGCCGAACGGGCGGGCCGGGCGGGCCTTCCGCGTGCCCGGAGCAGCGAGGTTCCGGGCAACGCTGAGGACGCCAGACCTGCCGGCCGCACCGGTGCCGGCGAGGTCGGTGACCCCGCACCGGAGACCGACGACGACTACGGCGAGCTGGACGACGACGGCAACTACGTCGACCGCCGCGAGGACCAGGAGCAGGATCCGCAGCCGTAGGGGCGGACCAGCACGGATGGCGCAAGGTGCCGGTGGCGGCTGGTGTGCGCCCATCGCGCGGGCGTGGCAGCCGGGCGCTCGCCGCGGGGTCACGGATCCGAGCGCCGTGCCGATGGGTGCCGGATGTGATGCCGTGCGGACCTCAGGCGCCGGACAGCGAGATACCGCCGCGGCTGGTTAGGCTGGTGCCACCGCGCAGCCAGGCCACCCACGGGATCCGAGGAGTTCGAGCTGAGCACGTCCAGCGCCCCGCACCGACTGGAGCTGCCGGTACCCACCCGGGTGGTCGTGCTGGTCTCCGGTTCGGGAACGTTGCTGCAGGCTGTGCTCGACGCGGCCGCCGACCCGGGGTACCCGGCACGCGTGGTGGCCGTCGGCGCCGATCGCACCGGCATCGAAGGGCTCGCCCGTGCCGAGCGGGCGGGGCTGCCGGCATTCTCGGTCCTGGTCGGGGACTACCCCAGCCGGGATGCGTGGAACGACGCGCTGGTCGTCGAGGTCGCCGCGCACCAGCCCGACCTGGTGGTCAGCGCCGGGTTCCTCAAGCTGCTGTCCGCGAAGTTCCTCGACGGCGTCGGCGCGCCCGTGCTCAACACCCACCCCGCCCTGCTGCCCTCCTTCCCGGGTATGCACGCGGTCCGCGACGCCCTCGGCTACGGCGTCAAGGTCACCGGCTGCACCGTGCACCTGGTCGACGACGGGATCGACACCGGCCCGGTCCTCGCACAGTGCGCGGTACCGGTACACGCCGGCGATACCGAGGACTCCCTGCACGAACGAATCAAGATCGAGGAGCGGCGGCTGCTGGTCGAGTCCGTGGCCGCACTGGCACGGCACGGCGCGACCGTGACCGGACGAGAGGTGAACATCCCGTGAGTTCCGCCGCGCAGAGCGAGCGCCGCCCGGTTCGGCGCGCGCTGATCAGCGTCTACGACAAGGCAGGGCTGCTCGATCTGGCCACCGGCCTGCACGCCGCCGGCGTGGAGATCGTGTCGACCGGGTCGACGGCGTCCCGGATCGCCGACGCCGGGGTCCCGGTGACCAGGGTCGAAGAGGTCACCGCCTTCCCCGAGTGCCTGGACGGCCGGGTGAAGACGCTGCACCCGCGCATCCACGCGGGCCTGCTCGCCGACACCCGCAAGCCCGAGCACCTCGACCAGCTGCAGCAGCTCGAAGTGGCCCCGTTCGACCTCCTGGTGAGCAATCTCTACCCGTTCACCGACACCGTGGCCTCCGGCGCGAGCACCGAGGAGTGTGTCGAGCAGATCGACATCGGCGGTCCGGCCATGGTGCGTGCCTCGGCCAAGAACCACGCGAGCGTCGCCGTGCTGGTCGATCCCTCCCGGTACGCCTGGGCGTTGACGGAGGTTGCGGCGGGCGGGTTCACCTTCGCCGACCGGCAGTCGCTGGCCGCCGACGCCTTCCGGCACACCGCCAGCTACGACGTGGCGGTGGCCTCGTGGATGGGCACCACCCTCGCCCCGGAACGGCAGGAGGAGGCCCCGGTGGCCTTCCCTAGCTGGTCGGGCGAGACCTGGTCGCGGCGGGCCGCGCTGCGCTACGGCGAGAACCCGCACCAGGCGGCGGCGCTGTACGTGTCGTCCGCCGGCGGTTCGACCGGGCTGGCGGGCGCGGAGCAGTTGCACGGCAAGGAGATGTCGTACAACAACTACGTCGACGCCGACAGCGCCTGGCGGGCCGCGCATGACCACAGCGGCCGCTGCGTGGCGGTCATCAAGCACGCGAACCCGTGCGGGATCGCGGTGGCGGGGCCGGCCGAGGACACGGCCTCGGCCATCGCCGAGGCGCACCGGAAGGCGCACGCCTGCGACCCGGTGAGCGCCTATGGCGGCGTGATCGCGGCGAACAGCGAGGTCAGCGTGGCGATGGCCGAACAGATCGCCGACGTGTTCACCGAGGTCGTGGTGGCCCCGTCCTTCGCCGACGGCGCGCTGGAGATCCTCTCGCGCAAGCGCAACATCCGGTTGCTGCGGGTGACCGGGACTCCGGGCGCGGGCACCGAGAGGCGCCAGATCAGCGGCGGTGTGCTGATGCAGAGCCGCGACATGATCGACGCGCCGGGCGACGACCCGGCCAAGTGGAGCCTCGCTACCGGCGAGCCGGTCGACGAGGCGACCCTGGCCGACCTGCGGTTCGCCTGGCGGACCTGTCGCGCGGTGAAGTCCAACGCGATCCTGCTGGCCCACGACCTGGCCACGGTCGGGGTCGGCATGGGGCAGGTCAACCGGGTGGATGCCGCCGGCCTGGCCGTGCGGCGGGCCGGCGAGCGTGCCCGGGGCGCGGTGGCGGCGTCCGATGCGTTCTTCCCGTTCCCGGACGGCCTGGAGCTGCTGCTGGAGGCCGGGGTACGTGCTGTCGTCCATCCTGGTGGCTCGATTCGTGATGACGTGGTGACCGCGGCTGCCACCGCGGCCGGGGTGCCGCTCTACCTGACCGGGACCAGGCACTTCGCGCACTGAGTCGCGCGTCCCCCGGCGACTCCCGGGCGACCGGAGGCTCCGAAAGGCGAACACTCGGACCGGCGGTGATCGGTCCTGCGCGGTGGCGGCGATCTCCGCATCGGTCGGGCAGCCGTCACCACCGGTACGAGTGCCGCTGCCGAGGCGGGAGGTGCTGACGTCGTCCCCACGACGTGGGCTCCCGCCCGGCTGACGGCCGAGCCGTGTCTCTGTCGCGCCGGGCCGTGCGGACACGGGCCGACGAGCACGGCACGGCCGGCTCAGTGGGCGTCAGACCCGCCCACGGCCTCCTCCTGGCGCCTCTCGGGTGGCATCGGACCGGCGCGGGGCTCGCGACGACCTCTCCCTACGGCCGGGTGCCTCCTGGCCCGAGGCCCCTTGACGGTGTTCGGCTCCATGGCGATGATTATGTCGAACATATGTTCGAAGTCAAGGTCGTCCCGATGGGGTGGCCGGCGGTCGGGGAGGTCGGGGAGGTCGTGGTGGTCGGAGCGGCGGTTACGTCGGGGGCGTCCGGGGAGGCGCATGCCGTGCGGTTGCGTGAGGCCAGGAACGTGCTGGGCAGAGCGACGCGGGCCTCGGCCGGCCGGCGCGCCGAGGTGTCCGAGGTGTCCGAGGCCGGCGAGCGGCTGGTGCCCGTTCCGGCTCCGCTGAGCGCGGTGCTGCCCGGTGGCGGGCTCCGCCGGGGCAGCACGATCGCGGTCGGGTCGTCCACCTCGTTGCTGTTCGCGCTGCTGTCCGAGGCGTCGGCCGGGGGCACCTGGTGTGCGCTGGTGGGCTTCCCCGAGGCCGGGATGGTGGCCGCGGCGGAGGCGGGGCTTGCGTTGTCCCGGGTGGCTCTGGTGCCCCGCCCGGGGGCCGACCTGGTCGCGGTCACCGCCGCGTTGCTCGACGGGCTCGACCTGGTGGCGGTGGCCGGGGTGGACCGGTTGGGCGCGGGCGACCGGCAGCGCCTGGCCGCCAGGGCGAGGATGCGCGGCGCGGTGCTGTTGCCGGTCGGCCCTTGGCCGGGGGCGGACCTGCGGGTCGAGGCGGTCTCCGCGCGATGGCGCGGGGTCGCGGGACGAGGGGCGGGCAGGCTCAGTGCGCGCCGGGCGCGGGTGCGGGTGAGCGGTCGAGGAGCGGGCCACCGGGAGCGCGCCGTGACGGTGCAGCTGCCCGGCCCCGGCGGCGCGGTTGCCGGGCCGGACGGGCTGAGCACGCGGGAGCGGATGGACGTGGTCACCGGGGTGCCGGTGCGGGCGGCGGGCTGAGTGATGGGCGGGAAGGAGGAGCCGGGCGGTGCGGAGAGCGGCCGCTCCCCGAGGGTGCTCGCCCTGTGGTGTCCGGACTGGCCGGTCGTAGCGGCGGTGGAGGCGTCCGGGGTCGCGCGGCATCTGCCTGCGGCCGTGGTCGCGGCGAACCGGGTGCTGGCCTGCTCGGCGGGTGCCCGGGCGTACGGCGTGCGGCGGGGCCTGCGCAGGCGGGAGGCGCAGGCGCGGTGCCCCGAGCTGGTCGTGCTGGCCGTCGATGGGGATCGGGACGCCCGCCTGTTCGAACGGGTCGCGCTCGCGGTGGAGGAGTTGGCGCCGGGTGTCGAGGTGGTACGCCCGGGGCTGCTCGCGTTGCCGGCGCAGGGGCCGGTGGGCTACTTCGGCGGTGTGCGGGAGGCCGCCGAGCGGCTGATCGACCAGGTGGCGACGCGGACCGCGACGGAGTGTCAGGTCGGTGTGGCCGACGGGCTGTTCGCGGCCACGCTGGCTGCGCACCGAGGGGTCGAGGTGCAGCCCGGGCGCACCGAGGAGTTCCTCGGTCCGTTGGCTGTCGACGAGTTGGACCGGGAGCCCGGGGTCGACCGGGCCGAGCTCGTCAGCCTGTTGCACCGGCTCGGCCTGCGCAGCATGGGTGCCTTCGCGGCGCTCCCGGCCGGCGACGTGGCCTCGCGGTTCGGCTCCGACGCGGTGCTCGCGCACCGGCTGGCGCGCGGCCTGGACCCGCGCCCGCCGGCGCGGCGTCGTGCGCCTGAGGAGCTGGTGGTCTCCGAGGATCTGGATCCGCCGGTCGAGCGGGTGGACGCGGCCGCCTTCGCCTCGCGGGCGCTGGCCGAGCGGCTGCACCTGCTGCTCGCCGGCCACGGCCTGGCCTGTACCCGGCTCGGGGTCCACGCGCGCACCGCCGACGGGGTCGAGCTGTCCCGGGTCTGGCGCTGCGCGGAGCCGCTGACCCCGGCCGGCACCGCGGACCGGATGCGCTGGCAGCTGGACGCCTGGCTCACGCGCGAGCTGGTCCGGGGCGGTGGCCGGGCGGCGCGGGCCGACGACGGTGGGCTCGTCCTGCTGCGGCTGTCGGCGGTGGAGGTGGTCACGGCGGGTGTGCTGCAGGCCGGGCTCTGGGGAGACGTCGGGGTCGGGGACGGACGGGCGGGTCGCGCCCTCGTGCGGGTGCAGGCGCTGCTCGGGCCGGACGGGGTGGGCACCGTGGTGCTCGGTGGCGGCCGTGACCCCGGGGAGCGGGTGCGCTGGGTGCCCTGGGGGGACGACCGGCGGGTGGCCGAGGGGCCGGCCGCCGATCCTTCGGCCCGCCCTCCTTGGCCGGGGCGGCTGCCGGCGCCGTCGCCGACCACCGTGCCGGAGAGGCCTCCGCGTGCCGAGCTGACGGACGCGGCCGGGCGGCTCGTCGTGGTCTCCGAGGGGCAGCTGCTGACCGGCGAGCCGGCCGCGGTCGTGGTGGACGGCGGTCGCCCGGTCCGGGTGCGGGGTTGGGCGGGTCCGTGGCCGGTGAGCCAACGCTGGTGGGACGGCACCGACGGATGGCACGGAAGCCGGCTGCAGGTGGTGCTCGGCGGGCGGGACGGGGATGCCACCGGCGAGACCGGCGCGGCGCACGAGGACGACGGTGAGACGGCGTTGTTGCTGCTCTACCGGGGCGACGGGTGGTCGGTCGTCGGGCGGTACGACTGACCGGCGGTATGTCGCGGGGGTGCCTGGACGGGAAGGCGCGACCCGGATAGTATCGAACACACGTTCGAATTACTGCCCGCTCGGGCGGTACAGGAGGGGGTTCGATGAAGGGCGTACGAAGGGCTCCGGTGGCCGGCCGAGGGACGCGGGTGGTGCCCGAGCAGCGGGTGGCCGAGCGCCGTGTCTCGCCGCTGTTCGCGGGTCGTCCGGGGTGGACCGTGTCCGAGCATCCCAGCGGAATGGTGATCTGGCGCAGCCCCACCGGTCGGCACTACCTGCGGGCGCCCCTGTCCGGTCGAGCGGGCGCGCGAGCCGGCTCGATCCCGTCCCGCTGAGGCGAGCATGGGCTTCCACAATCCCGACGTCAGCTGGAACAAGCTGGAGCGGGTGCTGTCCGGCAGGCCCAGGGACGGGGCGAGCCTGGTCTCGGGGGCACCGCCCGGGCTGCCCGGCGACGGCGGCGACAGCCCGGCGTGGTCACGCAAGCGTGAGCCCTACCAGCCTCCGGCCGTTCGACCGTGGGAGCGGCACGGGGCAACGGAGGCGGTCCCGTACGCGGAGCTGCACTGCCACTCCAACTTCAGCTTCCTGGACGGCGCCAGCCATCCGGAGGAGCTGGTGGAGCGGGCCGCCCGGCTGGGGTTGGAGGCCGTCGCGCTCACCGATCACGACGGGATGTACGGGGTGGTCCGGTTCGCCGAGGCCGCCGCGGAGCTGGGGATGCGCACCGTGTTCGGCGCCGAGCTGAGCCTCGGGCTCTCCGGTCCGCAGAACGGGGTGCCCGATCCGGAGGGCAGCCACCTGCTGCTGCTGGCCAGGGGCCCGGAGGGGTACCGGGCGCTGTGCCGCACCATCAGCGCGGCCCAGCTGCGCGGGCAGGAGAAGGGCCGTCCGATCTACCTGATGGACGAGGTGGTGCGCGACGTGGCCGGGGGGGTCGTGGTGCTGACCGGCTGCCGCAAGGGAGCCGTCCGGCAGGCGCTGGAGCGGCACGGAGCCGAGGCGGCGGCGGCCGAGCTGCGGCTGCTGGTCCACCGGTTCGGCGCCGAGCACGTCGTCGTGGAGCTCACCGACCACGGGCTGCCCACCGACACCGAGCGCAACGACACGCTCGCCGAGATCGCCGCCGGGGCGGGTGTGCCCACGGTGGCCACCAACGCGGTGCACTACGCCGACCCGGGGCGGTTCCCGCTGGCCACCGCGATGGCGGCGGTCCGGGCGCGGCGCAGCCTCGACGACGCGGACGGCTGGCTGCCGGCCGCTCCGGCGGCGTATCTGCGTGACGGCGCGGAGATGGCCGCCCGGTTCGACGCGCGGTACCCCGGAGCGGTGGCCAGAGCCGCCGCGCTGGGCCGGGAGCTGTCCTTCGAGCTCACGCTGCTCGCCCCCGACCTGCCGCCGTTCGACGTACCCACCCGGCAGACCGAGGCCGAGTGGCTGCGCGCACTGACCTGGCAGGGGGTGGCGTCCCGGTACGGCAGCCACGCCGAGAACCCGGAGGCCGTCACTACGGTCCGGCGTGAGCTGGAGATCATCGAGAAGAAGAACTTCCCCGGCTACTTCTTGATCGTGCACGACATCGTCTCGTTCTGTAAGCGCAGCAACATCCTCTGCCAGGGCCGGGGCTCGGCGGCCAACTCGGCGGTCTGCTACGCGTTGGGCATCACCGCGGTGGACGCGGTGCACCACGGGCTGTTGTTCGAGCGGTTCCTCTCCCCGGCGCGGGACGGCTACCCGGACATCGACCTGGACATCGAGTCCGGGCGGCGCGAGGAGGTCATCCAGTACGTCTACCGGAAGTACCAGCGCACCCACACCGCACAGGTGGCGAACGTGATCTCCTACCGACCGAGGTCGGCGGTGCGGGACATGGCGAAGGCGCTCGGTTTCTCGACCGGGCAGCAGGACGCGTGGAGCAAGCGGATCGACCGCTGGGGCCCCACGGTGGGGGAGAGCACCGACGGTTCCCGGGCCGATCCCGACGGCATCCCGGGCGCGGTGCGTGCGCTGGCCGACCAGGTGCTCGGTTTCCCGCGTCACCTGGGCATCCACTCGGGCGGCATGGTGATCTGCGACCGTCCGGTCTCCGAGGTCGTGCCGGTGGAGTGGGCGCGGATGGAGAACCGCACCGTCGTGCAGTGGGACAAGGACGACTGCGCGGCGGCCGGGCTGGTCAAGTTCGACCTGCTGGGGCTGGGGATGCTCACCGCGCTGCACAAGATGATCGACCTGGTGGCCGAGCACCACGACCTCCGGCTCGAGCTGCACCATCTGCAGCCGACCGACCCCCAGGTCTTCGAGATGCTCTGCCAGGCCGACTCGGTGGGCGTGTTCCAGGTGGAGTCCCGAGCCCAGATCGCCACGCTGCCCCGGCTGAAGCCGAGAACCTTCTACGACCTCGTCGTGGAGGTCGCGTTGATCCGCCCCGGCCCGATCCAGGGCGGCTCGGTGCACCCCTACATCCGACGGCGCAACGGCCAGGAGGACGCCACCTACGACCACCCGCTGCTGGAGAAGGCGCTGCGCAAGACGCTCGGCGTGCCGCTGTTCCAGGAACAGCTGATGCAGATCGCGGTCGACGTGGCCGGTTTCTCCGCCGCCGACGCCGACGAGCTGCGCCGGGCCATGGGGTCCAAGCGGTCGGAGCAGAAGATGGAGCGGCTGCGCGCCCGGTTCTACGACGGGATGGCCGCCAACGGGATCACCGGCGACATCGCCACCACGATCTTCCAGAAGATGGTGGCGTTCGCCAACTTCGGCTTCCCGGAGAGCCATTCGATCAGCTTCGCCTCGCTGGTCTACTACAGCGCCTGGTTCAAGCGGCACTACCCGGCGGCGTTCTGCGCGGCGCTGCTGAACTCGCAGCCGATGGGGTTCTACTCGCCCCAGTCGCTGGTCGCCGACGCCAGGCGGCACGAGGTGCGGGTGCTCGGCCCCGACGTGAACCGCTCCGCCGCGGACGCCGTGCTCGAGCCCTCGGCGGACAGTGCCGGAGGGCGGGCCGTCCGGCTCGGCCTGTCCAGCGTGCGGACCGTCGGGGAGGAACCGGCGAAGCTGGTGGAGGACGAACGGCGCCGCAACGGCCCGTTCCGGGATCTGTCCGACCTGGCGCGCCGGGTCCGCTTGACGGTGCCGAGGGCGGAGGCCCTGGCCACCTCCGGCGCCTTCGGCTGCTTCGGGGTGGATCGCCGTGCCGCGTTGTGGGCGGCCGGCGTGGTGGCCGGTCAGCGGCCGACGCATCTCCCCGGCACCTCGGTGGGGGTGAACGCGCCACCACTGCCCGGGATGACCGAGGCCGAGCTGACCGTGGCCGACGTCTGGGCGACGGGGGTGAGCCCGGGCAGCCATCCCGTCGAGCACCTGCGGGAGGCGCTGGACGCCCAGGGTGCCGTTCGGATCTCCGGGCTCGGAAGGGTCACCGACGGCGCCCGGGTGAGGGTCGGCGGTGTGGTGACCCACCGGCAGCGCCCGGCCACCGCCGGCGGGGTCACCTTCCTGAACCTGGAGGACGAGACGGGCATGCTCAACGTGGTCTGCTCACCGGGTCTCTGGTCGCGGTACCGGGTGGTGGCGATGGGCGGCGCGGGGCTGGTCGTCCGGGGGCGCCTGGAACGCACCAGTGACACGCCCGCGGTGCTCAACCTGCTGGCCGACCGGCTGGACCGGCTGGTGCTCCGGGTGGCCGTGCAGTCCAGGGACTTCCGGTGACCGGCGGCCGGTCACTTCAGCAACGGGTGTCCCAGCGGCAGTGCCTTCCCGCCGGTGGCCTGGGCCATCGCGTCGAAGAACAGGTAGACCCCGACCGCCGCGAACGCGAACACGCAGACGCCGCCGATCTTGAGCATCGCGGTGA
>DASXJJ010000191.1:0-52558 GCA_036497465.1 Pseudonocardia sp. | reverse complement strand
CACCATGCCCATCGCCGCGTAGCAGTCGCGCACGTCGTCCACCAGGATGCGCACGCCGACCAGGTCGTGGATGTCGTCGAAGTCCTTGCCCTTGACGATCATCTTCCGGTAGATCGAGTAGTACTGCTTCGGCCGGCCCTCGACCTGGGCGTTGATCCGCGCCCCGTCCAGCTGGGCGTTCACCTCGTCGATGACCTGGCGCAGATAGGTGTCGCGGGAGGGCGCCCGGTCGGCCACCAGCCGGACGATCTCGTCGTACTTCTTCGGGTGCAGCAGCGCGAAGGCCAGGTCCTCCAGCTCCCACTTCACGCCGGCCATGCCGAGCCGGTGCGCGAGCGGGGCGAAGACCTCCAGGGTCTCCCGGGCCTTGCGGGCCTGCTTCTCCGGTGGCAGGAAACGCATGGTGCGCATGTTGTGCAACCGGTCGGAGAGCTTGATCACCAGGACGCGGGGGTCCTTGGCCATCGCGACGACCATCTTGCGGATCGTCTCCGCCTCGGCCGCGGGCCCCAGCTTGACCTTGTCCAGCTTGGTCACGCCGTCGACCAGGTGCGCGACCTCCTCACCGAACTCGGTGCCCAGCTCGGCGAGGCTGTAGCCGGTGTCCTCCACCGTGTCGTGCAGCAGCGCGGCGATCAGCGTGGTGGTGTCCATGCCCAGCTCGGCCAGGATGGTGGCCACCGCGAGCGGGTGCGTGATGTACGGGTCGCCCGACTTGCGCTTCTGGTCGGCGTGCCGCTCCTCGGCCACCTCGTAGGCGTGCTGCAGCAGACCCAGGTCGGCGTTCGGGTGCAGCTGGCGGTGCACCCCGGCCAGGGGCTCGAGGACCGGCTTGACCGCCCCGGGGCGGGGCGAGGAGATCCGGCGGGCGATGCGGGCACGAACCCGGCGGGTCGCCGACGGCCTGGCCGTCGAGCTCGGAGGCGCCGGTTCCCCCGACCGAGCCGGCTGGCGCTCGGTTGTACTCACACACGCTCCATCGTCCCAGGGTAGCCCCGGATCTCGGCGAGCCGCCGCCCGCGGGCCTGGTGTCCTCCGGTGACTCGGCGAGCGGGCCGGCCCGGGTGACGGGCGGCTCAGCCGCGCAACAGCGCGTGCAGCTCGCGTCCGGGCAGCCGCTCCCGCCCGGCCAGCGCCGGGAGCTCCAGCAGCACGCCGACGCCGACGACCCGGCCGCCGACCTGCTCGACCAGGTCACAGCTGGCGGCGAGGGTGCCGCCGGTGGCCAGCACGTCGTCCACCACGTACACCCCCGCGCCGGCCGCGATACCGCCCTCGGGCAGCTGCAGGGTCGCCGTGCCGTACTCGAGCTGGTAGTCGCGGCCGGCGGCCACCCGGGGCAGCTTGCCGGCCTTGCGCACCGGCACCACGCCCGCCCCGGCGGCCAGGGCCACCGCCGCGCCGAGCAGGAAGCCCCGTGCCTCCACCCCGACCACCAGGTCGGCCCCGGCGGCCGGCGCGGCCATCGAGCGCGCCACGTGGGCGAACGCGTCCGCGTCGGCGAGCAGCGGGGTGATGTCCCGGAACAGCACCCCGTCGTGCGGGTAGTCCGGCACGTCGCGGATCAGTCCGGCCGCCCTGACCAGCGCGGGGTCCGCGCCGGGGCGGTCGGTCACCGGCGACGCTTGCCGCTGGGCCTGCTGCTCGGCTGGCTGCGCTGCTGCGAACGGCCGGACCGGGTACCGCCGGCTCGACGCGCTCCGGACGCCCGGGCGGGCACCCCGGCGGCCGCGGTCACCGCGCGCTCCCGGCGCTGTGCACCGGCCAGCGCCTCGTCGTCGCTGACGTCCAGATCGTCGCCGTCGCCGTCCCCGTCCGCGTCGGCGCCGCGTGCCAGGCGGGCCCGGCGGGAGGCCACCCGGTTGGCCTGCTGGCGGAACTTCGGGTCGCGCATCTTGAGGTCGACCAGCACCGGGGTGGCCAGGAAGATCGACGACAGGGCGCCGGAGACGATGCCGACCATCTGCACCAGGGCCAGGTCGGCCAGGGTGCCCACGCCGAGCAGCCCGACACCGACGATCAGCAGCCCGAGCACCGGCAGCACAGCGATGAGCGAGGTGTTGATCGACCGCATCAGGGTCTGGTTCAGCGCCAGGTTGGCGGTCTCGCCGTAGGTGCGCCGGGTCAGCCCGAGCAGGCCCCGGCTGTTCTCCTTGACCTTGTCGAACACCACGACCGTGTCGTAGAGCGAGAACCCGAGGATGGTCAGCAGACCGATCACCGTGGACGGCGACACCTCGAACCCGACGATCGAGTACACCCCGGCGGTGATCACCAGGTCGTGCACCAGCGCGACCAGCGCGGCGATCGCCATGGATCGCTCGAAGTACACCGCGAGGAAGATCGTAACCAGCACCAGGAACACGGCGAGCGCGATCAGCGCCTGGGTGGTGATCTCACCCCCCCAGCTGGACGAGACGGCCGTCTCGCTGATCGAGTTCGGGTCCGGCTGGCCGCTCGGGCCGATCGGGTGGAAGGCCTGGAAAAGCGCCTCCTTGACCCGGGCCTGCTGGCCGCCGGTCAGCGACTCGGTCCGGATGATCATGGTCTCCGAGGTGCCCCGCCCGGCGCTCTGCACCGTCTCGGGCGGCTTGCCGGCGGCCTCGGTCACCACCTGGCCGACCTGCTGGGTGCTGGGCGGCGCGCTCATCCCGGTGACCGGGAACTGGATCTGGGTGCCGCCCTCGAACTCGATGCCCAGGTTGAAGCCCCGGAACACCATGGAGCCGATGCAGATCAGCACCAGCGCACCGAAGAACACGTAGAACCGGCGACGCTTGCCGACGATGTCGAACGCGCCGGTGCCGGTGTAGAGCCGGCTGAGGAAGCCGCTGTCGTTCCGCGCCATTGTTCAGGCTCCCTTCGCCGCGGCCGCCGCCGCCCGCCGGCGCTGCGCGCCGATGCGGGCCACCGCGCCGAGGCCGGACCAGGTGGGGCTGCCGAACAGCTTCGAGTTCGAGGCCATCACCACCAGCGGATGAGTCACCAGGAACACCACGACCAGGTCGAGCACCGTCGACATGCCCAGGGTGAACGCGAAGCCCTTCACCTGGCCGACGGCCAGCACGTAGAGCACCGCGGAGGCCAGGAAGCTCACCGCGTCGGCGGTCAGGATGGTGCGCCGCGCGCGGACCCAGCCCCGGGGCACCGCCGTGCGGAAGCTGCGGCCCTCCCTGACCTCGTCCTTGAGCCGTTCGAAGAAGATCACGAACGAGTCGGCGGTGATACCGATGGCCACGATGAACCCCGCCACCCCCGCGAGGTCGAGGGTGAAGCCGATCCACCGGCCGAGCAGCACCAGCGCCGCGTAGACGATCGCGCCGGAGAGCACCAGCGACAGGATGGTGAGCACGCCCAGCGCCCGGTAGTAGAACAGGCAATACACGAACACCAGGGCCAACCCGATCGCGCCGGCGATCAGGCCCGCCTCCAGGGAGGCCAGCCCGAGGGTCGCGGACACCGTCTCGGCGTCCGAGGTGGCGAACGACAGCGGCAGCGAGCCGTACTTCAGCACGCCGGCCAGCTGTGAGGCTTCCGCCTGGGAGAACGAGCCGCTGATCCGGGTGGAGCCGCCGACGATCGGCTGGTTGATCGTCGGGGCGGACACGACCTGGCTGTCGAGCACGAACGCGGCCTGCTTGCCCACGTTCGCGGTCGTGTAGTCGCCCCAGATCTTGTTGCCCTCGCTCTTGAAGGTCAGGTTCACCACGTAGCCGGCGCCCTGGTCGTCCCGGCCGGACGCGGCCGAGGCGATCTCGGTGCCCTCCAGGAAGGACGGGCCGAGCAGGTACTTGGAGGTGCCCTTCTGGTCACAGGCGACCAGCGGCTTCGTGGGGTCGTCGTAGCCGCGCAGCACGTCCTGGCCGGTGCACCGCAGGTTCTGTACCGCGAACTGCTGGATCTTCGGGTCGGTGCTCTGCCGCTCGGCCCTGGCCACGGCGAGCTCCTTCACCGTCTCCGGGTCGGCGAAGTCGTTCGTGGTGTCCGGGGCGCCGTTGGTCGCGCCGGGGGTGGACGGCGGCTGCGGCGCCGGGGGCGGCGGGCTCGGCGTCGGGGCGTGCGGGTGCGGCGCCGCCGGGCCGCCGACGGCGAGGTCGGCCAGCGCCGGATTCGCCGGGTGCGGCCCCGCGGAGCCCGGTCCGGGCGCGTTCGACGAGCTCTGCGGCGTGCTCTTCCCGGTCGCGCCGTGCTCCGTGGTGCCGGAGCCGGGCTTGGCCGTACCCGCGGGCGCCGAGGACCCCGGCGTGCCCGAGCGGGGCGGCGCGGCGGCGGGCGGCGGCGCGGCGTCGAACGGTCCGGCCAGCACCGGCCGGAACCGCAGCTGCGCGGTCTGCGCCAGGTCCTTGGCCCGCTGCCCCTGGTCGCCGGGCACCGTGATGGTCAGGTTGCTGCCGTCCTGCACGACCTCGGCGCCGCTGACACCCAGGCCGTTCACCCGCTGATCGATGATCTCGCGGGCCAGGTTCAGCTGCTCCTTGGTGGGCGGCTGACCGGTCGAGGTGCGCGCGGTGAGGGTGACCCGGGTGCCGCCCTCGAGGTCGATCCCGAGCTTCGGGTGCGGCTGGCGGTCGCCGGTGAGGAACACCAACGCGTACAGCACGACGACGATGCCGAGAAATGCCGCCAGGTACCGCCATGGGCGGATGTGCCCGGCTGGTCCAGCCACTGAGATCTGTCTCCTCTTGCGGGAAAGCCGGCCCGATGCTACGGGCCGCAAGGCGGTTGCCGATGCTACCCACCGCCTCGCGGGCGGCTGCCGGTGCCATCATCACGGCGCCCGCCAGGAAGTGTCCTCGCAGGTCAGCGGCGCCGAAGACGCCGGGGGGCCGATCAGGAGGTGGGGCGCTCCCCGGCCGGGGCGTCCGTCGCGGCCGCGCCGTCGGAGGTCGATCCGGCGGGCGACGCGGGGTTGGTCGACGACGCGGGGTTCGTGGGCGTCGCGGGGTTGGTCGACGGCCCGGGGTTCGACCCAGCGGGGTTCGACCCAGTGGCGCCGTCGGTCCCGTGCTCGTCGCCATGCCCCTCGTCGTGGGCCTCGTCGGTCGGCTTGACCTTCTCCCGCACCGCGGCGCGCAGCCAGGTGGTGACCACGCCCGGGGCGATCTCCAGGTCGAGCGTCTCCTCGTAACTGCTGTCCACCACGGTGCCGCGCAGGCCCGACGTGGTCGTCACGACGTCGCCCTCGGTCAGGGCCTGCTGGAGCTGCTGCATCTCCGTCACCTGGCGGCGTTGCTTGCGACCGTTCAGGAAGATCGGGATGAACAGCAGGACGATGATGATCGGGAAGAGCAGCGAGATATCCATGGCTCCAGAACCTCTGTCGGGGCTGTCGGGTCTGCCAGCCTCACTCCCCGAACAGCGTGGGTGGCGGCTCCGCCTGGTCACCCACCGCATCGGGCGGCGGCTCCAGGTCCAGGTGCCGCCAGGCAGCGGCGGTGGCCACCCGACCGCGCGGGGTGCGAGCCAGCATGCCGGCTCGCACAAGGTAAGGCTCGCAGACCTCCTCCACGGTAGCGGGTTCCTCCCCGACCGCCACAGCCAGCGTCGACACGCCCACCGGACCGCCGCCGAAGGACCGCACCAGCGCGGTGAGCACGGCGCGGTCCAGCCGGTCGAGCCCGAGCTCGTCGACGTCGTAGACGGCGAGCGCCGCGCGGGCCACCTCCACGGTCACCGCCCCGTCGGCCCGTACCTCCGCGTAGTCACGCACCCGGCGCAGCAGCCGGTTGGCGATCCGCGGCGTGCCCCGGGAGCGGCGGGCGATCTCCCGGGCGCCGTCCGGGCGCAGGTCGACCTCCAGGATCACCGCGGCGCGGCGCAGCACCAGCTCCAGGTCGGCCGGCTCGTAGAACTCCATGTGCGCGGTGAACCCGAACCGGTCGCGCAGCGGCCCGGTCAGCGCGCCGGCCCTGGTCGTGGCCCCGACCAGGGTGAACGGTGAGATCTCCAGCGGGATGCTGGTGGCCCCCGGCCCCTTGCCGACCACCACGTCGACCCGGAAGTCCTCCATCGCCAGGTACAGCATCTCCTCGGCCGGGCGGGCGATCCGGTGGATCTCGTCGATGAACAGCACGTCGCCCGGCAGCAGGTTGGACAGCATCGCCGCGAGGTCGCCCGCGCGCTCCAGCGCCGGCCCGGAGGTGATCCGGATCGCGGCACCCAGCTCGGTGGCGATGATCATCGACAGGCTGGTCTTGCCCAGCCCGGGCGGCCCGGACAGCAGCACGTGGTCCGGCGGGTCGCCGCGCCGGCGCGCGCCCTCCAGCACCAGTTCCAGCTGCTCGCGGACCCGCCCCTGACCGATGAACTCGGTGAGCCTGCGGGGCCGCAGGCCCGCCTCGACGTCCAGGTCCTCCGGCTCCACGTCCGGGGACACCGCCGGATCCGTCGAGCTCACCGCGAGCCGCCCAGCCGGTTCAGCGCCGCGCGCAGCGTCGCGGCGGTGTCGCCCGGGCCGTTCGCCGAGCCGTTGCCCGAACCGTTCGCCGAGCCGTTGCCCGAGGCGTCCGGTGCGCCGTCACCGAGCACGCCGTCCACCGCCTGCTCCGCCTGCCGGGCCGCGAAGCCCAGCCCGACCAGCGCCTCCACCACGTGGTCACGGCCGGAGACGGCCACCGGCACCGGGGGCCGCTGGGCACCGGCCGGCTCCGCGACGGCCACCCCGCCCACCTTGTCGCGCAGCTCGACGACCAGCCGCTCGGCGCCCTTACGGCCGATGCCCGGCACCCGGGTCAGCGCCTTCAGGTCACCGTCGGCCAGCGCGCGGCGCAGCGACTCCGGGTCGAGCACCGCGAGCGTGGCCAGCGCCAGCCGGGGTCCGACCCCGGTCACCGTCTGCAGCAGCACGAACAGCTCGCGGGTGTCGGCGTCGGCGAACCCGTAGAGGGTCAGCGAGTCCTCCCGCACGACCAGCGAGGTGGCCAGCCGGGACTCCTCGCCCCGGCGCAGCGTGGCCAGGGTGGCCGGGGTGGCGTGCACCGCCAGCCCGACACCGCCCACCTCGACCACGGCGTGGTCAAGGCCCACGGACAGCACGGGCCCCCGCACGGACGCGATCACCGGGCGCTCATCCCCTCTCCTTCGCCGCGGCGGCCAGCCGGGCGCGGTGTGCCTTGGCCAGCCGCTCCGACGCGGCACGGGCCTCCGCCATCCGGTCCAGCATCGGCCCCCGCCAGCAGTGGCAGATCGCCAGGGCCAGAGCGTCGGCCGCGTCGGCGGGGCGGGGTGCCTCGGCCAGCCCGAGCACCCGGCTCACCATGGTGGTGACCTGCTCCTTGCCCGCCCGGCCGGAACCGGTGACCGCCGCCTTGACCTCGCTCGGGGTGTGGAACACCACGCGCAGCCCCGCCCTGGCGGCCACCAGCGCGACCACGCCGCTGGCCTGCGCGGTGCCCATCACGGTGCGCACGTTCGACTGGCTGAACACCCGCTCCACGGCCACCACGTCGGGCCGGTGCTCGGCGAGCGCCTCCTGCACGGCGTCGGCCAGGATGAGCAGCCTGCGTGCCACGTCGGCGTCGGCCGGGGTGCGCACCACGGCGTAGCCGACGCAGCGCACCCCGCGCGCGCCGGTGCCGTCGACCACGCCGAGGCCGCACCGGGTCAGCCCCGGGTCGACACCGAGCACCCGCACCGGCCGGCCCCCTGCCCGTCGATCTCCATCACGAACACGTGTTCGAGGAGAGGCTACTGGGACCGTGCGACAACCCCGCGGCCGACGCGCCGACCCGAAGCCCGCTCAGCGGTCCCGGGAGTCCCGGGCGTCCGGGGGCGGCACCTGCTTGGCGTTCTGGTCCGGCAGGACACGGACGTCGGCGTCGGAGGCCGGCAGGATGCCGGTCATCGCGCACAGGTTGCGGCCGAACGCGGTCAGCTCGATGCTGCGCCGCACCGTGACCCCCCGGCCGGCGCGCTCCATCGCCTCCTCGACCTCCTCCTGCGCCTCCAGCACGTCGTAGAGGTTGTGGTCGGGCAGCGCCTCCCGGGAGAACCAGACCAGGCCCAGCCGGAACAGGTTGTTGAGGTAGGCCGGCACCAGCTCCACGTGCTGGCAGCCGGCGTAGCGGCCGATCATGGTGATCCCCGGCGCGACCAGCTCGCTGCCCACCCCGAACGGGCGCCGGGTGCGCACGTCCACCGACGGCTGCGGACCGCGCTGGGCGAACAGCCGCAGGATCCGGGCCTCGTCGGGCGCCAGCTCGGACAGCAGGCGGATGTACGCGGGGTGCCCGGTGTCGTGGTAGGTCAGGTCGGCCGAGGCGTCCAGCAGCGCGTTCAGCCGGTCCGGCAGGGTGATCGCCGGGTTGGTGACGGCCGCGCCGTTGGTGATGATCCGGTCGCGCAGCTCCTTGGGCATCGGGTCGGGTTCCTCGGCCACCCCGAGCAGCTCGCGCAGGGAGTGCCTGGCCTCGCTGCCGATCTCCTCGATCAGGTGCTGGGCCGACCGGCCGGAGATCGCGCCCCGCACCACCACGTTGCCGATGTGCAGCGACGCGTTGAACGACCACCGGTTGGTCTTCCACCACATCGCACCGGCGATCTTCACCACGTCCGGCAGTGCCTTCACCACGGCGCTCGGGGTGACGGCCGAGACCAGGTCGCCCGCGGCGCCGGCGATCGTCGAGCGGGCGGAGTCGATCTCGGACAGCCGGCGCAGGACCAGGTCGCGGGACGGCTCCCGCACGGGCCCGGTCGCGACGACCTCCCCTTCGACCTCCCCTTCGACCTCGCCCTCGACCTCCATCGGTTGCCGGTCGTCGGTCATCTCACGCTCCGAACACCATCAGGTGCGCCAGCCCGGCGACGATCCCGAGCGCGGCGCCGTGCAGGATCAGCAGCCACTCATCCTCCTTGATGGCCGAGCGCAGCATCTCGGCGAAGTCGTGCGGGTCCATCGTCCGGGTCTTCTCCGCGACCAGGGTGCGGATGCGGGCGCCCTGGGTCCGGTTGAACTCGGAGTCGTGCAGCGACTCGCTGGCGATGTCGGCGGCCTCGGCCACGGCGAACCGGGACATGTTCTCGTAGCGGCGGGACCCGATCGCCGCGCGCACCGGCAGCCGGGCGACGCCCACGGCGCGGTCCACCACGGGGCGCATCAGGTTCTCGATCATCTTGCGGGTGCGGTCCCCCCGGGGGCCGTTGAACAGCTCGTGGCCGACGTTGGTCAGCGAGACGATCCGGTCGGCGATGATCCGCGCCCACACGTCGGCCACCTGCGCCTGGCGCCGGATGAACAGGCCCTGGATCCGAACCGGGCCGATCCGGACCGGGCTCACCGGCTCGAAGATCACCGCGATGGCCAGCCAGTTCGTCACGTAGCCGATCAGCGCGCCGCAGAGCGGCACGATCCACCACATCGGCACGGCCATGGTCAGGAACAGCAGCGGGATGCCGAGCAGGAAGCCGAACACGAAGCCCAGGTGCACGATCAGCTTCAGCTCCCGGCGACCCATCTCCTGGAAGATCATGTTCGCCAGCGTGGGGTCCTTCTCCATGTAGCCGATCACCATCAGCTTCACGTCGAAGAGCTGGTCGATGTTGACCCCGATCTCCCGGGTCAGCTCGTGCACGATGTCCGGCAGCTGCGCCTCGACCCTGGCGCGGATGACCTGCCGCATGCTGGTCGGCACGTTCGCCCACACCGTCGGGTAGTAGGTGAGCATCAGCCGGTCGACGATGCGGTCGATCTCCTGGCGGGAGGTGCGCAGGATGTGCTCGGCGATCGCGGTGGGGTCGAGCTGCTCGTAGAACTCGGTGGCGGTGCCCAGCTTCAGCAGGCCCTTGTCCACCGCGATGCTGCCCATCTTCGCCGCCCGCGAGGGGATGATCCCCTGCCAGCCGAAGCGGCCGCTGGCCAGCCCGAGCGGCACCTCCAGCACCTTGCGCGGCAGGAACTGCGCGACGGTCTTCAGCCCCGGGATCCGGACACCCCGGAACCGGAGCGGGTAGAACAGCATCAGCACGCCGGTCCAGTTGGTGATCCAGCCGATCACGCCGGTGAACAGGGGCACCGAGGCGTGCCTGAGCCAACCCTCGGCGTGTATCAGCGGGAAGATCGACGACCAGTCCATGGGCACGGCACCTCTCGGCCCTCCATGCCGGGGAATCCGCAGAACGGTGCCACGCGCACGGTGTGTGTGCCGGGACCATAGCTGCACGAACGATCATGTGCAACGACGGGTCCCGGCCCGTCAGCCGGGCGATACCAGCAGGTCGGCGAGGTGCCGGGTGGTCGCGACGGTGCGCGCGTTGCGCTCGTCCGAACCCAGCGTCCGCTCCCAGGCCTGCTCCGGTGTGCGGCCGTAGCGCTGGTGCCGCTCGGCCAGCCAGGACCGGCGCCGCCGCTCCGGCGGGTCGACGAACCACACCTCGTCCAGCAGCCCGCGCACCGGCCGCCACGGACCGTCGAGCAGCAGGTAGTTGCCCTCGGTCAGGACCAGGGACACCGCCGGACCGACCGGCACCGAGCCGGCGATCGCGTCCTCGATCTCCCGGCGGAACTCCGGCGCCCAGACCACCTCGTCCGGAGCGGCGGCCCGAAGCCTGCGCAGCAGCGCGACGTAGCCGGCCGCGTCGAACGTCTCCGGGGCGCCCTTGACCCCGACCAGCCCCAGCTCGCGCAGCGACCGGTCGGCCAGGTGGAACCCGTCCATGCCGACCAGCGCGGCCGGCACCCCTCGCTCGGCCAGTGCCCGGTGCAGGCCCTCGGCCAGCGTCGACTTGCCGGCCCCGGGCTCGCCGGTGATCCCCAGCAGCGCCCGGCCGCCGGCGGCCAGCCCCGCCGCCCGCTCCACCAGCTCCCCCGCGACCTCCCCCGCGACACCACCCGTCCCCCCGGCGCCTCCGGTCACCGCCGCCCGCTCCGCTGCCCGCGCCGCCCCCGCCGCCCGGACGGGCCTGCCGCGTCGATCCGGCCGCGCAGCCGCGCCGCCAGGTCGAGGATCACCGGCTCGTCCAGCCAGGCCCGGGCACCCAGCCGGGCGCACCGGGTGGCGGCCACCCGCGCGGCCAGCTCGGCGCGGGCCGGCGTGCCGGTCACCCCGGCGGCGATCGCGGCCAGCAGCGCGCCGTGGAACACGTCGCCGGCGCCGAGGGTGTCCACCGCGGGCACCGCCGGCACCTCCACCCGCCCCCGGCCGCCGTCCAGGGTGCTCCACGCGATCGGCCGGGGGCCGTCGGTGACCAGCACCGTCGGCACCCCGTGCCGGTGCATCAGGGTGGCCACCCCGTCCGGGTCGTCCCCCGCCCGGCGGCCGCCCGGCGGGGTGAGGTCGGCCGAGCAGGCGGCCACCGTGACCCGGGGCAGCACGGCGGCCATCTCGTCCTTCCAGCTGCCCGCGTCCAGGACCACCGGCACGCGGGCGCGGGTGGCCACCCCGGCGACCCGGGCGGCCAGCGCCGGGTGGTGGCCGTCCAGCAGCACCGCGGCCACCCCGGCCAGCACCGGTTCCAGCGCCTCGTCAGCCATCCCCGGGGGGAGGTCCAGCCCGCCGGCGCCGAGCGCACCCGGGGACACCACGGTCCGCTCGCCGGAGTGCACCTCGACCAGCGCGCTGGCCACCGGCAGCGGCCAGTCCGGCGGGGCCAGGTCGAGCACCTCGACGCCGTACGCGGCCAGGTCGGCCAGCGCGGCGGCCGACGACGGGCCGGCGCCGACCCCGGTGAGCAGCCGCGCCGAGCCGAGCAGCCCGGCGGCGGTGACCGCGGCGTTCGCGGCCGGGCCGCCGGCGACCAGCTCGCCGCCGACCGAGCGCTGCTTGCGGCCCCGGACCGGCGGCGCGTCCAGGTGATGCACCACGTCCAGCGTGGTCAGCCCGACGCACAGCACGGTCACGCCCTGCGGGCCGGGTCGTGCCGCGCTCACCCGCCGGGCCGGCGCGGCTGCTCGGCCTTCTGGTCCACCAGCTCCCCGCCGTCGGTGAGCCGCAGCGCGCCCGTCATCAGCGCGACCACCTCGTTCATCGCGTAGTCGTCCGGTTTGACCACCGCGGTCCGGCGGCCCAGCCGGTGCACGTGGATCCGGTCGGCGATCTCGAACACGTGCGGCATGTTGTGGCTGATCAGCACCACTGGCAGGCCGTTGTCCCGGATCCGGCGGATCAGGTCGAGCACCATCCCGGACTCGCGCACGCCCAGCGCGGCGGTGGGCTCGTCCATGATCGTGAGCTTACTGGCGAACATCGCCGCCCTGGCCACCGCCACCGCCTGCCGCTGGCCGCCGGACAGCGTCTCCACCAGCTGGCCGATGTTCTGCACCGTGGCCACCCCGAGCGCGTCCAGCTGGCGCTGCGCGTCCGCGCGCATGCCGGACAGGTCCAGCGCGCGGAACACGCTGCCCAGCGGCCCCTTGCGGCGGCGCTCCCTGCCCAGGAACAGGTTGCCGGCGATGTCCATCGCGGGCGCCACGGCCAGCGTCTGGTAGACGGTCTCGATGCCGGCCTTGCGCGCGTCCAGCGGGGAGGAGAACCGCACCGGCTCGCCGTCCAGCCAGATGGTTCCCTCGTCCGGGATCACCGCCCCGCACAGCGCCTTGATCAGCGTCGACTTCCCGGCGCCGTTGTCGCCGATCACCGCGAGCACCTCGCCCCGGCGGAGGTCGAAGTCGGCGCCGTCCATCGCGGTGACGCTGCCGTACCGCTTGACCAGGCCCTCCGCCCGCAGCACCGAGTCCGTCGCGGGGCCGGCGGCGACCGCGTCCGGGGCGCTCACCGCGCTCTCCGGCGGGCCAGCTGGTCCAGCGCGACCGCGACGATCACCAGGATGCCGGTGGCGACGTCCTGGTACAGCTCGTCGATCCCGGCCTGGGTGAGCCCGCTGCGCAGCACGGTGACGATCAGCGCGCCGACCAGCGTGCCGACCACCCCGCCCCGGCCGCCGAACAGGCTGGTGCCGCCGATCACCACGGCGGTGATGCTGTCCAGGTTGCCGGTCTGGTAGGCGTTCGGGTCGGCGTTGGGGATCCGGCCCAGCGACTGCCACGCGGCGATCCCGTAGATCACGCCGGCCACCACGTAGACCGAGAGCAGGGTGCGGTTCACGTGGATGCCGGTCAGCCGGGCCGCCTCCGGGTCGTTGCCCAGCGCGTAGACGTGCCGGCCCCATGCCGTGCGGGTCAGCGCGTACCAGACCACGACGAACATCAGCACCGCGACCAGCATGCCGGTGGTGACCTCGATCCGGCCGAACAGGTACGAGCGCTGGCCCAGCGCGCCGAGCAGCGCGTCAGTGACCGGGAAGCTCTGGCCGGCCGCGTAGATCCGGGCCGAGGCCGCGACGGCGGTCAGCATGCCGAGCGTGACGATGAACGGCGGCAGCCGCAGCCCGGTGACCAGCGAGCCGGACACCGTGCCCAGCACCACGCACAGCAGCACCCCGGCCACCAGCCCGCCGAAGCCGCCGACCGCGCTGCCCAGCTTGGCCATCACCAGCGTGCCGAACACCATGATCGCGGCGTTGGCCAGGTCGATCCCCGCCGTCAGGATGATCAGTGTCTGGCCCAGCGCCAGCGTGCCGACCACCAGCGACTGCTCCACCACCAGGCTCATGTTGTCCAGGCTGAGGAACGTGCTGGTGAGCAGCGAGAACACCACGACGGCCAGCACCAGCGCGCAGGTCGGCCCGAGCGCGGGGTACCGCAGCACCAGCTCCGCGACGCCGGGCCTGCGCCGCTCGCCCGGCCGGGCCGGGGTCTTCGTGGTCACCGGGGTGGTCACCGGTGCTCAGCCCCAGCAGTTCTGCTGGCCCCAGCCGGTGTCCTTGGACTCCAGCCCGGGCAGCGGCTTGTCGGTGATCAGCTCCGAGCCGGTGTCGTGGAACCCGGAAGGCCGGGTGCCGTTCTTGGCGAAGTCGACCACCGCGGTCACGCCGTCCGAGGCCATCTTCTTCGGGAACTGCATCACCGTCGCGGCGTAGTGGCCGGCCTTGAGGTCCTGCATCGCCTGGCAGCCGCCGTCGATGGAGCCCACCACGACCTTGCCGGTCAGCCCGCGCGCGTTCAGCGCGGCGTACGCGCCCCGGGCGTTGGGCTCGTTGAGCGTGTACACGGCGTTCACGTCGGCGGAGCGCTGCAGCAGGTTCTCCATGTCCTGCTGCGCCTTGTTCTGGTCGCCGTTGGTCGCCGCGGTGCCGATGATCTCCGGCGAGCCGTCCGCGATCCCGAAGCCCTTGAGGAACCCGCCGTGCCGCTGGGTGTCCACCGAGGAACCCGGGGTGCCGTCGAGCATGATCACCTTGGGCGGCGCGTTGTTCAGCGCGGCCTTCACGTAGGCGCCCTGCTTCTGGCCGGCGGCGAAGTTGTCGGTCGCCCAGGTGGCGTCGACGGCGTCCTTGGGGTCGGTCTCGGTGTCCAGCGCGATGACCGTGATGCCCCGGTCGCGGGCCGCCTTGATCGCGCCGAGCACCCCGGTGGAGTTGCTGGGCGTGATCAGGATGCCCTTGACGCCCTGCTGGGTCAGGTTCTCGATGGCGGCGACCTGGCCCTCGTTGTCGCCGTCGAACTTGCCGGCCAGCGCGATCAGCTGCGCGCCCTGCTGCTGGGCGGCCTGCTGGGCGGCCTCGCGCAGGGTGACGAAGTAGGGGTTGGTGTCGGTCTTGGTCACCAGCCCGACCTTCACCGGCCCGGTGTTCGCCCCGCCCCCGCCCCCGCCACCGGTGTCGGTGCGCTGCGAGCTGCATCCGGAGGCCAGCAGCGCCACCGCCGCCGCTCCCACAGCCACCAGCCTGACCAGCACTCTCGAGCGTCCCGCCACCACGACCTCCTCGTCGCCAGTCCCCCCGGTCGGCGGTCAGCGTAGGAGCGTTGATCGACCAGCGGGAGGCGTCCGACCGAGTCGTTGCGCAAATCGTTGTGCGGCCGAGGCCCGGGCGGGCGCCGAGACCGAGGCCGGGCACGGCGCCGGCCGGCCCCGGTCACTCGACCTCGGCCAGCACCTCGTCGGAGACGTCGAAGTTCGCGTACACGTTCTGCACCTCGTCGCTGTCCTCGAGCGCGTCGATCAGCTTGAAGACCTTGCGCGCAGCGTCGACGTCGTCCAGCGGTATCGACACCGAGGGCAGGAACGTCAGGTCGGCGGAGTCGTAGTCGATACCCGCGCTCTGCAGCGCGGTGCGCACCGCGACCAGGTCGGTCGCCTCGGACACCACCTCGAAGCTCTCGCCGAGGTCGTTGACCTGCTCGGCGCCCGCGTCGAGCACCGCCAGCAGGACCTCGTCCTCCTCGGACGCGCCCTCCGACTTCGAGACGATCACCACGCCCTTGCGGGTGAACAGGTACGCCACCGAGCCCGGGTCGGCCATCGTGCCGCCGTTGCGGGTCATCGCGGTGCGCACCTCGGAGGCCGCCCGGTTGCGGTTGTCGGTCAGGCACTCGACCAGCACCGCCACCCCGTTCGGGCCGTAGCCCTCGTAGGTGATCGCCTGGTACTCGGCGCCGGAGCCGTCCGCCCCGGAGCCGCGCTTGACCGCCCTGTCGATGTTGTCGTTGGGGACCGAACTCTTCTTGGCCTTCTGGATGGCGTCGTAGAGCGTCGGGTTACCGGCCGGGTCTCCCCCGCCGTTCCGTGCCGCCACCTCGACGTTCTTGATCAGCTTGGCGAACATCTTGCCGCGCTTGGCGTCGATGGCGGCCTTCTTGTGCTTCGTGGTCGCCCACTTGGAATGACCGCTCATGTTGCCCCTTCCGCGGCGTTCGCACAGCCGTCCGGGGGGCTACCCGACCGCTCGCTGTGGTCGTGCGCCCCCGGACCAGGTCGCAGAACAGGCGGTGCACCCGCCCGTCACCGGTCAGCTCGGGATGGAACGCGGTAGCCAGCACCATCCCCTGCCGAACCGCGACGATCCTACCCTCGGCCGCCCCGGCCGCCGGCCCGCCCGGCACCCTGGCCAGCACCTCGACCCCCGAGCCCGCCGACTCGACCCACGGGGCGCGGATGAACACGGCGTGCAGCGGGCCGCCGTCGACCCCGGAGACCTCCAGGTCGGTCTCGAACGAGTCGACCTGCCGGCCGAAGGCGTTGCGCCGCACCACCACGTCGAGCCCGCCGAGCTGGCGCTGGTCCGGCCGGCCGTCCAGCACCTGGTCGGCGAGCAGGATCATCCCCGCGCAGGAGCCGTAGGTGGGCATGCCGTCCGCGATCCGCGCGCGCAGCGGCGCCAGCAGCTCGAAGGTCTCCAGCAGCCGGCTCATCGTGGTCGACTCGCCGCCGGGCAGCACCATCGCGTCGACCTCGGCGAGCTCGCCGGGCCGGCGCACCGGGCGCGCGTCCGTCCCGCACGCGGTCAGCGCCGCGAGGTGCTCCCGCACGTCGCCCTGCAGGGCCAGTACACCGATGACCGTCACGCCTCCAGGGTAGGTGGACCTTCGCCGGGACCGTCCGGCCCGCGCGGCGCCGCTCCGGCGGGTCACGACCCTGGCTGCCGGGTTCTGACGACTTTCGGCTACGAGTCCGCCGAGCCCTTGTCTGCCCCTGGCGAGAGGTGTGAGATCGGACACAAGCCTACTCGGTAGCCGGAGGTGGTTCACATGGCGGTCAGAGTCGACGCCGGCCAGGGATCAGCGCCGATCGTGGTGCACGACCCGACCGCGATCCGCAACGTGGTGCTCGTCGGTCCCTCGGGAGCCGGCAAGACCACCCTGGTCGAGGCACTGCTGGCCAGCGCCGGTGTGATCCCGAGGGCGGGCACCGTGACCGACGGCAGCACGATCTGCGACCACGACCCGGCCGCCGTGCGCCAGCAGCGTTCGGTGGCGCTGGCCGTCGCCTCGCTGCGGCACGAGGACGTCAAGATCAACTTGATCGACACCCCCGGTTACGGCGACTTCGTCGGCGAGGTACGGGCCGGGCTGCGCGCGGCGGACGCGGCGCTGTTCGTGGTCAGCGCGGCGTCCGGGGCGAACGGCGGCATCGACGCGGCCACCATCGCGCTGTGGTCCGAGTGCGCCGCGGTGGGCATGCCGCGCGCCGTCGTGGTGGCCCGCTGCGACCACCAGCGCGCCGAGCTGGAGGCGGAGGTCGCCGGCTGCCGGACGGTGTTCGGCGACGGCGTGCTGCCGCTGTACCTGCCGCTGCGCGAGGACGGCGGGCTGGCCGCGCTCTACGGGCTGCTCTCCGGCACCGCCGGCGGCCGCGCGGTCGGGCAGTCGCCACCGGACGCCGAGCCCGCCCGCAACGCGCTGATCGAGGGGATCATCGCGGAGAGCGAGGACGAGTCGTTGATGGACCGCTACCTGGAGGGCGAGGACATCGACACCGGCACGCTGATCGACGACCTGGAGAAGGCGGTCGCCCGGGGCAGCTTCCACCCCGTGGTTCCGGTGTGCGCCTCCTCCGGCATCGGGCTGCCCGAGTTGCTGGAGCTGATCGCCGGTGGCTTCCCCTCCCCCGTCGAGCACGCGCTGCCCCGGGTGAGCGGGGTGGACGGCGCCTCGCACCCGCCGCTGTCCGCCGACCCGGCCGGCCCGCTGGCCGCCGAGGTGGTGCGCACGTCGGCGGACGCCTACGTCGGGCGGGTGTCGGTGGTGCGGGTGTTCTCCGGGACACTCCGCCCGGACGGTTCGGTGCACGTCTCCGGGCACGGCTGGGCGACCGAGCAGCGGGTACCGGACCCGGCGGCCGGTGACGACGACGGCCACGACGTCGACGAGCGGCTGGCGCACGTGTACTCACCGCTGGGCGCGACGCTGCGCGAGGTGCCGGACTGCGTCGCCGGCGACATCTGCGCGCTGACCAAGCTGGGCACCGCACAGACCGGCGACACCGTCTCGGCCAGCGACCACCCGCTGCTGCTGGCCCCGTGGCGCGCGCCCGACCCGCTGCTCCCGGTCGCCGTACTGGCGCGCACCCGCGGCGACGAGGACGCGCTGGTCAAGACGCTGGCGAAGCTGGTCGACTCGGATCCGACGCTGCACCTGGAACGCAACCAGGAGACCCACCAGACCGTGCTGTGGTGCATGGGCGAGGCGCACGCCGACGTCGTGCTGTCCCGGCTGCGGGCCGGCGGCGCGCAGATCGACACCTAGCCGGTGCGGGTGGCCGTGCGGGAGACCCTGGCGGGCCCGGCGACCGCCACCGGCCGGCACGTGAAGCAGTCCGGCGGGCACGGCCAGTTCGCGGTGGTGCACGTGCGGGTGGAGCCGCTGCCCCGGGGCGGCGGCTTCGAGTTCGCCTCCGAGGTGGTCGGCGGCGCGGTGCCCACCCAGTACATCCCGAGCGTGGAGAAGGGTGTGCGGGCGCAGATGGACCGCGGCCTGACCGACGGTGTGCCCCTGGTCGACATCAAGTTCACCCTGGTCGACGGGAAGGCGCACAGCGTCGACTCCTCCGACGCGGCCTTCCAGACGGCCGGCGCGCTGGCGTTGCGGGAGGCCGCCGCATCAGCCGGGCTGCTGGCGCTCGAGCCGGTCGACGAGGTGAGCGTGACCATCCCGGACGAGCACCTCGGCGCGGTGCTGGGCGACCTGTCCTCGCGGCGCGGCCGGGTGCTGGGCACCGACGTCGACGCGTCGGCTCCCGGCGGGGGCCGCACCGTGGTGCGCGCGGAGGTGCCCGCCGTGGAGCTGCTGCGCTACCCGGTCGACCTGCGCGCGGTGACCTCGGGCACGGCCACGTTCAGCCGTCACTTCGCCCGCTACGACCCGGCTCCGGAGCACGCCCGGCACTGACCCGCCGCCCGGCCGGGGGCTGCAGACCGCGCAGGAGCTCCGGGTGGGCCCGCAGGTAGGTGGTGCCGCTGGCCGCGCCCCAGAAGTAGATGGCCAGCGACACCAGCGCGACCAGCAGCGAGTCCCACGGCGCGGGGATCACGCCGAGGCCGTCGAAGCTGCCCAGCGCCGACACCAGGTACAGGAAGACCAGGTGGGCGAGCAGCCACACGCCGCCGCGCAGCTCGCCGACGCCGTGCCGCTGCCGCAGGTAGGTCACCGCGTACCAGAGGAGGCCGACCACCACGATCGGGATGGTCTTGAGCAGGTCCGGCCAGCTCACCCAGTAGATGACCAGCGCGCTCACCACGAACGCGAACGGTGCGATCACGCCCATCCCGCGCAGCCGGTTCTCCGGGCCGGTGACCCCGGTCCGGCGGAACGCCAGCAGGCTGATCGAGCCGATGGAGAAGGTGAACACGGCGAGCGTGCCGGTGACCGACACGATCTGGTGCCAGCTCGGCAGCGGCAGCAGGAACGCGATCCCGATCACGAAGTTGACGATCAACGCCCGGGTCGGTACCCCCCAGCGCTCGCTGACCTGCATCAGCCAGCCCGGGAAGAAGCCGTTCTTGGCCAGCCCGTAGGAGTTCCGCGCGTTGCAGGCGGTGTAGACGATGCCCGAACCGGACGGCGAGAGCATCGAGTCGGCGATCAGGGTCCAGTACAGCCAGCTCATCCCAAGTAGCAGCGCCAGCTGGGCGAACGGCGAGTCGAAGTCCACCCCGTGCCAGCCCCCGGCCAGCATCCCGCCGGGCACCGCGCCCAGGAACGCCACCTGCAGCCCGAGGTAGAGCACGATGGTCACCAGCAGCGTGGTGACCAGCGCCGCCGGGATGTGCTTGCGCGGGTTCCGCACCTCGCCGGACAGCTCGACGATGTTCCGGAAGCCGGTGTAGGCGAACACCATCCCGGCCGTGGCGATGGTGCCCAGCGCGATCCCGTAGCCGTACGGCGCGAACCCGCCGTGCCCGCTGATGTTGGACCCGTCGAACCCGGACGCGATCAGCAGCACCACAGTGGCGCTGGGGATCAAGATCTTGAGGGCGGTGACCGTGTTGTTGGTGCGGGCGAACAGCTGGACGCCGAAGTAGTTGATCAGCACGAAGACGGCCATCAGCGCCACGGCCAGCAGGATGCCGACACCGGTGAGCTGTTTTCCCTGGTAGATGCCGGGGAGGTACGAGCTGGCGTACTGCAGCACCCCGGCCGCCTCGGTCGGCGGGTTGCCCAGGTAGCAGACCCACATGCTCCAGCCGGTGATCCCGGCGGCCAGCCTGCCGTTGGAGTACAGCGGGTAGCGCACCAGGCCGCCGGACTCCGGGCGGGCGATGCCCAGCTCGGCGAACACCAGCGCCACCGCCAGCATCAGCAGCCCGCCGATCACCCAGGCGATCAGCGACGCCGGCCCCGCCGACTGCGCGGCGTACATCGCGGAGAACAACCACCCGGACCCGATCACGCTGCCCAGCCCGGTGGCCACCAGTGACCAGTAACCGAGGTCCTTGCGTAACTTGGCGTCCTCGTGCTGCGCGGCGTCCAAGGTGGCGGTCATCGACCAATTCTGAGTCGCGTCACCCGTCCGTGCAGGTTCTGGCGGCACCAGGTCGCCCCGGTACGGCGGGGCATCCGTCCGGTCACTCCGGGCGCGCCCGCAACACCCGCAGCATGACGGCGTATCCCGGCGCGATCAGCACCAGGCCGGCCAGCAGCACCCCCAGCACCGGACCGGCGATCACCGGCGGGGCGGCCGAGTCGGCCAGCAGCACCTCGCCGGGCAGCGCCCAGGGATGCAGCGCGAGCGCCCAGCCGGCGAGCAGCCCGGCGGGCGCCCCGGCCGCGGCGACCCGCGCGGCCGCGTGCCGTCGCCGCCACAGCAGTGCCAGCCCGAACACCCCGGCGGCCGCCGACACGGCGACCGCCGGCAGCCCGACCCCGCGCAGCGCGCCGGCCAGCGCCGGCGGCAGCAGCGGCAGGGCGGCCACCGCGAGCGCGCCGGCCAGCACCCCGGCGGCCAGCGCGCGGCGACGGAACCGGGCCAGCAACTCCGGCGAGCCCACCCGCTCGGCGTCCCGGCTCAGGAACACCGCGGCGAGGTAGCCGCAGCAGCTCACCGCGAGCAGCCCGGCGACCAGCGGCAACGGCTCCAGGAACGGCGCCCACAGCCCGGCCGAGCCGTCCGCTCGTAACCCGCCCCCCGCCAGCGCCCCGGCGGCCGTGCCCAGTGCGAACGGCGTGACCAGCGACGACACCGCGAACACCCGGCCCCACAGCGCGGTGCCGCGCACCGCCCGGCCACCGTCCGGGGCGCCGTACTGCCGGAACACGAACGCCGCCCCGCGCAGCACGATGCCCAGCAGCGCCACCGACACCGGCGCCACCAGAGCCCGGGACAGCGCGCCGAACGCCCCGGGGAACCCGGTGAAAAGGGTGATCACCACGAAGATCAGCCACACGTGGTTGGCCTCCCAGACCGGGGCGAGGGCACGGGCCACCAGCTCGCGCTGTGCCGGGTGCCGGGTCAGGTCCCACAGCCCGGCGCCGAAGTCGGCACCGCCGAGCACGGCGTAGGCGGTGAGCCCGGCCAGCACGACGAGGGCGAGCCCGTCCGAGGCGGTCATGCGGGCACCTCCGTCCGCGCGGTCGGCCCGTCGCCGGTCGCCGGGCCGCCGGTCGCCGGGCCGCCGGGTTGTCCGCCGTCGACGGGTCCGCCGTCGGCAGGTCCCCGGCCGGCGGGGTCCGGGTCGGCAGGGGTGGCGCCCCGGGCGATCCGGCGCAGGATCGCCACCAGGGCGACCGCGAGCACCAGGTACACCCCGGCCGTGGCGTAGAGGTAGGTGGCCAGGCCGGTCTGCGTGGTCAGCGCGTCGGTGGTGCGCAGGACGCGGTAGACGATCCACGGCTGCCGCCCCACCTCGGTGACCACCCAGCCGGCCAGCAGCGCGGCGAACGGGGCCGGGCCGGCGGCCGCCACTGCCAGCAGGAACGGCCGCCGGGTAGCGGGGTGCGGCGCACCCCGGCGATGCCGCAGGTACAGCCACCCGGCCCAGACCGCCAGCGCCACCAGCAGCGTGCCCAGGCCGGCCATCAGCTGGAACGACGCGTGCACCACCGAGGCCGGCGGCCGGTCCGGGGCCGGGACCGCGTCCATGCCGAGGACCCGGGCGTTCGGGTCGAAGTGCAGCAGCAGGGACAACGCGCGCGGGATCTCCAGCGGCCCGGCGTGGAACGGGGCGCCGTCGACGGTGTGCTCCAGGCCCTCGAGCGCGGCGAACTTGGCCGGCTGGACGTCGGCCACCACCCGGGTCGCCCAGTCGCCCACCAGCAGTTGCAGCGGGGCGGCGGTCAGTCCCAGCGCGGCGCCGGCGGCGAGCCCCCGCCGGTGGTAGCCGTCGCGGCGGGCCGGGTCGCGCAGCATCGCCACGGCGTACACGGCGGCCACCGCGAGCCCGGTGCACATCAGCGCGGCCAGGCCCATGTGCACCAGCTGTGGGCCGGCGGTCGGAGCCAGGAACGGCCCCAGCGGCTCGGTGGCGAGCAGCCGGCCGTCGGGCTCGCGAACCAGGCCGACCGGCCCGTTCATCCAGGCGTTGGCAGTGGTGACGAACAGCGCGGAGGCCATGCCCCCGACGGCGACCGGCACCGCGCACAGCAGGTGCGCCCGCGCCGAGAGCCGGTTCCCCCCGTACAGGTAGAGCGCCAGGAAGATCGCCTCGACGAAGAAGGCGAACGACTCGAGGGTGAACGACAGCCCGATGGCCGCGCCGAACCGGGCCATGAACTCCGGCCAGAGCAGGCCGAACTCGATCGAGAGCACGGTGCCGGACACCGCGCCGATCGCGAACAGCACGGCCACGGCCTTCGACCACCGGCGGGCCAGCGCGGTCCACCGGGCGTCGCCGGTGCGCAGGCCGCGCCACTCGGCGAACAGCATCAGCCACGGCATGCCCACGCCCAGCACCGCGAACACGATGTGGAAGCTCAGCGACAGGGCCATCTGTTCGCGGGCGGCGGTGAGGTCGTCGATCATGGCATCAGCGTACTTCTACACGAAGTAGAACTTCTACCTGTTGTAGAATGACCACAGTCACGTTCCACGGGAGGAGGGCGATGGCCGGCCTGGGTGAGCTGGAACGCGCCGTGATGGAGGTCCTCTGGGCCGCCCCCGAGCCGTGCACCGCCCGCGATGTGCAGGACGGCCTGGCCGAGCGCGCCCTGGCCACGACCACCGTGCTCACCGTGCTCGGCCGCCTGGAACGGAAGGGACTGGTGGGGCGCGAGCGCAACGGGCGCGCGCACCGCTACGCCGCGGCGGGCACCCGGGAGGACCACATCGCGGCCCTCATGCGCGACGCGCTGGACGGCGCGCCCGACCGGGGCGCGGTGCTCGCCCGGTTCCTCGGCGGGATGCCGCCCGACGACCAGGCCGCCGTCCGCGACCTGCTGCGGTGATCGCCACCTCGCTCGCCCTGCTCGCACTGGGCGTGCTGCTGGCCGAGCCGGTCAGCCGGGCGCTGGCGGCCGCGCGCTGGCCCTCGGCGGACCCGGTCGGGGCGCTGGCGCTGTGGCAGGCGGTGGGCCTCGCCGGTGGGCTGGCGCTGCTCGGGGCCGGGCTCACCGCCGGGCTGTCCCCGCTGGGCGACACGCTGCCGGCCGCCCTGCTGGCGCTGGCCACCCGGGGCTGGCCCGGCGGGCCGGACCCCGCGCACCTGCTCGCGCTGCTGGCCACCGCCGCGCTGGCCGCCCGCCTGCTCGGCGTGCTCGGGCTGGCCGTGCTGCGCACCCTGCGGGTCCGCCGCCGGCACCGCGACCTGCTGGACATCCTGGCCACCCGGTGGCCGTCGATGTCCGGCGCGCGAGTGCTCGCCCACCCGCTGCCGGTGGCCTACTGCCTGCCCGGGCTGCGCTCGCGGCTGGTGGTCAGCGAGGGCGCGCTCGAGCGGCTGGACCCCGCCGAGCTCGCCGCCGTCGTCGCCCACGAGCGCGCCCACCTGCGGGAACGGCACGACCTAGTGGTGCTGCCGTTCGTCGCCTGGGGCGCCACCGCGCCGTGGGTGCCCGGGATGGCCCGCGCGCAGGTCGCGGTGGCCGCCCTGGTCGAGATGCGGGCCGACGACGTGGCCAGGGCCGGCGTGGGGCGGGCAGCGCTGGCCGGGGCGCTGCGCCAGGTCGGCGACGCGGCGGCGGTGTCCGGCCCGGCCTCGCTCACCTCGTTCGCCGCGGCGACCCAGGGGCGGCTCCGCAGGCTCGACGGCTCCCCCGGCCACCTCGACCGGTGGCGGCGCGCCGGGGTCCGGCTGCTCGCCGCCGGCCTGGTCGCGGTGCCGACGTTGCTGCTGTTCGCCTGAGCGGCCGGGGCGTCACGGCACACCGAGCAGGCGCAGCCCGGCGGTGACCGCGGCGGCCAGCAGCACCACGGCGACCAGCGGCAGGCGCAGCCACGCGGCCAGTGCCCCGACGGCCACCCCGGCCGGCCGCGCCCACCCGGCGAACCCGGCCCCCTCGGCGAGCGCCCCGGTGACCACCACTCCGGCGATCAGCGCGGTGGCGGCCAGGTCGAGCAGCCGGGCCACCCGGTCGGGCACCGTGATCCGGCCGCGCAGCAGCAACCCGGACAGCCGCAGCAGGTACGTGCCGGCGGCGAGCCCGCCGACCGCCCAGCCGGTCAGCACGCCCTGCTCCGAGCCGCGGCCGCCGGAGCCCAGGCCGCGAGCAGCCCGAGCAGCGCGGCGAGCACCGGCAGCCCGGCCGGCAGCACCGGGGTGCACAGCAGCGCCGCCAGGCCGCCGAGCGCGGCGACCCGCCCGGCGGGCGCCTCGCGCAGGCCGGGCAGCAGCAACGCCAGCAGCGCGGCCGGGAACGCGGCGTCCACGCCGAAGCGGGCCGGGTCCGGCATCGCGGCGCCGGCCAACGTGCCCAGTACCGTGCCGGCGTTCCAGCAGGCGAACATCACCGCGCCGACCAGCCAGTAGATCCGCCGAGCGCGCCCGGGGTCGGACCGCGACCGGGAGATCGCGACCACCTCGTCGACCATCAGGTGCGCACCGACCAGCCGCGCCCACCACCCGCGACCGACGATGTCCGCGACCGCCAGACCGAACGGCAGGTGCCGAGCATTGAGCAGCAGGCCGCCCAGCACCGCGGCGACCGGAGCGCCTCCGGTGGCCAGCACCGCGACCACCAGGAACTGCGCCCCGCCCGCGAAGACCAGCAGCGACATCGCCACCACCAGCCCGAAGGGCAGGCCGGCCGACTGGGCCAGCGCGCCGAACGAACCGCCCACCACCACCATCGCCGCTCCGAGCGCCAGCGCGTCCCGGAGGTCGCCGGAGAGGGTCGTTCGCCATATCGAACGCATGGGCTCTATGCTGAACACACAACAGGGCGTTCGTCAAGTCGAACAGGAGTCCGGTGGAACGAACAGAGCTGATGCCGCTGATCTCGCGGTCACTGCGCCGTGAGCGCGAGCGGGTGGGGCTGTCGCTGTCCGAGCTGGCGCGCAGGGCCGGGTTGGCCAAGTCGACGCTGTCCCAGCTCGAGGCGGGTGAGGGCAACCCGAGCGTGGAGACCCTCTGGGCGCTCGCGGTCGCGCTGGAGGTGCCGTTCGGTCGGATCGTGGACCCGGGGCCGAGCCGGCCGGTGCGGGTGATCCGGGCCGGTGGGGCGGCGGCCATCGGCTCCGAGCACGCCCGGTTCACCGGCTCGCTGCTGGCATCCTGCCCGCCGGGAGCCCGCCGCGACCTGCACCTGATCACCATCGAGCCGGGCACGCCCCGGGAGGCCGACGCGCACTCCCCGGGCACCGTGGAGCACCAGATCGCCATCGCCGGCAAGATCCTCACCGGCCCGGTGGGCGAGCAGATCGAGCTCGAGGCCGGCGACTACGCGTGCTATCCGGCCGATGTGCCGCACAGCTACACGGCGCTACTTCCGGGCAGTGCCGCCGTGCTGGTCATGGAGTACGTCTGAACCACCGGAGGATCGCCGTCCCGGGCGGTTCGACCGCGCTGTTCACGGCGGATCCGCCCCGGACGGCGACCACCCCCGAGCGCGGGTGCCGGGCGGCGATACGACCGGGTGCGGAGTGCCGCCGCGCCCCGGACGTGCCGCCGCGCCCGGACGTGACCGGTCCCGGCCCTCGGGATCGAGGACCGGGACCGGGTCAGCGCCCCGACGCGGCGGAGAGGCCGATCAGGAGGACGGCAGCGGAGGCGCCGCGGCGGGCAGCGCGCCCGGCAGCGCCGGAGCCGCGGCCGGGACGGCCGGTGCGGCGGGGACGGCGGCCGGGACAGCGGGTGCGGCCGGTACGCCGGCCGGCGCGGAGGGCAGGCCACCCGGGACCGACGGCACGTCGGCCGGGAGACCGGCCGGGGCCGGCAGCCCGCCGGGCACGGCCGGCGCCGAGGGCAGGCCGCCCGGGGCCGAGGGAAGGTCGGCCGGGAGTCCCGCCGGGGCCGGCGGCAGCCCCGCCGGTGCGCCGGTCGGCAGGCCGCTGGGCACACCGGGCGTCGGAGCCGGCGCGATCGGCGGCGGCGCGGGCACCGGGTCCGCGTCGGTGCCCTGATCCCCGCCGGAGCCCTTGTCGTCGCCCGAGCCCTTGTCGTCGCCGGACCCCTTGTCGCCCGAACCCTTGTCGTCGGACTTCTTGTCGCCAGAGCCCTTGTCGTCGCCGGACCCCTTGTCGGACCCCTTGTCGTCGCCGGACCCCTTGTCCGAGCCCTTGTCGTCGCCCGAGCCCTTGTCGTCGCCGGACCCCTTGTCGTCCGAGCCGGAGTCGTCCCCCTTGCCGGAGCCGGAGTGCTTCTGGCCGACGGGCGCCATCGCCGGGGCGGCGGCCGTCACGGCGGTGCGGGTGACCGGGTCGGGGTGCCCGCCCGCACCGGCACCGGTGAGCAGGACACCGACGGCCAGCGCCGCGGTGAGGGTCGGACCGGCGAGCGTTCGGCACCGGGTCATCGCGCCACCGCCCGGGTCGCGGAGGGCGGGCATGGGGCGACGCGAGCCACCCCATGAGTCTCACTGGTCACATGTACCACACAGATCACCTGCTCCTCACTAGTCCCGTTGTTCACAGAACCATAGGTGAGGAATGACCGGAAAAGGTCAAGATTCACCGCTGCGCGTGAGTGCCGGACGCGAGAACGATCACAGAGTGTTCCGCCCCGGCGGGGGCTCGTACACCGGACGTGCCGCGGCGGTGGCGCCCCGGCGACCGTCCTACCAGCCGCGACCGGCGTACCGCTGCCCTTCGGGCAGGTCGTCGACGTTGATCCCGACCATCGCCTCGCCCAGGCCTCGGGACACCTTGGCGATCACGTCCGGGTCATCGTGGAACGTGGTCGCCTTGACGATCGCCTCCGCCCGCCGGGACGGATCGCCCGACTTGAAGATGCCGGAACCGACGAACACACCCTCCGCGCCCAGCTGCATCATCATCGCGGCGTCGGCCGGGGTGGCGATGCCGCCCGCGGTGAACAGCACGACGGGCAGCTTGCCGGCCGCGGCGACCTCGGCCACCAGCCCGACCGGCGCGCGCAGCTCCTTGGCGGCGGCGAACAGCTCGCCGTTGTCCAGGCCGCCCAGCCGGCGGATCTCCGAGCGGATCGACCGCATGTGCCGGGTGGCCTCGACGACGTTGCCGGTGCCGGCCTCGCCCTTCGAGCGGATCATCGCGGCACCCTCGGAGATGCGGCGCAGCGCCTCGCCCAGGTTCGTCGCCCCACACACGAACGGCGCGGTGAACGCCCACTTGTCGATGTGGTGCGCCTCGTCGGCCGGGGTGAGCACCTCGGACTCGTCGACGTAGTCGACCCCCAGCGACTGGAGCACCTGGGCCTCGACGAAGTGGCCGATCCGGGCCTTGGCCATCACCGGGATGGACACCGCCTCGACGATGCCCTGGATCATGTCGGGGTCGCTCATCCGCGCGACACCGCCCTGGGCCCGGATGTCGGCGGGCACCCGCTCCAGCGCCATCACGGCGACGGCGCCGGCGTCTTCGGCGATCTTCGCCTGGTCGGGGGTGACCACGTCCATGATCACCCCACCCTTGAGCATCTCCGCCATGCCCCGCTTGACGCGCGCGGTCCCGAACTGGGAGTCGTGGTGGGGCTGCGGCTGGGCGTTCACGGACGGGCGCTGCTCGGCGGACACGCTGGGTACCTCTCATCTCGACGACTTGCCCCATCGGGGACACCCCGATTGTAGGTTGCCGGGCCGATGACGCGGGTCACTCCGCCCCGTCGACCGCACCCGGCTCTCACCAGGAGCCGCTCCGCCCGGTCGGCGGGCTCACCTCGGCGATCTCGAAGTAGGCGGGCACCGGTGCCGTCCCGGCCAGCCGCAACGCGCGGACCAGCGGCCGGGACCGCAGCGCCAGCGTGTCCCGCACCGCGTCGTTGTGCACCCGCCGGGCGATCATCAGCCGCTGCTGGGCGTCGGACAGCTCGACGCGCAGCGGTTCGGGCAGGCGCGCCCGCGGGATCCGGTCCAGCCGCTGGGACAGGTCGTTCTCCCGGGTCTCGCGCTCGCCGTACTCGGCGGCCTCGGCCGCCGCGGCCACCTCCCGCAGCGGGTCGTCGTCGAGCTGCACGGCGACAGCGCGGGCCACCACCGCCCGCCGTTCCAGCGCCGCGAGCAGGGCCGCCCTGGCCGCGTCGGTACGGACGTGCAGCCGGTCCAGCCGGTTCGCCCGCAACAGGCAGCTCGCCACCACCAACAGCAACACCAGCAACACCAGGCAGCCGAGCAGCACGGAGAGCGGGTCCATCAGCGGGTCGCGCGCGCCGCGCGGCGCGGCCCCCGGGGATCGGCCGCCACCGCCGCCTCGTACACCCGCAGCACCGACTCGGCGACCACCGGCCAGTCGTACCGGGCGGCGCGCACCCGGCCGGCCTCGGCCAGGCCCGCGCGCGCGGCGGGGTCGTCCAGCAGCCCGGCCAGCGCGGCGGCCAGCGCCGGGGCGTCCCCGACCGGCACCAGCCTGCCCGCGCGGCCGTCGTCGAGCACCTGGCGGAACGCGTCCAGGTCGCTGGCCAGCACCGGAGCCCCGGCCGCCATCGCCTCGGTGAGCACCATGCCGAAGCTCTCGCCGCCGACGTGCGGCGCGCAGAACACGTCCATCGAGCGCAGCGCGGCCGCCTTGGTCGGCTCGTCCACCACGCCCAGCACCTCCGTCCGGGCGGCCAGCTCCGGCCCGGCCCGGCGCAGCAGCGCGGCCGCGTCACCCTGCCCGGCCACCAGCAGCCGCGGGCCGGGATGCGACGGCGCGAGCAGCCGCAGCGCGTCCAGCAGCACCGGCATGCCCTTGCGCGGTTCGTCGAACCGGCCCAGGAACCCGACGGTGGACGTCCCCGCGCGCGGGTACCCGGGCAGCGGCGGCCCGGCCGCGAACCGGGCCACGTCCACCCCGTTTGGGATCTCCACCGCGTCGCCGCCGAGGTGCCGCACCTGCACCCGCCTGGCCTGCGCGGACACCGCGATCCGGGCGGTCACCTTCTCCATCAGCGGTTGCGCGATCCCGCTGAACGCCGCCAACGCCCGCGACCGCTCGGTCGAGGTGTGGAACGTCACCACGATCGGTCCCCCGGCGACGAACAGGGCGAGCGCGGACAGCCCCAGGGTGGTCGGCTCGTGCAGGTGCAGCACGTCGAACTCGTGCCCGGCCAACCACCGGCGGGCCCGCGCGTAGGCCACCGGGCCGAAGGTCAGGCGGGCGACCGAGCCGTTGTAGGGCACCCGGACCGCGCGGCCGGCCAGGGTGACGAAGTCGGGCAGCTCGGGCAGCCGGGGGTCCTCCCGGTCGGTCCGGCCCGGCGCCAGCACGTCGACCCGGTGCCCGCCCCGGCGCAGCGCGGCGGCCAGGTCCACCACGTGCCGCTGCACGCCTCCGGGCACGTCCAGCGAGTACGGGCAGACGATGCCCACCCGCAGCGGAGGCCGCCCCGCACTCACCGCGCCACCCGGGACGGGACGCCGAGACCGGCCCGAGCCCGGTCCGCCGTCCAGACCGGCTGCAACATGTGCCAGTCCACCGGATGCTCGGCGATGTCCGCCGCGAAGACGTCGGCGAGCGCCTGCGTCGTCGCCCGCACCGCCGCGCCGGCCCGCTCCCCCCGGCCCGGCGCGGGCACCGGCACCGGCGGCCGGAACCGCAGCCCCCAGCCGCCCGGGGTGAACCAGCCACCGAACGGCAGCAGCGCCGCGCCGGTGTGCCGGGCCAGCTGCGCCGGGCCGCCGGGCAGCGTCGCCGGCTCGCCGAAGAGGTCGACCTCGACCCCGCCGGCGCCGAGCTCCCGGTCGGCCAGCAGGCACACCACCCGGTTGGCCCGCAGCCGGGCGGCCAGCGTCGCGATGGTGCGGGCACCCGCCTGGGCCGGCAGCACCTCGAAGCCGAGCGCCTCCCGGTAGTCCAGGAACCGGCGGTACACCGACTCGGGCCGCAGCCGCTCCGCCACGGTGGTCAGCGAGGCCGGCTCGCCGCGCCGGCGCAGCGCCTCCACCAGCCAGGTCCCGGCCACGTCCCAGTTGCCGCTGTGCGTCAGGCCGATGATCACCCCCCGGCCGGGGGCCAGTGCGTCGTCCAGATGCCCGGTGCCGGTGATCGACCGGTCGGCGGCCGCGTACCGGGCCAGCGGGTCGACCCGGGACAGCCGGAAGGCCTCGGTCCAGTAGCGCGCGTACGAGCGCAGACCGTCCCGCACGGCGGCGTCCAGCACCGGCCCCGGCGGCGGTACGCCGTCGCGGGCGAGCACCCGGGCCAGGTTCGCCCGCAGCTGGCGGGGGCCGGCGCCACCCCGCCGAGCGGCCAGGTCGGCGCCGGCCCGGAACGCGGCGCCCACCCACGGCGCGGGCGCGGAGCCGGCGACCCGCCAGCCGAGCGCGTAGCCGAGGTCGGCCACCCGCTCCCTCATCGGCGCTCGGCCCCGTCGTCCGGTGGCGCCGGAACCGGTGGCCCCGCCCCCGTCGACCCGGCGAGGCGCGGCTCGGCGCCACCCGGATCCGCCACGTCCCGCCCGGCGCCGTGCGCCTCGGTCGCCGGCACCGGCCCTGGCCCTGGCCCTGGCCCTGGCCCTGGCGCCGATTCTCTGCCCGCCGATGCGCCTGCCGAATCGTCGGCCGGTGCGCCTGCCGAATCGTCCGCCGGTGCGCCAACCGCACCGGCGGCGACACCGCCCTCGACACCGGCCGTGACACCGCCCCCGAGCGCCCGGGCCGACCGGTGCACCGCCACCAGCCGCTGCCCGAGCGTGACAACCGAGCCCGCGGCCAGCAGCCACAGCGCCACCGCCAGCGCCGCCGGCACCCCCAGCCCCTGCAGCGCCGTGCCGAGCAGCGCCAGGATCAGCCGCTCGGCCCGCTCGACCAGGCCGCCCTGCGCGGACAGCCCGCCGGCCTCGGCGCGCGCCTTGAGGTAGGACACCACCTGCCCGGCCACCAGGCAGATCATCGCCGCGACCGCGGTGCCGGGCTGCTCGCCGACCCGCAGGCACCACCACGCCAGCGCGGCGAACAGCGCGCCGTCGGCCAGCCGGTCGCAGGTGGAGTCGAGCACCGCGCCGAACGGGGTGCCGGTGCCCCGCGCCCTGGCCATCGCCCCATCGAGCAGGTCGAACAGCACGAACGCGGTGATCACGCAGGCGCCCGCGAACAGCTCGTCCCTGGGCAGGAACCACACCGCGCCGGCGACCGACCCGACGGTGCCGACGACGGTCACCAGGTCGGGCGGGACGCCACGGCGCACGAGCGCCCGGCCCAGCGGATCCGTGATCCGCCCGACCGAGGCCCGAGCGACGATGTTGTCGAGCATGTACCCCTACCGGAGCGACGCCGTGCCTGTCCCCACCAGCCTGTCCGGATCACCCTATCCGTCCAGGCCCCGCGCCGGACCGGCTACTCGGTGCCCGGCCAGGCGCCGACCAGCAGCTCGCGGGTCTCGGCGAGCAGCTGCGGGATCACCTTCGTCTGGCCCACCACCGCGATGAAGTTCGCGTCGCCGCCCCAGCGCGGCACCACGTGCTGGTGCAGGTGGTCGGCCAGCGAGCCACCGGCGACCGCGCCCAGGTTCAGCCCGACGTTGAACGCGTGCGGCGCCGCCACCTTCTTCATCGCCCGCACCGCGCGGCGGGTGAACGTCATCAGCTCGGCCGCCTCGGCGTCCGTGAGGTCCTCCAGCTCGGCGACGTGCCGGTAGGGCACCACCATCAGGTGCCCCGGGTTGTACGGGTGCAGGTTGAGCACCGCGTAGACCACGTCACCGCGCGCGATGACCAGCCCCTCCTCGTCGCCCAGCCCGGGGATCCGGCAGAACGGGCAGCCCTCCTCCGCGCTGCTGGCGGCGGCCTCCTTGATGTAGGCCAGCCGGTGCGGGGTCCACAGCCGGCGGAAGCCGTCGGCGACCGCGGCGCCGTCCTGGCCGACCAGCTCGATCGGGTCGGCACCGTCGTCGGGGCTCGGGGTAGGGCCGGATCCGGGGCCGGGTCCGGGCGACTCGTCGGGGCCGGGCTCGTACGTCACCGAGTGCCCACCACGAACGTCTGCTCCGAGGGCGAGGTGTTCTCCCGGCGACCGATCCAGGCCACGATCGCCTCCACCGCCTCCTGCCACGGCACCCCGTTGCGCTGGCCGCCGTCGCGGAACCGGAAGCTGACGGCATCGGCCTCGGCGTCGCGCGCGCCCGCGAGCAGCAGGAACGGCACCTTCTGCAGCGTGTGGTTGCGGATCTTCTTCTGCATCCGGTCGTCGCTGTCGTCCACCTCGACCCGCACCCCGTGCGAGCGCAGCGCCTTGGCGATCCGCGCGACGTAGTCCACCTGGTCGGCCGACACCGGGATGCCCACCACCTGCACCGGGGCCAGCCAGGCCGGGAACGCGCCGGCGTAGTGCTCGGTGAGGATGCCGAAGAAGCGCTCGATCGAGCCGAACAGCGCCCGGTGGATCATCACCGGCCTCGGCCGGGACCCGTCCGCGGCGGTGTACTCCATGTCGAATCGCCGCGGCAGCATCAGGTCGACCTGGATGGTCGACATCTGGTGGTAGCGGCCGATGGCGTCCTTGGCCTGCACCGAGATCTTCGGCGCGTAGAATGCCGCGCCGCCCGGGTCGAGGACCAGCTCCAGCCCGCTGGCCTCGGCGGCCTCCCGCAGGGCACGGGTGGCCTCCTCCCACTCCTCGTCGGTCCCGATCGACTTCTCCGGATTGCGGGTGGACAGCTCCAGGTAGAAGTCGTCGAGGCCGTAGTCGCGCAGCAGCTCCAGCACGAACGACAGCAGCGAGCGGATCTCCCCCTGCATCTGCTCGGTCGTGCAGTAGATGTGCGCGTCGTCCTGGGTGAACCCGCGCGCCCGCATCAACCCGTGCACCACGCCCGACTTCTCGTAGCGGTACACGGTGCCGAACTCGAACAGCCGCAGCGGCAGCTCCCGGTACGACCGACCCCGCGAGGTGTAGATCAGGTTGTGCATCGGGCAGTTCATCGGCTTGAGGTAGTAGTCCTGGCCGGGTTTGCGCACCGTCCCGTCCGCGTTGCGCTCCTCGTCGAGGTGCATGGGGGGATACATGCCCTCGGCGTACCAGCCCAGGTGCCCGGAGATCTCGAACAGCTGGCCCTTGGTGGCGTGCGGGGTGTTGACGAACTCGTAGCCGGCTTCCTCGTGCCGCTGCCGGGAGTAGTTCTCCAGCTCGCGGCGGATGATCCCGCCCTTGGGGTGGAATACCGCCAGCCCGGAGCCGATCTCGTCCGGGAAGGAGAACAGGTCGAGCTCGGCGCCCAGCCTGCGGTGGTCCCGCCGCTCGGCCTCGGCCAACCGCTCCAGGTGCGCGGCCAGCGCCTCCGGCGACTCCCACGCGGTGCCGTAGATCCGCTGCAGCTGCGGGTTCTTCTCGCTGCCCCGCCAGTACGCCGCGGCCGACCGGGTCAGGGCGAACGCCGGGATGTACTTCGTGGTCGGGATGTGCGGGCCCCGGCACAGGTCCGACCAGACGACCTCGCCGGTGTGCGCGTGCACGTTGTCGTAGCTGGTCAGCTCGCCGGAGGAGTCGACCTCCATGACCTCCGAGTCGGACTCGGCGTCGCCGGAGCCGCCCTTGAGCTCGATCAGCTCCAGCTTGTACGGCTGGTCGGCCAGCTCCTTGCGCGCCTCGTCGAGGGAGTCGAAGCGCCGCCGGGAGAACCGCTGCCCGGACTTGATGATCTTCTTCATGGCCGACTCGAGCGAGGCCAGGTCGTCCGGGGTGAACGGCCTCGACACGTCGAAGTCGTAGTAGAAGCCGTCGGTGATCGGCGGGCCGATGCCCAGCTTCGCCTCCGGGAACAGCTGCTGGACCGCCTGCGCGAGCACGTGCGCGGCCGAATGCCGGATGACCGAGCGACCGTCGTCGGTGTCGGCCGCGACCGGCTCCACGTCGAGGTCGGCCTCCGGAGCCCAGGCCAGGTCGCGCAGCGCGCCGCCGGCACCGTCGGAGAGGTCGCGGACCACCACGACCGCCTCCGGGCCGCTGGTCGGCAGGCCCGCCTCCCGGACCGCCGAGCCGGCAGTCGTGCCGGCCGGCACCCGGACAGGGGCTGGCACGGGACGGGACACGGGACCGGACACGGGAACTCCTCGGTTGGGGTCGGCAGGTCCGCGCTCGGGCGGACCCCTCGATGCTATCGAGCCGCCGTCGCCCGGTTCCGCCCGGTTTCCCCTGCTCCGGACCGGTAGTCCCGGTGCACCGCGGCGAGGAACCGGTGCACCGCGTCGACGGTGTACGCCGTCCGCGCGGTGGGCAGCCCGTCGAAGCCGTGCTGGGCGTGCGGAAGCTCCGCGTAGCCGACCGGGGCCGGCGACCGCTCGCGCAGCGCGGCGGCCAGCAGCCGGGACTGCCGGACGCCGACGATCGCGTCGGTGGAGCCGTGCACGATCAGGAACGGCGGCGCCTCCGGGCCGACCCGCAGCGCCGGTGAGGCCTGCCGCCAGGTGCGCGGGTCGACCTCCATCGTCGACTCCATGATCTTACCCTCGAGCAGCGCGAACAGGCCCTGGTGGTCCTCGGTGAAGTCGTGCACGCCGTACAGCGGCACGGCGGCCCGCAGCGTCGTGTCGATCTCGGTGAAGCCCGGCTGGTAGTCGGGGTCGTTGGCGCTCAGCGCGGCCAGCGCGGCCAGGTGCCCGCCGGCCGAGCCGCCGGTGACGGCGACGAAGTCGGGGTCACCGCCGTGCCCGGAGATGTACTCCCGGATCCAGGCGATCGCCCGCTTCACGTCCACCACCATCGCCGGCCACCGGTGCGCGGGCGCCAGCCGGTAGTTCACCGTGACGCACACCCAGCCCCGCTCGGCCAGGTAACCCAGCAGGGGCTCGGCCTGGTTCAGCTTGTCGCCCATGGTCCAGGCGCCGCCGTGCACCTGGAGCAGCACGGGCGCGCGTCCGGTGGACGGCAGGTCCGCCCGGTGCCACACGTCCAGGGTGCCGTACGGACCATGCTCGCTGTAGCTGATGTCCGCCACCCGCCGGTAGCGGCGGCGGGCCAGATGGCCCTGCAGCACCCCGGCCGGCCGGCGGGCCGGCAGCTCCCCCGGCGGCAGCAACCCGGTCTGGGCGAGCGCCTCGGAGAGCGCGCGCCCGGAGCGCCGGGCGTCGCCCGCCAACCCGGCGAGCCCGGCCAGCGCGGCCGCGTTCAGCCCGACCCCGGCCGCCCGCCGCCATCCCTCGCCGCGCAGCGCCGACGCGGCCGCCACCGCCTGCACCCCGGCCACCAGCGCCGGCGTCTCGGAGGCGAACGCGCTGGGCAGCGCCCCGATCATGGACAGCGGCCAGCGGCGCAGCATCGGCCGGTAGGCCCCCGCGACCGCCCCGACCCCCAGCCCGCCCAGCACCGCCGGCACCGTTCCAGCGCGCACGTGCGCCACCCCTTCCACCCCGGCTCCCGGGCGTTCGCGATGATCGGTCACGAGGTTACGCGAAGGTTAGGTCGCGGCCTCACCGTCAGTAGTCGTCGATCCAGCAGGAACGACCGTCGGTCACCGGCCAGCGCGGCCAAACGGGTGAGTTTGTCACCTAGCCCGCATCGCCGCGACGAGGCGCGCCGTTGGTCCGCCGGACCTCGCGTCACCGCCGTTACCCATCGGCGGGCGCGAACACTGCCGAAGCAAGAGGTGGGAGGCCCCTCGGGTGTCTGGAACACACGCTGGGCCGTCGGGGCCGCCGCCCCGGCCGCCCGGTCGGCACCACGTACCGGTGCCGCCAGACCCGGACCGGGACCGCGACGGCCGGGACCAGCCGGACGACTCGGCCGCCCGGGCCGGCACCGGCACGCCCGGGCGCCGCATCTCCTTCGACGGCTCCCGGCCGCCGGGTGCCCCCACCAACGGCCGTCCCGCCAACGGGCCGGCCGCCAAGGGCCGAGGCCCGGCCGGCGGGCAGTCCCCGGTCCAGGGCCGGCCCCCGGCACCCGGCCAGCCACCGGCGAACGGCCGCCCACCGGTGGGCGCCCAGCGCCCCGGGCGGGGTCTCCCGCCGGGGCAGGGCCGCCCGCCGAACGGACCGCCGTCCGGGCAACCGGCACGCCCCGGCCAGCCCCCGAACGGCCGCGCGGGCCACGGCCAGCGCCCGCCGGCCGGCCAGCGCCCGCCGGCGAACGGCCAGCGGCCCCCGGCGACCGGCCAGCCACCCAACGGCCAGCCACCAAACGGCCAGGCACCCAACGGCCAGCCACCGGCGCGCGGCCACGCCTCGATCGGTCGCTCCCCCGCGAACGGCCGGTCGCCCGCGCGCCCGGCGCAGGGCGACCGTGCCCCGGCGAACGGCGGCACGCCGTCCGGGCTTCCGCCGAACGGCGTCCCGCCCCAGGGCCGGGTCCCGGCCCCGCCCGCGGGCCGTCCCGGCCACCCGGGGCAGCCCGACGGCTCCGGCGGCAGGCCCGGCACACCTGGCCAGGCGCAGCCCGGTCAGCCGGGCCAGCCCGGCCAGCCCGGTCAGCCGGGCCAGCCCGGCCAGCCCGGCCAGCCCGGCCAGCCCGGCCAGCCCGGTCAGCCCGGCCAGCCCGGTCAGCCCGGCGCTTCCGGCGGCACATCGGGCGCGCCCGGCCAGGGGCGGCCCGGTCCGGGTCAGCCGGCCGGCTCGGACAACCCGCTGTTCTCCCCGCCGCCGCGCTCCGCGGGCACCCCGCCGCCGGGTCGTGAGGCCGGCGCCGCGCCGGCGCGCACTGGCGCGCCCCGGGCGGGCACGGGTGCCGCACGAGGCGCGGCCACGGCGGCCGGAGCAGCCGCGGCCGGTACGGCGGCGGGCGCCGCGAACCCGACGGCCGGCGCAACCACCGGAACCCCGTCCGGGACCACGGGCGTCCGGGGGGCCGCGACGCCGGGCACCACCGAGCAGCGGAACGGGCGCGCGGCCGACGAGGCCCCCGCCGACCGCTGGATCGACCGGCAACCGGACCACTGGCGCGACGAGCTGGACGAGGACGGGACGTCGGGCGCCGGATCGGGCGTCAGCTCCACCGGCGCCGGCAACTCCACCGCCGCCCGGCTGCTCGCCGAGGGGCGCGCGCGGATGGCCGACGACGCCGGTGACGACGAGGACGCGCCCCAGGGGCGCCGGAGCCGCCGGCCCGGCGGGTTCGACCTGGCGTCGGTCAGCGCCCTGCCCTCCGCCGCCGCCGAGTACACGCGGGCCTACCTCCGCAGGCGCAAGGCCAAGCTCGCCACCTACACGCCCCGGCAGAAGGCCTGGTACTGGGCTCGGATGGGCGGCTACTCGGTCGTCGGGCTGTTCGTGGTCCTGCCGATCACGCTGTTCGCGCTGGGCTACCTGTTCTTCTCGGTGCCCAGCCCGGACGACGCGGTCAACAAGCAGGTCGCCACGATCGACTACGCGGACGGCAGCCAGATCGCCAAGATCGTCCCGGCCGAGGGCAACCGGACGAAGATCACCATCGATCAGGTGCCGATGCACGTCCGGCACGCCGTGCTGTCCGCCGAGGACCGAAGCTTCTTCACCAACCCCGGGTTCGACCCGCTGGGCATTGCCCGCGCGGCCTGGCGGCAGCTGCGCGGCGGCAGCGGTGGCGGTTCCACGATCACCCAGCAGTACGTGAAGAAGACCCTGGTCGGCGACGAGCACTCCTTGTGGCGCAAGTACAAGGAAATGATCATCGCGGTGAAGATCTCCCAGCAGAACAGCAAGGACGAGATCCTCGCCGACTATCTGAACGCGATCTACTTCGGCCGCAGCGCATACGGCATCCAGTCCGCCTCGCAGGCCTACTTCGGCAAGAACGTCGCGCAGCTCACCCCGTCCGAGGGGGCGCTGCTCGCGGGGCTGATCCAGTCGCCGTCCCGGTGGGACCCGGCGATCAACCCCCGGCACGCGGCGGAGCGGTGGAACTTCGTGATGGACGGGATGGTCCGGCAGGGCTGGCTGAGCCCGCAGGACCGCGCGGCCGCCCGCTTCCCGGCCACCGTGCCGTCCCGCAAGGTCACCGGCGGCACCCCGTCGGACTACCGGGGGCTCATCCTCGGCGCGATCAAGGACGAGCTGGCGCAGCGTGGGATCAGTGAGCAGGACTTCAACCAGGAAGGCCTGAAGATCACCACGACGATAGACCCGAAGACCCAGCAGGACGCGGTCGACGCCGCGCACAAGCAGATGGACGGCCAGCCGCCGAACCTGCGGGGCGCGCTCGTGTCCATCGACCCGAACACCGGGGCGGTCCTGGCCTACTATGGCGGCGACAACGGCGTGGGCCTGGACTACGCCAGGGTCTCCAAGCAGCCCGGGTCCACGTTCAAGCCGTTCGTGCTGCTCGCCGCGCTGACCCAGGACAACCCGATCGGCCTGGGCACCAAGTTCAAGGGCCAGCCGCTGCCCGGGCTGCGCAACTCCGACGGGGCGTCCTGCGACCTGTGCGACCTCAAGCAGGCCATGACGATCTCCAACAACGTGATCTTCCACGAGCTGGCCCAGCGGGTCGGCCCGCAGAAGGTGGCCGACGCGGCGCACCGGGCGGGGATCCTCAGCCCGCTGAAGAACGTGGACGCCGGTATCGCGCTGGGCGACCGGGAGGTCACCCCGGTGGACATGGCCTCGGCCTACGCCACGATCGCCGCCGGCGGCGTGTACCACGCCCCGCACCTGGTCACGAAGGTCACCACGTCGGACGACCGGGTGCTGTACGAGGCGGTCAGCCCGGAGGACCGGCGGTTCAGCACGCAGGTGGCGCGCAACGTCACCGAGGCGATGCTGGGCGTGCCGACCTACGACAAGCTGACCCTTCCCGGTGGGGACTCGGTCGCCGCGAAGACCGGCACGGTGCAGTCGCACATAGAGAACGAGAACAACGACGCCTGGACCGCCGGGTTCACCCCGAACATCTCGACCGCGGTGTGGATCGGGACCGACCAGAACACCCCGATAAAGACGGCGCAGGGCAAGCCGATCTACGGGGCGATGCTGCCCGGCAACATCTGGAAGTCGTACATGGACGACGCCGTCGAGGCCCCGTCGTCGGGCTCCTCCGCCTCGTCGGACTCCCGGCACACGTTCGGCCCGTACAAGCCGATCGGGGCGCCGCCGGCGCAGACCGGGCCGTACGACGGGTTCGCCGCGAAGAGCCCGAAGGAGGAGCAGTCGAGCCAGTCGCCCAGCGCGTCCTCCTCGGCCACCCCGTCACCGTCGGAGGACCGCAAGCCGCCGAAGGACTCCACCCGGGGCGGCACGCACCAGGAGTGCGGCCTGCTGGGCTGCACGACGGTGCGGGACAACAACGGCGGCAACCCGCGAACCAACGACGGGGACACCGACGAGGACACCGACTCCGGGGACCGCAACGACGCGGCGGCCGAACCCGACGGGGCGGGCACCCCGGCCCCCCGGCCGGCCCGCAACTGACCGGCAACTGACCGGCACCTCGGCCAGCCGGGGGACATCCGAGCCCGAGCGGCCTCCGGCCGTGGACCATCAGCGGGTGCGTTGCTTCGAGGTGCTGGCCTGGACCGAGTCCGGGGGCTTCGTGCTGTACGTGCCGGAGATCGAGGCACTCACCCGGGCCGCCCACCTCGACGACCTGGAGTCCGCCGCGCGCGACATGATCGCCGAACTCCTCGGGCTGGACCCCGGCGTGATCACGCTCCGGCTGCGCTTCCACCGGCCCCGCCGCTGACCGTCGGCGTGGCGTCCGACCACGAGCCGGCCGTCTCCTGGTAGGTGTGCACCGTGCCCACGCCGTCCGAACGCGACCCGTCGCCGCCCGTCCGGTTCCGTGACCTCCTGCTCGGCGCCGGGCTGCTCGCCGGACCGGCGAACGTGATCATGCAGCTGTGCCGGCCCGGGGTGGGGTACGGCGTGCTGGAGAGCCGGGTGGACAGTGGCAAGGCGACGCTGCACCCGATCAAGCGAGCCCGCACCACGGCCAGCTACCTGGCCGTCGCCGCGCTCGGCACCGACGAGGAACGCACGATCTACCGGCGCGCGGTGGACACCTCGCACGCCGCGGTGCGGTCCACCGCCGACAGCCCCCTGCGGTACAGCGCGTTCGACCCCGACCTGCAGCTGTGGGTGGCCGCCTGCCTCTGGGTGGGCTTCAGGGACGCCTACGAGCGGTTCGGCGCGCCGCTGGACGACGCGGCGTGGGAGGCCGCCTACCGGGAGGCCGCGGTGCTCGGGACGACCCTGCAGGTGCCTCCGGACCGGTGGCCGGCCGACCTCGCGGCGTTCGACCGGTACTGGACCGACGGGCTGGCGCGGGTCCGGCTCGACGAACCGGTCCGCCGCTACCTCACCGACCTGATCCTGCTGCGCCACCTGCCGTTCCCGGTGCGGCTCGCGTTCGGCCGGCTCGACCTCTTCCTGACCACGGGGTTCCTGCCGCCCCGGTTCCGGGAGGAGATGCGGCTGCCCTGGGACGAACGCCGGCAGCGGCGGTTCGACCGGCTCACCCGGGCGGTGCGGGCGGTGGTGTCGCGGTGCCCGCCGGCGGTGCGACGGTTCCCGTTCAACGCCTACCTCGCCGACCTGCGCCGCCGGATCCGCGCCGGCCGGCCACTGGTGTAGCGGCCGCCGCCAGCCGGGCGCCGCTACCCGGCCGCGCCGACCCCGCCGGCCCGCTCGGCGAGCGGCGTGGAGTGCCGCCAGTCGGCCAGCAGCGTGCGCAGCGCGGTGACCAGCGCCAACGGCTGGTCGATCAGCACGTGGTGGTGGGCCGCCGGGATCTCGATCACCGGCACGATCCGGCCCATCCGGTCGTGGATGTCCTGCCCCATCGCCTCGGGCACCATGCCGTGCTCGGCCCGGAACAGCCCGACCCGGCAGTCCACCTGCCCCAGCTGCTCGGGCCGGATGCCCTGCCCGCCGAACACCCGGTGGTCGAACTTCCACGCCCACCCGCCGTCCACCGGCGCGACCGAGTGCTCGGCGAGGTGGGCCACCACGAACGGCAGCGCCCCGGGCTGGGGTGGCACGGGGCGGAAGTGCCGGATCGCGCGCTCCCGGCTCGGGTAGGTGCGCTTGGGGCCGAACGCCTGCCGACGGCGCGCCGCCAGCTCCTCCGGGGACAGGTCGCGCACCGGGGTGTCGATCACCACGATGCCGCCCAGCCGGGAGCCGAAACGCAGCGCGGCGCGCAGCGCGACCATGCCGCCCATGCTGTGCCCGATGATCACCGGGGCCGCCCCGGCGCCGCCGTGCTCGGCGACGGCCAGCACCTCGTCGGACCACGACTCGAGCCCGTAGGCCTCCCGGCGGCCGCTGTCGCCGTGCCCGCTGAGGTCGAGCGCGAGCACCCGGTGACCGGTGCTGGCCAGCAGCGGACCGATGTGGTCCCACCAGTGCCCGTGCGCCGCCCCGCCGTGCACCAGTACCAGGCCCTCGTCACCCGGCTCGCCCCAGGCACGGTACCGGATCGGCACCCCGTCCACGGCGACCTCGTCGACCCGCACCGGCGCGGCCAGCGCCTCGGTGAACCAGGTCGGCACCGGATCCGCGCCGGTCGTGCGCTCGGGCGGGTGCTGCTCCACGAACTGCGCCTCCTGACCGGAACCGGGACCGCTCGAGCCTATCCGGCGCACCGGCGCGCGCTCAGCCGCGCTCCGCCAGGTGGGCGGCCACCCCTGGATGCGCCCGCAGCGTCGGCACGTCCACGAACCGGGTCGCGGCCAGCCCGAGCCGCTCGGCGGCGGCCACGTTGTCCGCGTTGTCGTCGATGAACAGGCACTCCCCCGCCCGCACCCCGAACCGCCGCAACGCCAGCCGGAAGATCTCGGCGCCCGGCTTGGTCAGCCCCTCCCGGCCGGAGACCACGATGTCGGCGAACAGCCGCAGGCTCGGGAACCGCTCCCGCGCGGCCGGGAACGTGTCGGCCGGCCAGTTGGTGATCGCGAACAACCGGGTGCCCCGCGCGTGCAGCTCGTCCAGCAGCTCCACGGCGCCGGGGATGGTACCGGCGAACATGTCCTGCCATTGGTCGGCGTAGGCGCGGATCAGCTCGGACCAGTCGGGGAACTCGGCGCACCGCCGCTCGACCGCCTCGCGCAGCGGGGTGCCGGCGTCCAGCTGGGCGTGCCAGGCCGGCGAGCAGACCTCGCCGAGGAACCGCTCACGCCGCGCCGGGTCGTCGATCAGCCGGTCGTAGAGGTAGCGGGGGCTCCAGTCGACCACGACCCCGCCCAGGTCGAAGATCAGCGCACCGTCCACCGCGCTCCCCCCGTTCCGACGCCCGCCGCTCGCCCCGCCAGCCTAGGTTCACGGCCCGCCGACCCCTCGGTGCCGCCCCGGCCACGCCGGTACGGTGCCCGGATGGCTCCCCCGGCGACCGGCCGCGCCGGTTACCGGCTCGAGCGGGTCCCCGATCCGGTCGGCGGCGGGTCGATCCCGGTGCTGGTGCTCTACCCCACCCGGGCGCCGGAACGGCCCACGGCGCTCGGCCGGTACTCCGAACAGGTCGCTCCGGACGCCCCGGTGGCCGGCGGCGACCGGCCGCTGGTGGTGGTCTCGCACGGCAGCGGCGGCTCCCCCCTGCTGCACCGCACGCTCGCCGCCCACCTGGCCCGGCACGGGTACGTCGTCGCGCTGCCCGAGCACCCCGGCAACAACCGCGACGACAACTCGTTGGCCGGCACCGCGAGGCTTCTGGCCGAGCGGCCCCGGCAGCTGCGGCTGGTGGTCGACCGGCTGCTGACCGACCGCGACCTCGCGCCGGAACCGGGCCGGGTCGCGCTGGTCGGGCACTCGCTCGGCGGGTACACCGCGCTGGCGGCGGCGGGTGGCCTGCCCCGGGCGTTCGACCGCGAGACCGCCGACCGGCAGGCCCGCGCGGTCCCGGTCGTCCCGGACCCCCGGGCGGCCGCGCTGGTGCTGCTGGCCCCGGCCGCCGCCTGGTTCGGCCACCCGGGCGCGCTGGGCGAGGTGAACCTGCCGATCCGGATGTTCACCGCCGAGCACGACCGGCTCACCCCGCCCTGGCACGCCGACGTGGTGCGCGCGGGCGTGCCGGACGGCCGCCGGGTGGAGCACACGGTGGTGGCCGGCGCGGGGCACTACTCGTTCCTGAGCCCGTTCCCTGCGGCGCTGGTCGCCCCGACCTTCCCGCCGTCCTGGGACCCGCCGGGCTTCAACCGCGCACGCTTCCACGACACCCTCGACGCCGAGGTCCTGGACTTCCTACGGCGTGTCTCGCCGGGGTGAGCGGCCTCGGCGGCTACGCCGGCAGCAGCGGGAAGGACTCCCAGGCCGCCTGGCGGATGGCGCCGCCGTCCAGGGTGCTGCGCTGCCCGTCGATCCCGAGCTCCGGCCAGTTCGTGACCAGGACGAACGGCGCGGTGGGCGGCAGCGGCGAGATCCACAGCCGGGTGCCGCCGCTGACCGGGTCGTCCAGCCCGCTCACGATGCGTTCCGTCTCGGCCGGCTCGGTGATGTCGACGTCGAACCGGGGCGACCCGTCGACCGCGCCCCTGCTGGCCACCACGAACTCCAGCAGGCAGCCCTCCGAGTACGCGCGGATCTCCAGCAGCATCACCGCGGCGTCCTCGGCCTGGCCCACGTACTCGCGCACCGCGAGCAGGCCGGGCACCCTGACCGCCGGCGGCATCGCCTTCGGCTCGATGGTCGCCACCTCCCGGGGCGCTCGGCAGTGTCGCCGGCGATCGTAGGAGGGGGCGGCCGATCCGGCGACGGCGGCGCGCCGGGGCACTACCGTGGGTCGCCCACGAGACAGCCCACCAGACAGCCCACCAGACAGCCCAGGAGCAGGAACCGTCATGGCCTCACGACTCAACCCGTACATCAGCTTCACCGACAACGCCCGGCAGGCGATGGAGTTCTACCAGCAGGTGTTCGGCGGTGTCCTGACCCTGAACACCTTCGGCGAGTTCGGCGCGCAGGACTCGCCGGACGCCGCCAAGGTCATGCACGGGATGCTGGCGACGACCGCCGGGTTCACCCTGATGGGCGCGGACACCCCCACCGGGATGGCGCATGACCCGGGGCACAACATCTCGGTCAGCCTCAGCGGCGACGACGGAGACGAGCTGCGCGGGTACTGGGCGGCGCTGGCCGAGGGCGGCACCGTGTCGGTCCCGCTGGAGAAGCAGATGTGGGGCGACGAGTTCGGCATGTGCACCGACCGCTTCGGCATCGACTGGATGGTGAACATCGGCCAGCCCCCGGCCTGAGACGCGTCGCACCCCCGCGCGGCCAGCGGTGGACAGCCGTCCGGACAGGCACTAGACCGAACGGCGACCGGTCGAGAGGAGCGGGGTTGACGCGTTGGGGACGTCGCGTGGCGGCGCTGGTCGCGGTCGCGGCCGTCGCCGCGGGCGCCGTGGCGTCCTGCGCTGCCCCGGAGCCGCCGCCCGCTCCGCCGGCCCCGCCGACGCCCACCGCGCCGCCCGGCCCGCCACCGCCGCCCGCGCCGCCCGCGTCCGCCGCCCCGGTGCTGGTCATCAAGATCGACAACGCCCGGGAGGGCCGGCCCGCCGTCGGGCTCGGTGCCGCCGACGTGGTGTTCGTCGAACCGGTCGAGGGCGGGTCGAGTCGGATCGCGGCCGTCTTCGCCTCCACCTTCCCACCGGTCGTCGGGCCGGTGCGCAGCGCCAGGGAGACCGACCTGCGGTTCCTGCCGCAGTACGGTCGGCCCGCGTTCGCCTTCTCCGGTGCCGCGCCACCGCTGCTGCCGCGCATCGCCAAGGCCCCGGTGCGCAACGCCTCGGCGGCCCGGGCGCCCGGAGCGTACTTCCGGGACGGGAAGCGGCCGTCACCGCACAACATGTTCGTCCGGCCGGCCAAGCTGCCCCGGGGTGACGTCTGGTCCCCTGCCTCGCAGCAGAAGTTCGGCCCCACCCCGCCCGGTGGTGCTCCCGGCGGCCACCAGGTGGTGCGCTACCCGGCCGCCTCGGTCGGATTCGACTGGTCCGCCCCGCAGCAGCGGTGGCTGGTGTCGCTCGACGGCAGGCCCGCGATGTCCGACAACCGGCGCCTGGTAGCCGGGACGGTCATCGTGCAGAAGGTGCCGACGCGGCGCTCCGGCATCCGCGACGCGGCGGGCCACCCGTCGCCGGTGGCCGACACGGTCGGCACCGGCCACGCGCTGTTCCTGCGCGACGGCCAGACCTTCCAGGCCACCTGGTCCCGGCCGGCACCCGAACAGGGAACCACCTACACCGGACCCGACGGCCAGCCGCTCACGCTGGCCGCCGGCCAGGTGTGGACCGTCCTCTCCCCCTAGCCCGGTTCCCCTGGCCCGGCTCCGCCACAGCCCGGGCCGGTCGTCAGCGCCCGGCCGTCAGCGGCCCGCCCTCAGCGGCTCGCCGGGCGGTAGCGCAGCAGGACGACCCCGTTGCCGAAGCTGCTCTCGCCGTCGAGCCGCAGGTCCAGCGCCCGTCCTCCGGGCGGAACAACGGCCTGCCCCTGCCGATGACCACCGGCGGCCATCAGCTCGTGGGTCACCCGGCCGCTCAGGAAGGCGCCCATCGCGCCGAGCTCCTGGTTGAAGTGGGCGTGCACCTCGTGGTCGACCCGGTGCCAGTCGATCTCCCGGCGTGACCCCGCCGCCGGGGAACCTACCCACATCCGTAACACCACGGCCCCGGCCAGCGACCAGACGGGTGACGGCCCGCACCGGGCCGCGGGAGTCGGCGGGGGATGTCGTGCACAACGTGCTCAGCGTGCGGCGGATCGCGGTGTCGGTGCCGGTCACCCTGGTGGCCACCCTCGGGATCACCCTGGCGGTCGCCGGACTCGCGGACGCCACCGCGCTCGCAGGGACCGCGACCGCCGCCCCCGCCGCCGTGGTCACGGCGCCGGCGCCGCCGGTGGCCGTGCCGGCTCCGCCGGCGAGCCCCCGGGCCGCGCCGAAGCACGCCTCCGCGCCCCCGGCCGCCACCGGCGGCACCGCCACCGCGGCCGGTAGGACCGCCACCGGCGCGGCCGCCAGGGCCACCGGGTCGGCGGCGAAGCACCGTGCCGCGCCCGCGACGACGCGCCCGGGCGCGCACCGCGGGTGCGACGCGGTCTACGGCTGCGGTCCGTGGTTCTCCGACGCCGACCCGAATGAGATCGTCCAGGCGCCCGACCCGTGGGTGCTCGAGCAGACCCGCCAGCACTAGCCGACACGCGGCCTCGGGCTCCGGCGGATCACCACACCGGATCACCGCACCGGGCCGGCGCGCCCGGACTAGGCTCGCCGGAACCGGGCCGGTCGGCGGCGCGGACGACGCGAGGAGGCGGTGGACGAGTGCGCGCAGCGCAGGTCACGCGGCTGGACGGCCCCGGAGCGATCGAGGCCGGCGAGGTGCCCGACCCGGTGCGCGGGGACGGGGAGGTACTCGTCGACGTGGCGGCCGCCGGCGTCAACTTCCCGGACCTGCTGCTCAGCCAGGGCAAGTACCAGTACCGGCCCGAGCCACCGTTCGTGCTCGGCGGCGAGTTCGCCGGGACGGTCCGGGAGGCGCCGGAGGGCTCCGAGTTCTCCCCGGGCGACCGGGTGGCCGGCACCAGCACGGTCGGCGCGTTCGCCGAGCGGGTCTCGGTGACCGCGCGGCACGTCTACCCGCTGCCCGACGAGGTGGGATTCGCCGCCGGGGCCTGCCTCCCGATGAACTACCTGACGATGACCTTCGCGCTGCTCACCCGGGGAAACCTGGCGAAGGGCGAGACGGTGCTCGTGCAGGGCGCCGCCGGCGGCATCGGGACCGCCACCATCCAGCTGGCCAACGCGCTCGGGGCCCGGACGATCTCCGTGGTGTCCACCGAGGAGAAGGCGGAGTTCGTCCGGTCGGTGGGCTCGCACGAGGTGGTACTGGCCGACGGGTTCAAGGACGCGGTGAAGGACCTGACCGGCGGCGAGGGCGTCGACATGGTGGTCGACCCGGTCGGTGGCGACCGGTTCACCGACTCGCTGCGCAGCTTGGCCCCGCTCGGCAGGCTGCTGGTGATCGGGTTCACCGCCGGCGACATCCCCACCGTCCGGGTCAACCGCCTGCTGCTCAACAACATCGACGTGCGCGGCGTCGGGTGGGGCGCCTACGCGCTGCCCCGGCCCGGTTACCTGCGCCAGGAGTGGGACCGGCTGCTGCCCTACCTGACCGGCGGCCCGGTCGACCCGCCGATCAGCGGCAGGTTCCCGATCGAGCGGGCCGGCGAGGCCGTGGCCAGGCTCGACGAGCGCGGTGTGCTCGGCAAGGTCGTCGTCGAGCCCTGACCGGTCGACGGGACCGGGCGGGCGGGCGCGCCGTCAGGTCTCGTCCAGCCAGGCCGCCGTGTCCCGGGGCAGGCGCCCCTCGGGGTCCAGCGGCCCGCTGGCCAGCAGCGTCCGGGTGCCGTCTGGGATCGGCAGCGGATCGGCGGTCACGTTGACCAGGCACCGGAACCCGCGGGCGCGGGCGAACGCGAGCGCGCCGGCCGGCGCGTCCGACCAGCTCAGCGAGCCGTCGCCGAGCCCGGGGTGCTCCCGGCGCAGCCGCAACGCCGCCCGGTACAGCTCGAACATCGAGCCCGGGCGGCCGGCCTGCGCCTCGACGGTGTGTCCCGCCCAGTCCGGTGGCTGCGGCAGCCACGGGGCGCCGCCGGGACCGAAGCCGTAGGGCGGCCGCCCGCCGGACCACGGGATCGGCACCCGGCAGCCGTCCCGCCCTCGCGAGGTGCGCCCGGACCGCTCGAAGGTCGGGTCGGCGAGCAGATCGTCGGGCAGGTCCTCCACCTCGGGCAGCCCCAGCTCCTCGCCCTGGTAGACGTAGGCGCCACCGGGCAGCGCGAGCATGAGCAGCGCCGCCGCGCGCGCCCGGTGCTCGCCCAGTGCCAGGTCGGCCGGGCGGCCCAGCAGGTCGTCGAGCGCGTAACCGGTGCCGGCCACCTGCGGGCGGGCCAGCCGGGACACGTGCCGCGCCACGTCGTGGTTGGACAGCACCCAGGTCGGCGGTGCACCCACGGCGGCGTGCTCGGCCAGCGTGGTGTCGATCGTGCGCCGCAACTCCGGCGCGAGCCAGGGCGCGCGCAGGAAGTCGAAGTTGAACGCGGTGTGCAGTTCGTCCGCGCGCACGTAGGCGGCCAGCCGGTCCGGGCGGTCCACCCAGGCCTCGGCGACGAACACCCTCGGCGGGTCGTAGGAGTCGGCCAGCGCGCGCCACCCCCGGTAGATCTCGTGCACCTCGTCGCGGTCCCAGTGCGGGTGGTCGGGGCCGCTGCCGGCCGGCGGGACCCGGCCGCCCAGGTCGGGCAGCCCCGCCTGCTTGACCAGCGAGTGCGCCACGTCGATGCGGAAGCCGTCCACTCCCCGGTCGAACCAGAACCGCAGCGTGGCCTCGAAGTCGGCCTGCACCTGGGGGTTTGTCCAGTCCACATCCGGCTGCTCGGGCGCGAACAGGTGCAGGTACCACTCCCCCGGCCGGCCGTCGGGCTCGCTGACCCGGGTCCAGGCGGGGCCGCCGAACACGCTGCGCCAGTCGTTGGGCGGCTCGCCGCCGTCGGTGCCCCGGCCGGGCCGGAACAGGTACCGCTCCCGCGCGGGCGAACCGGGTCCCCCGGCCAGCGCCTCGAGGAACCACGGGTGCCGGCTGGAGGTGTGGTTGGGCACGATGTCCAGCAGCACGCGCAGGCCGCGCGCGTGCGCCTCGACCAGCAGCGCCTCGGCGTCGGCGAGGGTGCCGAACCGGGGCTCCACGTCGCGGTAGTCGGCCACGTCGTAGCCGGCGTCGGCCATCGGCGACGGGTACCACGGGTTGATCCACAACGCGTCCACGCCCAGGTCCGCGAGGTGGGCGAGCCGCGAACGCAGGCCGGCGATGTCGCCCAGCCCGTCCCCGTCGCCGTCGGCGAAGCTGCGGATGTACACCTGGTAGATCACCGCTCGGCGCCACCACGACCCGGGGTCGGCCATCGACACACACCTCTCGTTGATCGGCCCGCTCCTCGGTCACCCACGCTCCGTGATCAGCGCTGCCCCGCCCGGTCTCCTAGGGTGTCGGGACCGACGACCGGCGGCCGGCGCGGCCGAGGAGGGTCCGGATGACTGTCGCACTCTTCCTGCCCGGCATCACCACGCCGGCGCACGTGGCCTTCGCCGCGCTCCTCACCGAGCTCGACCCGTCCGTCGAGGTCGTCACCAAGGAGCTCGAGGTCTACGCCGGCGACGAGCCGCCCGAGGGCTACGGCCTGGAGACCGAGCTGGACGGGCTGGACCGGTTCGCCGCCGAGCGCGGCCACGACCGGTTCCACCTCTACGGGCACTCCATCGGCGGCGCCGTCGCCCTCGCCTACACCGCGCGGCACGGCGAGCGGGTGGCGAGCCTCGCGCTCAACGAGGCGGCCACCGACTTCAGCCCCGACGACCGCGCGGCCATCGCGGCGCAGCGGCTCGGCGAGCTGCCCGAGGACCAGCGGATGGCGGCGTTCGTCCGGCAGCTGGTCCGTCCCGGGGTCGAGATCAGCCCGCCCCCGCCGGCGCCGTCCACGCCGGAGATGGCCAAGCGCCCGGCCGGGCTCGCCGCGGCCATCCCCGCGGTCGAGTCCGCCACCATCGACCACTCGCGGCTGCGGGAGTACGCGGGACCCGTCTACTACAGCTACGGGACGCTCAGCAACGCCCGGTGGGAGGCGATGGGCGAGCGGCTGGCGAGCGTCTTCGCGGACTGCACGGTCGAGCGCTACGAGGGGCGGCACCACCTGAACACCTCGCACCAGGCCGAGCCCGCCCGGGTGGCGGCTGCGCTGCGCAGGCTCTGGGCGCGCGGCTGACCGCGCCCGGAGGCGAGCCCCGGCACGGCGAAGAGCCCGGATCCTCTGCGGATCCGGGCTCTCGGCCACCGGGTTCGGCGTTCCGGGTCAGTTCGTCGATCCCTCCGTGGTCGCGGCGGTCTGCTGCTCGACCACCTTCGGCTCCTGGACCTCCTTCGGCGCCTCGATCACCTTCGGCTGGGCGGTGTCCTGCTTGGCCGTCCTGGTCGGCTGGTGGTGGACGACCGGCGCCTGCCCGGTCCCGTTGGTCGCCTCCTGGTGGTGCTTGCTCTTGCCCTGGCCGCTGTGGCCGGTCTGCTCCGGGGTGAGCGCCTCGAGCCCCTTGCAGCCGGCGGCGGGCTTCACCGTTCCGTCGGGGCAGACGCCCTCGATCGGCGCGGTGGTCCCACCCGGGACGGTGGTCTGGCCCGGCACGGTGGTCTCGCCCGGCGTGGTGGTGCACGGACCCGGGTCGCACGGGATCGTCCCGGCCGGGACGGTTGTCTCACCCGGCGTGGTGGTCCCGCCCGGCGTGGTGGTCTCGCCCTGCTTCGTGGTCTCGCCCGGCGTGGTGGTCTCGCCCGGCTTGGTGGTCTCGCCCGGCGTGGTGGTGCACGGACCCGGGTCACACGGGATGGTCGGGGTCGGGTTGGTGACCGGCGGGGTGGTCGTGGGCTGGCAGGCCGGCAGCTGCTGGTTCTTCTTGCAGTCCAGGATCGGACCGGCGCCGCCGCCGGTGATGACGCAGCCCGCGCCGCCGATGGTGGTGCCGCCGGTGGTGTTCCCGCCGGTGGTGGTCGAGCCGGGTGCGCCGCCGGTGGTGGTGCCGCCGGTGGTGGTTCCGCCGGTCGCGTTGCCACCGGTGCAGAACGTCTGGTTCACGATCGTCGACGGCCGGACGACCGTGACCGACGACGAGGAGAAGGATCCCCAGCTGGGGCCGACGTAGCTCGCCGCGACCGTCGTCCCGCCGGACGGAACCGCGCGGCTGGCCAGCGGGTTGCCGCTGTAGCACTTGACCGTCGGCTCGCCGTAGCTGTTGATGAACACCGCCGTGCCGGCCTGCAGCACCGCCGGGTAGGGGAAGTACGTGCCGGCGTCGTAGCCGAACACGGTCACCGAGGTGTCCGAGCGCAGCACCACCGGGGTCAGCTTGGAGACGAACCCGGGGATGTCCGCGGCCTGGATGCTCAGCGCCGAGGCCCACGCGGTGGCCTTCTGGTCGTCGGCCTGCAGCGCGGCGACCAGGGTCTGACCGTCGCAGCTGGGTGCCTCGGGGTTGCGGGAGTAGAGCCCCGCGGTGGCGCCGGAGAACTCGCCGCCGGTCTTGGCCGGGGCCACGACACCGGCCTGGTCCGTACCGACCGGGGACACGAACGGGCTGGCGCCCGCGAAGGAGGTGGGTTCCAGCCGCACGCTCGAGGCCGAGGCCTTGGTCGGTTTCACCGCGGCCGCCACCCCGCCGATCACTGCGGCGAGCGCGACCACGATGGCCACCATCACGGTGATCTGGGTGCGCTTGGAGGGATCCCGGCGCTTGGGGTTGCGGGGCGGAGGCCCGTACATGGAGGGGTCGTACGCCGGAAGATCCTGCCCTCCCGACGGTGTCTGGAATCCGGTGCTGTTCATGGTCCCTCTCCTTCGTGTGGACCCCGCTCGTACCCTGGCCGGGGCGTTTGCCCTGGTCGGGCTGACGGCAAGAAGCTTCGCAACGGATCTCCGCCGGAACGATGGGGCGCTCCCCCGCGATGTCCGGGTCGTCCCCCCAAGCCAGGTAGGGCTATCCCCAGCGCCGCCAGGAGGGTGCGTCGCCGGGACGGCGCGCTGAGGGCGGCGACCCGAACCGTCTCGTCGGGTCTAGCTTGCGTGGCCCGATCGAACTAATATCGCCCATCCGGGGGACGCAGCACCTGCGGGCACTCCAGCTGCCTGTACTTCGGCCTCGGAGGAGGCGTTGTGACCTACAGCCTTGGTGTCGACCTCGGCACGACATTCGTCGCCGCGGCGATCGCGCGGCCCTCGGGCGCCGTGGAGATGTTGACCCTCTCCAGCGGGTCCGTCGTGGCCCCGGCGGTCGTCTACCTCCGTGAGGACGGGGTGCTCGTCACGGGCGACGCGGCCCGCAGAAGGGCGATCACCGCGCCGTCGCGGGTGGGCCGGGAGTTCAAGCGGCGGCTCGGCGACCCGACGCCGGTGAAGCTGGGCAGCGAGTCCTACAGCGCGACGAGCCTGCTGGGCGCGCTGCTGAGCGATGTCCTGCGGCAGGCCAGCGAGCTCGAGGGCCAGGCGCCGTCACGGGTGGTGCTCACCCACCCGGCGAACTGGGGGCCGTTCCGCAGGGGCCTTTTCGAGGACGTCCCGTACTCGGCGGGGCTGGTGGCGGACACCGAGACGGTCACCGAGCCCGAGGCGGCCGCGGCTCACTACGCGGCCTCCCGCCGGCTGCAGGACGGCCAGGTCGTCGCCGTATACGACCTGGGTGGCGGCACCTTCGACGCCACCGTCCTGCGCGGGTGTCCGCAGGGGATCGAGATCCTCGGGCTCCCGGAGGGCATCGAGCGGCTCGGCGGGATCGATTTCGACGAGTCGATCCTCGCGTACGTGAACTACCATCTCGACGGGGCGCTGGACGAGATCGACCTCACCGACCCGACGGCCGCGCTCGCGGTGTCCCGGCTGCGGC
>DASXJJ010000190.1:0-28495 GCA_036497465.1 Pseudonocardia sp. | reverse complement strand
GCCGTCGCGGCGCCGGGGACCGTGGCACGGGGCGGCGTGCCGGAGCCGCCGCGAACGGCGGCTCGCCGATCTTCGAGGAGATGGCGTCAGCCTGGTTCCAGGACAACTGGCCGACCGGCGACCGCGACGACGGGCTGGCCGCGCGCCGGCTGGACGCCGGCGAGCTGTCGGCCTGGCAGGACCCGTTCGTCGGCTCGGGCTCGGCGCCGGCGGACGACGCCCGGGACGACACCGGGTTCGGCGGCTCCGGCGAGGCGCTGCTGCGCCCGATGCCGGAGCCGGAGGAGCCCCCGGGCACGACGCCGGCCGGCCTGCCCAAGCGGCGGCCCAGGTCGAACCTGATCCCGGGCTCGAGCGGGCCGATCGATCCGCCGGCCGCCATCCCGGCACGGAGCGCGGAACAGGTCCGCGGCCGGCTGGCCAGCTACCAGCAGGGTGTACGACAGGGCCGGGAGAACCGGGACCGCCAGGCCGCCGAGGCCGGCGCGCCGGGCAACCGGCACACGACGGACAACTACCGGGAGGAGAGCCCGTGACAGCCCCGGCCAACCAGCCCAGCCAGTTCGGGTGGCTGGTGACCAACTTCGCCGAGCGGGTGCCCGGGGTGGCGCACGCCGTGGTGGTGTCCGCCGACGGGCTGCTGCTCACCGCGTCGGCGCGGCTGCCGAGGGACCGGGCCGACCAGCTCGCGGCGGTGGCCTCCGGCATGGTCAGCCTGACCCAGGGCGCCGCGCGCTGCTTCGAGGCGGGCGGTGTCGTGCAGACCGTGGTCGAGATGGAGCGCGGCATCGTGCTGCTGATGTCCATCAGCGACGGGTCCTGCCTGGCCGTGCTCGCCTCGCCGACCTGCGACATCGGGCTGATCGGTTACGAGATGACGTTGCTGGTCGACCGGGTCGGGCAGCTGCTCACCCCGCAGCTGCGGGCCGAGCTGCAGGGCTCGCTGGGTCGCTAGGCGTGTCGAGGCGGTGAGCGGCGATGACAACCGGACCTGAGGACGAGCGGCGGTCGGCCGACCCGACGTTCGCCGACGTGATGAACGGCTTCACCTTCGACAGCGGCCGTTCGAACCGTCGTCGCAGGTGGGGCCGCCGCCGCAAGGACGAGGCCGACCCGGAGCCGACCGACGAGGAGCCGGGCCGGGACCGGCCGCCGACCGACCAACAGCACGGAGTCGGCCAGCGCGGCGCCGGCCAGCACGGGACCGGGCAGTACGGGACCGGCCAGCACGGGACCGGCCAACACGGCGCCGGGCAGTACGGGACCGGGCAGTACGGGACCGCCCAGTACGGGACCGCCCAGTACCGGACCGGCCAGCACGGGACCGGGCCGCGGGGGACGGGTCAGTACGCGGCCGACCAGTATCCGCCCGACCAGTACGGGGCGCACCATGATGCGGACCGGTCCGGGCCGGACCGGCACCGTCCCGGCAGGTTCATGACCGCTCCGGAAGGCCCGACCGACGCGGAACCGCTGCTGCTGGACGGGCCCGGATCGTCGGCGGTCCGCCCGTACGCGTGGACCAGGGGCCGGACCCGGTCCGGCTACGCGATGGAGATCGAGACGCTGGTGTCGACCAGCGGACGGGGCCGCGACCAGCTCGGGCTGCTGCAGTTCGAGCACCGGTCGGTGGCCGAGCTGTGCGAGCAGGCTCGCTCGGTGGCCGAGGTGGCCGCCCTGCTGGGCGTGCCGCTGGGAGTGGCGAAGGTGCTGCTCGGCGACATGGCAGGGCTCGGCCTCGTCGTGGTGCATCAGACGGTCAGCGGCAACGGAGACGTGCCGGACCTTGCGTTGATGGAAAGGGTGCTGAGTGGACTCCGCCGTCTCTAGGCCGTCCAAGGCCGTGGCCACGGCCGCAACGACGTCGGCGAAGATCGTCGTCGCGGGCGGCTTCGGTGTGGGCAAGACGACGTTCGTGGGATCGGTCTCGGAGATCGTCCCGCTGACCACCGAGGCGGTGATGACCGAGGCCAGCGCCGCCACGGACAACCTTGAGCAGACGCCGAACAAGCGCACCACCACGGTGGCGATGGACTTCGGCCGGGTGTCGCTGGACTCCGACCTGATCCTGTACCTGTTCGGCACGCCCGGCCAGCACCGGTTCTGGTTCATGTGGGACGACCTGGTGCGCGGCGCGATCGGTGCCGTGGTGCTGGTGGACACCCGCCGGCTGGCCGACTGCTTCGCCGCCGTGGACTTCTTCGAGGACCGGGGGCTGCCCTACGTGGTCGGGCTGAACTGCTTCGACGGGGTGCTCACGCACGCCGTGGAGGACGTGCGCGAGGCCATGGCGATCAGCCCGGACGTGCCGATGGTGTGCTGCGACGCCCGCGACCGGGACTCCACCAAGCAGACCCTGATCGGGCTGGTGGAGCACGCGATGCAGTACTGGATCGCGCGCGCCCGGTAACCCGCGCCCAGTACCGGCGGTGGGTTGGCGACGGGCGGGCGCCTCAGTCCTCGGGGGCCTCGTCCGGGGGACCGTCCGGGCCGTCGGAACCGCCCGAGGGCTCCACCACGGCGGCCGAGGTGATCCGGTGCAGCATGAACCGGCGCAGGTCGCCCTGGGCGCGGTCGTAGCCCTCCAGCACCCCGCCGCCGACGCTGACCGGCTCGACGATGCGCCGGCTGGCGACGCCGAGCGAGTTGACGTAGCCGATCCACACGCTGCGCCGCTGCCGGGCGGCGGCCTGCAGCAGCTCCAGGGTGGCGGAGTTGGCGTTCCGCACGCCGTCCCCGCCGGCGGAGCCACGGACCGCGTTCGCCGGGCGCAGCGACTCGGCCCGGTCGCCGGCGCGCACGGCGGCGACCACCGCGCGCAGCTGCGTGTCGTCCGGCACCGGCAGCGCGGCACGGGCCGGGGCGGCGCGCGGCTTGGCCGGGATGCGCCGGCCGGACGGGCGCAGGTCGAGCAGCGCGCCGTCGCCGTCCTCGGCGGCCGGGCTGAACCCGGCGGCCCGCAGCCCGTCCAGCAGGTTGACCAGTGGCAGCTCGCTGACCAGTACCGTCGGCGCGATCCGGCGCAGCTCCCAGGACTCCGCGGCGGCGTGCGCGAGCACCTCGGTCACCAGGACCTCGTCGTCCGCCCGCAGGAACGACCGCGCCGCCCCGCCGCGCAGCCGGCCGTGCCGCCGGGCCACGTCGTCGATCAGGTAGCTCAGCCCCTGCGGCACCGGGGTGGCCGACCGGGTGGCGAACAGCTCGTGCAGCTCGGCCGGGGCCCGCCCGCCGTCGAGCGCGCGCAGGATGCTGGACTCGGTGATCCGGTACACGGTGGCCCCGCCGGCGGACTCCACGTCGGCGACCAGCGCCATCTCCTCGGCCACGTCGGCGCGCAGCGGGCCGGGCGCCACCGCGGTCAGGTCGGCCTGCAGCAGCACCTTGTCCACCGGCTCGGGCAGCGCGTCGCGCAGCGCGGCCAGCACCGGGGCGGTGTCGGCGGCGGTGGACGGGTCGCCCGCGTCCAGCAACGCCCGGCCCGGGCCGGACAGCGCCCCGAGGGCCACCACACCGAGCAGCGTCGCCTCGGCCACAGTCCAGGTCACCACCTCGTCGCGCAGCCGCCCGCCGCGCCGGGGCGCGCGCCAAGCCAGCACGGCGGTCAGCGACGCCACCTCGTCCACCGCCGAGCCGGCCGGCAGCTCGGCCAGCGCGGCCAGCACCCGCCGACGGTCGCGCGGGGCGAGCGGGCGGCGGAGCTCGTCGGCCATCGGACCGAGGATGCGGTCGCCCGGGTTGTCGCCCTCGCGCTGGCCGATCAGCCCGGGCAGCCGGGGCAGGTCCAGCCAGGCCCTGGCCAGCGCCAGCCACCGCTGCTCGGGGCCGCCCGCGGCCCACAGGTCGGCGTTCGTGGTGGGCACCCACTCGGAGCCCGCGGTGGCCGAGCCGGCGCCCTCGGAGTCGGCGACCAGCCCGGCCGCGACCGCCAGCTCCACGATCAGGCCGGCCTCGGACACCTGCACGTCCATGTCCTTCGCCGTCCGGCGCAGCTCCCGCACGCCCAGCCCGCCGGAGCGCAGCACACCCGGTGGCTCCGCCGACCAGCTCGCCAGCAGCGTGTCCACCCGGCGCAGCAGGTCGAGCACCGCGCCGGCCGCGGTGCCGTCCACCCGGGCGGTGCCCCGGTCGAGGGTGCCCAGCTTCGGCTCGCCGCTGACCAGCCGGCCGAGCGGGCTGCTCCCGCGCAGGGCGACCCCGACCTGGCGGGGCAGCTCCACCGTCTCCGGGTCGACCCGCAGCAGCAGGCCCCGGGACAGCAGCCGCTGCACCGGCCCGGCACCCGGCTCCCGGCTGCGCCCGATCGGCGGGCCGCCGGCCAGCGCGTCGAGCACCCGCCGTTCCTCCGGTGGGGACTCGTCGAGCAGCTTGCGCACCACGTCCGCGTCGGCCAGCGCCTCCACCGGGCGGCCCAGCCCGGCCGGGTAGCGGGACACCACGTCCAGCGCGGCGGGCACCAGCCGCAGCTCGCGGGTGCCCCAGACCAGCGCCCGCGCGCGCAGCGCATCCAGCGCGGTGGCCACCCGGGCGCGGGTGAGCTGGCGGCCGAACAGCATCTCCACCTGCTTCGGCGGTACCGGGCCGGCGTCCGCACCGGCCACGACCAGGGCCTCCAGCACGGCCAGCGTCACGGTGTCCAGGTTCTCGCAGGCCCGGTTGACCGACGCACGGATGCCGGCGCGGGTAGCCAGCACCGTCAGGTCCGGTGGCGGGGGCACGGCGAGATCGGGGCGCAACCGCAGCAGCGTGGTCAGTGTGTCGTCGTCCTGGGTGCGCAGCCAGTCGAGCAGGGAGGTGCCGGCCATCCTGTCCACGGTAGCCTGGTGCCCAACATGACGACCCAGGAGGAGACGGTGGCCAAGCCGGCTGGCAATGATCACATCGACCCGAGTTGGCCGGAGCTGCCCGACGGTGACCACGCGGTGAGCGAGCTCGCGTCGCCGGTCCAGGGCTCCATGTCCCCGTTCGGGGACCTGGAGTTCCCGCTGGACTCCGTGCCCTACGTGCATCCCGTCACCGAGATCAACCGCTGACGCCGGAGCGCGACCCCCGGCCGGCCGGGCTGTTGCTGGCCGCCGGCGCCGGCCGACGGATGGGCCGGCCCAAGGCGCTGGTCGAGCTGGCCGGCCGCCCGCTGGTGTCCCGCGCGCTCGAGGTGCTGCGCGACGGCGGGTGCGCCCCGCTGCTCGTCGTCCTCGGGGCGGCGGCCGGCGAGGTGGCGGCGCTGCTGCCGGCGGACGTGCGCGCGGTGACCGCCGAGGACTGGGCGGACGGCATGGGCGCCTCGTTGCGGGCCGGGCTGGGGGCGCTGGACGGGCTGCCGGGGGTCACCTCGGCGCTGGTGCACCTGGTCGACCTGCCCGGTGTCGGCGCGGCGGCGGTCGCCCGCATGGTCGCGGCCGGGTACACCGGTTCCGCGGCTGACGGCCCGGCCGCGTCCGGTTCCGTCGCGTCCGGTTCCGTCCTGCCCGGTTCGGCGGCGCTCGGGCCGGACGTACTGGCGCGCGCCGCGTACGACGGGCGGCCGGGGCACCCGGTGCTGCTGGGGCGGTCGCACTGGCCCGGCGTGCTGGCCGCCGCCCGGGGCGACGCCGGCGCGCGCGACTACCTGGCAGGTCACCCGGCGCTGCGCCTCGTCGAGTGCGGCGACCTGGCCGACCCGCGCGACGTGGACACCCCGGAGGCGCTGCGCGAGTTCCTCCGGTCGTGACCACCACCCGGGGTTCCCGGGAGTCGTAGGCTGACGCCCGTGCCCGTACCAGGTCCCGGATACACGATCACCGCCCGAGTCTCCGCCCCACCGTCGGCCAGCGCGGCCGGCGACCTGGCCGCCGCCGTCGGCAGGGTCGGCGGCGTCGTCACCGCGTTCGACGTGGTGGACGCGCGGGCGGACCACATCGTGATCGACATCAGCTGCAACGCGCTGAACGAGGAGCACGCCCAGCAGATCACCGAGGCCCTCGGCGCGCTGCCCGGGGTGGAGGTGCGCAAGGTCTCCGACCGCACCTTCCTCGTGCACCTGGGCGGCAAGCTGGAGGTCACCCCCAAGGTCAGCCTGCGCACCCGGGACGACATGTCCCGCGCCTACACCCCCGGGGTGGCCAGGATCTGCCGGGCGATCGCGGCGAACCCCGAGGACGCGCGCCGGCTGACCATCAAGCGCAACACCGTCGCGGTGGTCACCGACGGCTCCGCCGTGCTCGGGCTGGGCAACATCGGCCCCGCCGCCGCGCTGCCGGTGATGGAGGGCAAGGCGGCGCTGTTCAAGCGGTTCGCCGGGGTGGACGCCTGGCCGGTGTGCCTGGACACCCAGGACACCGAGGAGATCATCGCCACGGTCAAGGCGATCGCCCCGGTGTACGGCGGGATCAACCTGGAGGACATCGCCGCGCCGCGTTGCTTCGAGATCGAGGCCCGGCTGCGCGAGGCGCTGGACATCCCGGTGTTCCACGATGACCAGCACGGCACCGCCGTCGTGGTCCTGGCCGCGCTGCGCAACGCGCTGCGGGTGGTCGACAAGGCGCTGGCCGACTGCAAGGTGGTGGTGTGCGGGGTGGGCGCCGCGGGGTCGGCGATCATCCGGCTGATGCGGCCGGAGGGGCCGGGCGACGTGCTGGCTGTGGACGTCGACGGCATCGTGCACCCCGGCCGCTCCGGTCTCGAGTCGGACCCGAACCTGAACTGGATCGCCGAGCACACCAACAACGACCGCCGCTCCGGCTCGCTGGCCGACGCGCTGGTCGGCGCCGACGTGTTCATCGGGGTGTCCGCCCCCGACCTGTTCGGCGAGGACGAGCTCAAGACGATGAACTCCGACGCCGTGGTGTTCGCGCTGGCCAACCCCGACCCGGAGGTCGACCCGGCGGTCGCGGGCCAGTACGCGTCGGTGGTGGCCACCGGCCGGTCCGACTACCCGAACCAGATCAACAACGTGCTGGTCTTCCCCGGGGTGTTCCGCGGCCTGCTGGACGCCCAGGCCCGGGGGATCTCCGGCGACATGCTGCGGGCGGCGGCCGCGGCGCTGGGCGCGGTGGTCACCGAGCCGAACCCGTCGTTCATCATCCCCAGCGTGTTCGACCAGTCGGTGGCCGGCGAGGTCGCCCGCGCGGTCCGGGAGGCCGCCGAGGCGGACCCGGACCGCTAGCCCGTCCGGACCGTCAGCCGACCGTGAGCGTCTGGCCCGGCCTGATCACGTTCGCGCCGCCGTTCAGGGCGGCCCGGTTGGCCTCGTAGATCGACTTCCAGCCTCCGGGTACCTGCTGGGACGCCGCGATGCCGGACAGGGTGTCGCCGGCCCGCACCTGGTAGGTCCGGGGTGCCGGGACGGCCGGGCCGGCGGCCGGCACCGCCGGGGCGGCGGCCGGCACCGCCGGGGCGGTCGCGGCGGGCGGCTGGGCGGGCAGCGACGGCGGGCCGGCCGGCGACGTGGCGGCCGAGGGCCGGGCCGGAGCCGGCGCGGCGGCCGCGCGCGGGGCGGACAGCGCGCCCGCCGGCGCGACCGGCACGCTGTCCGCGACGTCCTTGACCGGCGTACCGGCGGCCGGCCCCGGAGTGAGCGCGAGGGCCATCGCGCTCAACGGCGCGGCGGGGGTGGGGGCGGTGCGGCCGACCAGCTCGGGCAGCCGGGTGGACGCCGGCACGACCGGGTTGCGCGCGCCGGGCAGCCCGCCGCCCAGCGGGGTGGCCTTCGGGACCGGCTTGAGCGCGTGCCGGCCGGTGGAGGCGGGGACCGGGACGGCCGTCGCGGCGGGCTTCCTGCCGACCGTCCTCTTCGTCCCGGCGGCCTTCTTCGTCCCGGTGGAGGCGACCGGGCCCTTCGCGGTGACCACCCGGGGGGTGGCCGAGCTGCCCCGGGCGCCCGCCTTGCGCGAGCACACCGGCCACGCGTTCCAGCCCTGCCCGGCGAGCACCTTCTCCGCCACCGCAATCTGCTGCTCGCGGGAGGCCTTGTTGGCCGACGAGGCGAACTGGGAGCCACCGAAGCTGCGCCAGGTGGACTGGGTGAACTGCAGCCCGCCCTGGAACCCGTTGCCGGTGTTGATCTGCCAGTTGCCGCCGCTCTCGCACTTGGCTACCTGGTCCCAGACGTTGTCCGGCGCGGCCTCCGCCTGTCCGGCGGTGGCCAGCGGGATCCCGACGACCGAGGCGGCCAGTGCGGTCTTGGCGAGGGTGCGCTGGGCGTTGCCGGGCTTGCGGTGGCGGCCTCGGCGCGACGACGGTCCGGCTGGCGGCAGGGCGGGCATGACCATCTCCACGGTCCGCGCGACCCGGGAGACCACCGGGGAGCTGGTGGCTGCCCGCCGTGCGGCGAGGCTCTCCCGTCCCTGTCCGACGCTTCGTTCTCGGGGGCCGGTGCCACTGGACAGGGGAGCGCGCGGCGGGCACCGGGGCCGCCGAACTAGCTGGGGGTGGCGGGCCGGCGATGACGCTAGGCGACGTGTCCGGGATCGCAAAGCCCGGATTTTCACCCGCCCGGCACCTGACGGTGACGGCGCGGAGTCGACGGATCGCCCGTCAGTGCAGCTCAGGCCTAACTTGGTAACAAACGAGACACGGCACGGGAACGAAACGGTCGTTGCTTGATTGTGGTGCACGTCACAGCAAGTCTCGACCCCCCGTCGAGTGCCGGCGGGGGCCTCCCGGCGGGCACCGGGGGGACGCGCGGACGTAGTGTCGTTTCCGTGGAGCTGACACACGTCGACCGGGCCGGTGACGCGCGCATGGTGGACGTCTCGGAGAAGTCGCCCGGTGCGCGCACCGCGGTGGCCAGCGGCGTGCTGCGGACCACCGAGGCAGTCATCGAGCTGCTCCGCCGTGACGGGTTACCCAAGGGCGACGCGCTGGCCACCGCCCGGATCGCCGGGATCATGGGTGCCAAGCGCACCCCTGACCTGGTGCCGCTGTGCCATCCGATCGCGATCACCGGGGTCACCGTCGAGCTGGAACCGGGGCCGGACAGCGTGCGTATCACCGCCACTGTCCGCACCACGGACCGCACGGGTGTCGAGATGGAAGCGCTCACCGCCGTCACGGTGGCCGGGCTGACGCTGCACGACATGATCAAGGCGGTCGACCCGGCCGCCGTGCTGGACGCTGTCCGGGTCGAGCGCAAGGACGGCGGCAAGACCGGCAGCTGGACCCGGCCGGAGGGCCGCTGATGTCCGCGAGCGCTCCCCGGCCCGCTCCCGACGCCCGCCCGCGCACCGCCCGGGTGGTCACCGCGTCCAACCGGGCCGCCGCCGGTGTCTATCCCGACCGCGGCGGCCCGCTGATCGTGCAGTGGCTGCGCGAGCGCGGTTTCGACTGCCCCGACGCCACCGTGGTGCCCGACGGCGAGCCGGTGGGGGAGGCACTGCGGGCCGCGGTCCGGGACGGGGCCGACGTGGTGCTCACCACCGGCGGCACCGGCATCTCGCCGACCGACGCCACGCCCGGGGTCACCGAGCGCGTGCTGGACTACGAGGTCCCGGGGCTGGCCGACGCGATCCGCGTGGCCGGGGCGCCCTCGGTGCCCACCGCCGTGCTGTCCCGTGCGCTGGCCGGGGTGGCCGGCCGGACGCTGGTGGTGAACCTCCCGGGGTCCACCGGCGGCGTGCGGGACGGGCTGCGGGTGCTGGACGGAGTGCTGGACCACGCCGTGGACCAGCTGCGCGGAGGGGATCACCGGTGACCGCGACCCGGACGAGGGTGCTGCGTGCCGAGGTCGTCGAGCACTCCCTCGACGTGGCCGAGCACGGTGAGCTCGTGGAGCACGCCGCCGCCGGCGCCGTGGTGACCTTCGCCGGCGTGGTGCGCGACCACGACGGCGGGCGCGAGGTGCGGGAGCTGGAGTACAGCGGGCACCCCAGCGCGCAGCGGGTGATCCAGGAGGTGGCCGATCGCATAGCCGGACGTGCCGACGGGGTGCGCGCCATAGCGGTCAGCCACCGGATCGGCCCGCTGCGGATCGGCGACGTGGCGCTGGCCTGCGCGGTCGCCGCCGACCACCGGGGCCGCGCGTTCGCGGTCTGCGCGGAGCTGGTCGACGAGGTGAAGCGGGAGCTTCCGATCTGGAAACGTCAGGTCTTCGCCGACGGAACGGACGAGTGGGTCAACTGCCCCTGACCGGATGTGTGGTCCCGGTTACTCGCTGACGCATTCTTAACCCGCAAGAAAAATTGCCGTGACTACTCCGAGACCACTCGGACCGGGAAGAAACGGTTGTCTTCCGGAAATTGTTCGGGCCGCGGGGCAGACGTCCCCGAATGCAACGGTTGTCACCGGAGTGTTCGGCTGCGGGCGTTCGGCCGAAGCCCGCTGGTGGTGGGCCGACACGCGGGTCGGCCCGGAGGGGGTCGTTGGCACCCTCCGGGCCGTTCCCTCGTGCCGCGGGCGACGAGGCCCGCGGGAGACGTCCACCGCCCGGCGCCGGAGCGCCGGGCCGGGACCACGGGCGCGTGGCGCCCGAGGGACGACGGCCTAGTCGTCGTCGCTGCCGCTGTCGTCCGAGGACTGCGACGAGGAGTTCTCGGCGTCGCTCACCGTCTTCTTGAGCGCGGTGCGGGACGACTTCGAGCCGCTGGTGGACTTCGAGACGGTGCGCGCGGAGGACGAGGAGCCGCCCTTGGCGCTGACCTTCTTGGAGCAGCTCGGCCACGCGCCCCAGCCCTGAGCGGCGAGAACCTTCTCGGCGACCTTGATCTGCTCGCCCTTGCTGGCGCCGTGGGCGCTGCCGTGGCCGCCGTAGGCACGCCAGGTGGACGGCGAGAACTGCAGGCCGCCCGAGTAGCCGTTACCGGTGCTGGTGCTCCACTTGCCGCCGCTCTCGCACTGGGCGATCTGGTCCCAGGTGCTGTCCGACGCGGCGTTCGCGGTCCCGCCGAAGATGAGGGGAGTGCCGGCCACCACGACGCCGGCGACTGCGACACGAGCCAGGTTCCGCACGCTCACGATCCGCGTGTGGGAGTTGTCTCGAGATCGGGTCATAACTCTCTCCACACCGCGCTTCCAGGGTTAGCTGCCGGGTTTCGGGTGCTGTACGCACCCGACGGTTCCCACCGAATGAATCCCGCTGGCGTGTTTCCACGCCGGAAATTGGTTCCCCCACCCCTGCCCGATGCTGATTCCTCTCGATGGCTCCTGGCTGGCTGGGCAGGGTTGGGCGCAACCGGCCAGGGGTCATTGTCGGCCAACTGTCGTCGACCGAGACAGGACGCTACGGAACCGACCCGGGCGTCCGTCAAGAATGACGATTGCGACGCTCATCACCCGTTGCGTTACCGGGAACACATCAGGAGGTGTGCGGTAATGCGTTATCGCAGGTCATAACGTATGTATCACGGTTCGAAAACGTCGGTGACAACTTACTTCTCTTCCGGAAGAAGTGATACAGATCACATGAGCTGAATCACCTTTTCAGGTTGACGGCCCCCGGCCGGCCGGACTGGCAGCCGCTCGGCGGGCTCGCCATGCTGGTACCCGTGAGTGATCCCGACCGGCCGGCCACACCCCCCTCGCCCGCGTCGCCGAGGGAGCTGGCCGCCGCACTGGAGGCCACCGGCTACCTCCCCGACGAGGGCCTGGCCACCGCTGCCTTCCTGGCGCTGCGGATGAACCGCCCGCTGTTCTGCGAGGGCGAACCGGGCACCGGGAAGACCGCGCTCGCCCAGGCGCTGGCCCAGGTGCTCGGCGCCGAGCTCATCCGGCTGCAGTGCCACGAGGGGATCGACGCCAGCCAGGCGCTCTACGACTGGGACTTCCCCCGCCAGCTGCTGCACCTGCGCGCGCTGGAGGCCACCGCGGGTGCGCGGGCCGAGGAGCTGGACGCCGAGGCGGTGGAGGCGTCGCTGTACGACCCCCGGTTCCTGATCGCGCGTCCGGTGCTGCGCGCGCTGCGCACCTCGCCGAGCGTGCTGCTGGTCGACGAGGTGGACCGGGCCGACGACGAGTTCGAGGCCTTCCTGCTGGAGGTGCTCACCGAGCACGCGGTCACCATCCCCGAGGTCGGTGAGGTGCGCGCCGAGCATCCGCCCCTGGTGGTCCTCACCTCGAACCGGACCAGGGAGGTGCACGACGCGCTCAAGCGCCGCTGCCTCTACCTCTGGCTGGACCACCCGGACGTGACCCGGGAGATCGCCATCCTGCGCAGCCGGCTGCCCGGTGTGCCCGAGCGGCTGGCCGCGCAGGTCGCGGTCGCCGTCCGGGCCATGCGCGGGATGGAGCTGCTCAAGCCGCCCGGGGTCGCCGAGTCGCTGGACTGGGCGCGGGCGCTGCAGCTGCTCGGTGCCCGCGAGCTGGACGTGGACACCGCGGCCGCGTCGCTGGGTGCCGTCCTGAAGTACCGGGAGGACGCCGAGCGGGTGCGCGCGCGGCTGGACACGGTCCTGGCCTGAGCGGATGACCGCCTCCGGCCTCGGCAGCCCGCCTGTCACCACCCCGCCGCCGGGTGGTGGCCCGCCGGGTGGTGGCGGCCCGCCGGGTGGTGGCGGCCCGCCGGGTGGTGGCGGCCCGCCGGGTGGTGGTGGCCCGCCGGGTGGTGGCGGCCCGGCGCCGGGCCGGCCGACCGACCCGGTGCCCGGGCTCGTCGGGTTCACCGCCGCGCTGCGGCACGCCGGGCTGGCGATCACCACCGACCGGGTCGCGGCGTTCCTGACCGCCGTCGACGAGCTCGACGTGACCGACCGGGACCAGACGTACTGGGCCGGCCGGCTCACGCTCTGCTCCGACCCGGACGACAGGGGCCGCTACGATACCGCGTTCCGGGCCTGGTTCGCCGCCCGGCGGGGGGTGGCCGGCGAGCTGCGCGACGAACGCCCGCCGCCGCGTTCCCAGCTCGCCTCGCTCACCGCGCCGGAGCGGGAGTCCGAGGGCGAGGACGGCCAGGACCCCGACGCCGGCCGGCTGCGGGTGGCGGCCAGCGGTACCGAGGTGCTGCGCCACCGCGACCTCGCCGAGCTGACCCCGGCGGAACGGGAGCACCTGCGCGCCCTGCTGGCCCTGCTGCGCGCCCGACCGCCGATGCGCGCCTCGCGCAGGCTGCGGCCCGCCGACCGGGGCCACCCGGACGCCGGCCGCACCCTCCGGGCCGCCCTGCGCAACCACGGCGAGCTGCGCGAGCTGCGCCGCCGCGCGCCCGCCCGGCGTCCCCGGCGGGTGGTGCTGCTGATCGACGTGTCCGGCTCGATGGCGCCGTACGCGGACGCCCTGATGCGGTTCGCGCACGTCGTGACCCGTCGGATGCCGACCGCGGTCGAGGTGTTCACCCTGGGAACCCGGCTGACCCGGATCACCCGCGAGCTGCGGCACCGGGACCCGGAGCGGGCCATGCGCGCCGCCGGGCGGGCGATCCCGGACTGGTCGGGCGGCACCCGGCTGGGCGACGCGCTGCGCGCCTTCACCGACCGCTGGGGCCAGCGCGGCGTGGCCCGGCGCGCGGTCGTGGTGGTGTTCTCCGACGGCTGGGAGCGCGGCGGTACCGAGCTGCTCGGCGAGCAGATGTCCCGGCTGCGCCGGCTGGCGCACACGCTGATCTGGGTCAACCCGCACGCCGGCAAGGACGGCTACTCCCCGGTGCAGGGCGGAATAGTCGCGGTGTTGCCACACTTGGATGAACTGCTGGCCGGGCACAGCCTGGCCACCCTGGAGCGGTTGCTGGAGGTGATGGCCGATGCGTGACGTTCTGGACTCGCTGGTGTCCTGGTGGGACGGCGGTAAGTCGGCTGCTCTGGCCACGGTGGTTGCCACGTTCCGGTCGGCGCCGAGGCAGGCGGGTGCGGCGATGCTCGTCGGCCCGGGTGGCGAAGCGGTGGGCAGCGTCTCCGGCGGATGTGTCGAGGGAGCGGTGTACGAGCTCGGCAACCAGGTGCTCGGCGACGGGCGGCCGGTGCTGCAGCGCTACGGGGTGTCCGACGACGATGCCTTCGCGGTCGGCCTGACCTGCGGCGGAATCCTCGACGTGTTCGTGGAGAAGGTCGACCCGGAGTCCTTCCCGGAGCTGCGTGAGCTGGCTGAGTCGATCCGCGCGGAGTCCCCGGTCGCGGTGGCCACGGTGGTCGCCGGGCCGGGCGAGCGGCTGGGGAAGCGGCTGATCATCTGGCCTGAGCGGGTGGCGGGTGGCACCGGTTCGGACCGGCTGGACGGCGCGCTGCGCGACGACGCGCGCGGCCTGCTGGACGCCGGTCGCAACGCGATGCTGCACTACGGCGTGGACGGGCAGCGCCGGGGTGAGGGGCTGGACGTCTTCGTCGAGTCGTTCGCCCCGCTGCCCCGGATGATCGTGTTAGGCGCGATCGACTTCGCGGCGGCGGTGGCCCAGATGGGGTCGTTCCTGGGCTACCGGGTCACCGTGTGCGACGCGCGACCGGTGTTCGCCACCGCGTCCCGCTTCCCGGGTGCGAACGAGGTCGTCGTGGAGTGGCCGCACCGGTACCTCGAGGTGGAGGCCACCGCGGGGCGCATCGACGGTCGCACCGCGATCTGCGTGCTGACCCACGACCCGAAGTTCGACGTGCCGGTGCTGGAGGTGGCGCTGCGGCTGCCCGAGATCGGCTACATCGGCGCGATGGGCTCTCGGCGCACCCACGACGACCGGCTGGAGCGGCTGCGCGAGTCCGGGCTCACCGAAGCGGAGCTGTCCCGCATGGCCAGCCCGATCGGGCTCGACCTCGGCGCCCGCACGCCGGAGGAGACGGCGGTGTCGATCGCGGCGGAGATGATCGCGCTGCACTGGGGCGGTGGGGGCAGCCGGCTGGCCGAGCGGCCGGGCCCCATCCACGCGGCCGGCTGATCCGGCGGGACACCGCGCGGCGGGCCGACGGCCCGGAATACCTGTCCGTTCGGACAGGCTGAGGCCCGGACGTCGGGCCGGTCCGCGTCGATGTCGCCGCGGGTAGGTTCACCCGCGGGTTTCCCGTTGTCCCTCGGGTGACCGGGCGTCGAGACGAGGAGCCGCCATGGGTCGGTACGTGATCGAGCGGACGCTGCCCGGGGCCGGCGCGCTGTCCGGCGACGAGCTGCGGGAGATCTCGGCCAGGTCCAACGACGTGCTCGTCGGCCTCGGCGACGATGTGTCCTGGGTGCAGAGCTACGTCACCGACGACAAGCTGTACTGCGTCTACGACGCCGGGGACCCCGCTCTGCTCACCGAGCACGCTGAGCGTGGCGGCTTCCCCCGCGACTCGGTCTCGGAGGTCAGGACGATGATCTCGCCGGAGACCGGACGCTGAACCGGGGGCGCGCCCGATGCTGACCGTCGACCACGCGAGAAACGCCCGGATCCCGGCAAAGTCTGTAACCTGGCTCACGGATTGTGCACGACCGAGCGGGCAACGGCGCCGTGGTCATCAGGGGCGGGAGGCCGACGTGGTCCTCATCAGCGAGACGCTCAGGGCGGGCAACTCGATGTTGCTGGCGCAGCGTTGTGACGACGAGAGCTCAGCGGGGGCCGGAGGGTGTGGTGGCGTGCCACCGCCCCGCCCCCCGGACGGCCGGGTGCGGCTGGCCAAGTTCCACGCGCCGGAGATCGTGTTCGGCCACGGATCGCTGTCCGAGGCCGCGCACGCGGCACTGCGCTGCGGGGCGAAGCGCCCGTTCGTGGTCACCGACCCGGGGCTGATGGCGGCCGGCTGGCCCCTCGAGCTGCTCACCGAGCTGCGCGCGGCGGGGCTGTCGCCGCGCATCTGGTACGACGTGACGCCCAACCCCAAGGACCACGAGATCGAGGCCGGCTTCCAGCGGTACGCCGAGTTCGGCTGCGACGTGGTGCTGGGCATCGGCGGCGGCTCGGTGATCGACGCGGCGAAGGGCATCGCGCTGCTCGCCGCGAACGGGGGCCGCATCCTCGACTACGAGGGCGTCGACAAGATCGCGAACCCGATACCGCCGCTGGTCATGTTGCCCGCCACCTCGGGCACCGGCGCCGACGTCTCGCAGTTCTGCATCGTCACCGACACCGCTCGGCTCACCAAGATCACGATCATCGGGCGGGCGCTGGTCCCTGACGTGTCGGTGGTCGACCCTCGGCTGCTCACCACGATGCCCGACGAGCTGAACGCCGCCACCGGGCTGGACGCGCTGACCCACGGCATCGAGGCGTTCGTCTCGCTGGCGCACAACCCGCTGACCGACACGCACGCCCTGCAGGCCGTCTCCCTGGTCATGGGCAACCTCGCGCGCACCATGTACAAGCCGTCGGACACCGAGGCGCGCACCTGCATGGCGCAGGCCGCCCTGGAGGCCGGCCTGGCGTTCACCAACGCCATCCTGGGCGCCACGCACGCGATGAGCCACCAGGTCGGCGGGCTGCTCGACCTGCCGCACGGTGTCGTGAACGGCGTCCTGCTGCCGCACGTCATCCGGTACAACGGCATCGCCGAGCCGGACCGGTTCTTCTCGATCGCGCAGGCCATGGGGCTGCCGGTGCGGCCGGGGCAGCCCGGCGAGGAGGCCGCCGAGATGGTGGCCGACGAGGTGCGGCGGCTGGCCGACGACATCGGGGTGCCGAAGGGCCTGGCGTCGCTGGGCGTCTCGGAGTCCGACGTGCCCCGGCTCTCCCGCTTCACCATGGCCGACGCCTGCCTGACCACCAACCCGCGCCCGGCCGAGGTGACCGATATCGAAGCGCTGTTCCGAGCCGCACTGTGAGCACGGCGTCCTGGCCCCCTCGCGGCGAGCCGCCGGCCACGCTGGCGATGCCGCAGGTGACCCGCTGGACGCCCGACCTGGAACGGCTGACCGGCATCCGGTCCGGCAAACCGTCGTTCTACCCCGAGTACCGGCACTCGGCCGAGCGGCTGACCCGGGTGATCCACGCGCTGGACCAGATCTCCGCCGCGCTGGTGCGCACGGTGGAGGGGTCCGACGCGCTGGTCCGTGCCGTGGTCGCGGCGGCCGCCGAGCACCTGAGCGCGCACTGGTTGGTGTTCGCGCTGGTCGACGGAGCGTTGCCGGACGCGAAGCCCCGGCACCTGGTGCTCGGTCCGGACCGGCGGGAGCTCGACGACCTGACCCGGTTGCCGGCCGACGTGCGCGGGCACGTGCAGCAGGTGCGCGCCGGCCGGTTCGACGACGACCACGACGGGGAGACCCGGCACCGGCACGCGCACGTCCCGGTCACCCTGGGCGACCGGGTGGTCGGCGGGTTCGCCGCGTGGACCGGCCCGGAGCGGGACATAGACGCCACCGACGAGTCGGTGCTGCGCATCCTGGCCGGTCAGACGGCGGCCGCGTTGCGCAACTGCGCGCTGTACCAGAACCTGGCCGAGCGCAACGCTGAGCTGCAGCGCACCCAGGAGGAGCTGTTCTCCGCGCAGCAGCACCAGGTGCTCGACGCCGAACGGCACCGCATCGCGCGGGAGCTGCACGACAGCGTCACCCAGTACGTGCTCTCCGCGGGCATGCAGATCGAGCTGTGCCGGGGCGAGCTGGAGGACCCTGCTCTGCGTGGCCGGCTCGACTCGGCGAAGGAGCTGACCCGGCGCGCGGTGGAGCGGCTCCGGTCGGCGATCTACGCACTGAGCGACGACGAGGGCGGCGACGACGGCCTGCCGGCCATGCTGGAGCGGCTCACCGGCGTCCACCTGCCCGACGAGCTGCGGGTCGAGGTACGCATCGGCGGGCACCCGGTCGCGCTGCGGGCGGCGGCCGAGCAGTCGATGTTCCGGATCGCCGGCGAGGCACTGTTCAACACCGCCGTGCACGCCGACGCCCGGCACGCCGTCGTGCGGCTGTCCTACCGTAAGGACCGGGTGGTGCTGACCGTCTCCGACGACGGCAATGGCGTGGCCGAGGAGGTCCGTCGCTGCCTGCGCGCGGCCAGCCAGTGCCACTCTGGCGAGCATCGCGGCCTGCCGAACATGCAGACCAGGGCTCGGGAGATGGGCGGCACGCTGACCCTGGCAAAGTCCCGCCTCGGCGGGTTGCAGGTGCAGGTCTCGGTGCCGCTGTGACACGCGCCGCGAACCCCGTGTCGCCGGTCAACCGGCCCCGGCAGCCCCCGATCCGCATCGTCCTCGTCGACGATCACTCGATCATGCGCCAGGGCCTGCGCGCCGTCCTCGAGCGCGAGGAGGACCTGCGGGTGGTCGGCGAGGCGGCGACCGCAACCGACGCGGCCACCGCCGTCGTCGACGCCCGGCCGAACGTGGTGCTGCTCGACCTCAAGCTCAGCACCGGCCCCCAGGTCGACGGCATCGAGCTGTGCCGGACGCTGACCGCCGCACACCCCGGGCTGGGGGTGCTGGTGCTGACCACCTACGTGGAGGACCGGCTTGTCGTGGAGGCCGTCCAGGCCGGCGCCCGGGGCTATGTGGTCAAGGACGTGGACACCACCGAGCTGGTACGGGCGATCCGGGCGGTCTCCCGGGGTGAGAGCGCTTTCGACTCACGCAGCGCGTCCGCCATGGTGCGGACGCTGTCCGGCGGCACCCTCGACCGGGAACGGCTGACCGAGCGCGAGCTGGAGGTGCTGCGCCTGCTGGCCCGCGGGCTGTCCAACCGGGCGATCGGGCGGGAGCTGTTCATCTCCGAGACGACCGTCAAGTTCCACGTGGGCAACCTGATGCGCAAGCTGCTGGTCAGCCGCCGCGCCGAAGCCGTCTACGCCGCCAGCAAACTGGGCCTCCTCTGACCGCTCAGGCGGCGACCGCGGCGGGGGGCAGAATCGCCGCGAGCACGGCGTCGAGGTCGAGCGGCTCGCCGGACCAGGACGGCACGATGGCGTCGTCGGCGACGTGCTGCTCGACCAGCAGATCCAGGACGCTGAGCTCCCCGGTGGTGCGCGGGTCGGTGCCCGAGGCCGGGTGCTGGGCGGTCACCTCCGTCCCGTCGGGGCGCCGGACGCGCAACCCGTCACGGGCCCGCCATGTCCGGTAGCCCTGGTCGTGGACCAGCCTGTGGTGGAAGCCGCACATCAGCGCCAGGTTGTCGATGTCGGTCGAGCCGCCGTGCAACCAGTGCCGGAGGTGGTGCGCGTGCAGGAACCGCCGGTGCTCGCATCCCGGGAAGGCACACCGTCCCTGGTCGCGGATGCGTAACGCCGCCAGCTGGGTCGCGGACACCGATCGGTGCGAACGGCCCAGGTAGAGCGGGTTGCCGGCCCGCTCGCTCACCAGGGCGCGAATGCTCGCTCCGCACGCCAGCCGGTGCGCCGAGGCGGTGGCGATCGCGGTGCCGTCGTCCAACGTGGCTCGACCGTGCTCCGCGTCCACGTGCACGACGACGTGGTGGTGGCCGGCGTCCGGGGCGAGCAGCGCCATCAGGGCGTCGGCGCGCCGGGCGGCGCTCCGGTCGGCCGCCGCGCCGGGCGAGCGCTCAAGGCCGATTGCCAGGTCGGGACCGACACGCTCACCGGAAGGCGGTTCCGCGGAACCGCTTTCCGGCGCGGAGCGGGGCTGCGGCACCGCACCCGGCGGCCCCGGGCGATCGGGGAGCATCCGGCCGGGCGCTCGCGCGGTGCCGGCCACCCCGGGAGCGCCGTCGACCCCGCCGTCGACCCCGCCCCCGGCATCGATCTCGGCCTCGCCCAACTGCGCTTCCAACGCGGCGAGCAGGAGGGCGCCCTGCTCGGGTGGCAGCGTGGCGCGCAGCACCAGGTAGCCGTCCTCGTCCCACCGCCAGGACGCCGCGCGCCGGGAAGTCGCCTCGGCGGCGCCGGTCGCGGACCGTCGCGCCGACCGGACCACCCGCTCCACCTGGCCGGCGGTGCCCGCCAGCGCGACGTCGAGAAGCTCCCGCTCGGTGTCCGTCGTGGCCACCCGGGTGATCGCGCGCACCTTGGCGTACGACAGCCGCCCCGCGCCGAAGGCCTCGGTGATCGACGGCAACGCGGCGAGAGCCCGGGCGACCCGCAGCTGGTCACGAGCGGTGCGGCGGCTCAGCCCGATCCGCCAGGACAACCAGTGGCTGCACGAACGGACACCGGGACCGGCCCAGCCCTCCCGCGCGTCGAACTCGGCGAGCAGCAGCAGGAAGCGGCACTGAGCGGCGGCGAGCCTGCCGGCCAGCGCGACCAGCTTCGCCTCGAGGGCCGGAGTGTCGATGGATTCGAACATGCGGTCGATGATGGGCCGCGGCACCGACAATCCGGGTCGCTCCGGTGGCCGGACCGCTCCCGCCGCATCGCTCCCGGCCGCATCGCTCCCGGCCGCATCGCGTCAGCGGTCCAGCACAAGCCAGCCGCCGTCCTGCTCCCAGACCCGGAAGGGAACGCCGCCGGCCACGCCGAGCTCGATGAGCGCGGCGAGATCGAACCGGCGTACATGGCCCCACGCGGGATTGGGCTCGTCCTCGAACGGGACCGCGACCACGACCCGTCGCCGGGCCAGCCGCAGCATCTCGGTGAGCACCTGGAGGCCACGCTCGGGCGGGAGGTGTTCGAGCAGGTGTACGGCGTAGACGGTGTCCGCGCAGCCGTCGGCCAGCGGCACGGCGGTGGCGTCGCCGGCGACGGTGTGCACCGGGGGCAGGCCGAGGTGGTCGGCCATCGCCCGCAGCAGAGCCACCGTGCCGCTCGACAGGTCCACCGCGGTCACCCGGTGGCCCCGGTCGGCCAGCCGCAGGGACAGGAAGCCAAAGCAACAACCCAGCTCGACCACGTCGGTGCCCACAGCCAGGGACGCGGCCGTCCGGTGCACCGGCGCCCACTGCGCGACCGTGCCCCCGGGCGCTCCACCGCCGTCGGTCAACCCGCGCAGCGTGTTGCGGTAGAACGCCGCCCAGGCGTCCATCGGGTCGGCGGCGGAGGCCCGCACGATCGCGGTGAAGGCCGCTTCGAACGCCGACGGTGGCAGCACGCCGGTCCGGATGAGCACCTCGTCCAGCCAGCCGGCGAGGTCGTTGTCCAGCCGGTCGAGCGGGATCATCCCGCTAGCCACACCTGCAGCCACACCTGCAGCCACACCTGCAGCCACGCCAGAAGTCTCCCCGGCGGCCACACCGCGAGCCACGCCGGTGGTCACCGCCCGACCAGCTCCGTCGCCATTTCGGCGGCGGCGGTCTCCAGCCCGGTGAGGTCGCGGACCACCCGCACCCGCTGGCAGTACTCGGCGTACAGCGGCAGGTCGCACGGCCCGAGCGCCCACGAGTAGCGCGGCTCCGGGGTCAGCCAGATCGTCTCCCGGGCTCGGCGGGCGATCTCCTCGAAGGCCTCGGTGTTCGGCGGGTTGCCGTTGCCGCGGCCGTCCCCCAGCACGATGACCGTGGTGCGCCGGTTGACCGCCGACCCGAACTCCTCCAGGAAGTGCCCGAACGCGAACCCGTAGTCGGAGTTGGCGTCCACGTCCAGGATCTCGCCGCCGAAGACCAGCCCCAGCGCCTGCTCCACCGGGTGGTCGGCGAACAGGTCGGTGATCTCTGCCAGCTCGCGCACGAACGCGAACGTACGGACCTGGCCGAACAGGTTCTGCAGGCCGTGCACCAGGTGCAGGGTGAAGCGGGCGGTGGCCCGGACCGACAGGCTGACGTCGGCGAGCACCACCAGCCTCGGCTTGTCCTCGGCCCGCGTCACCGTGACCGGGCTGAACGGGATCCCGTCGAAGCGCATGTTGCGGCGCATGGTGCGTCCGGAGTCGATCCGGCCCCGGGGCGAGGCGCGGCGTTTGTGGGTGAGCCCGCCGTGCAACGAGCGGGCCAGCCGGCGCAGCGACTCCTCCAGCTCCATCCGCTCGTGCTCGCCGACCCGGTCCACCTCGGCGACCGAGTCCTCCCGGTCCCGGCCCTCCACCACCCGCTGCTCCAGTGCGAGCAGCGCCTCCAGGTGGCTCTTGATGGCTTCGGGCAGGCCGGCCAAAACCCCGGCCATCCGTCTGCGCAGGGCCGAGGCGTCCTGCTCGGTGCCCTCCTGATCGATCTCCTCGTCGACGTCGTTCAGCCAGCCCAGCAGGGCCTCCTGCTCGGCGACGGACAGGTCCGCGTCGACCTTGGTGCCCTGCTGCTGGGAGATCTGCCCGGGGGCGCCCGCGCCGTGCAGGCGGTCGGTCTCGATCTGCACCCGGTTCGCGTCGGAGTCCGCGCCCACGCCCTGGTTGTCCTTGGACAGCACGATCTCCTCGGTCATCGCCGCGAGGTCGATCTTGTTGGCCTCCTGGTGCAGGTTGTACTGCGCCGCCAGGTCGTCCGGGTCGAAGTACTCGCGGATGTCCACCGGCTTGCCGTGCGAGTGGCCCTCCTGCGGGGTGTCGCTGGGCTCCTCGGACAGGGTGAAGTTCTCCGCCGGGGTGCCGTCGGACAGGTCGTCGTGCCCGTGTCCGTGGCCGTGTCCGGCATCGGTCGGACCCACCTTCACCAGCGAGAAGAACTGGTCGAAGATCTCGTCGAAGACCTCCTCGTCGCGCCTGTCCTTGATCAGGGCGACGCGCAGCGCATCCCGGAGGACGTCCTTGTCCCTCAGCATCCCGGGCTGGGCGGCGCAGGTCATCGCGTCCAGGGCCTCGGACACCGAGATGCGCACCTGGCGCAGCCGGAGCAGCCGGACGAAGCGGTGCAGAGCGGCTTCCACGGCTACAGCGGGCGGCGGCGGCCGAAGTTGGCGCCGAAGCTGCGACTGCCCCGGTCGGAGGTCACCGTGCGCGGTGCGGAGGGCCCGGGGTCGGGCTGTACCGAGTCCCGGGTGCGGTAGTAACCGCTGTCGTGCCGGCCGGGCTCGTCCTTTCCGGCCCGGACCTCGCGGCCGTCCACGCCGTCCACGTCGTCCTCGTCCTCGTCGTCGGGCGCGTGGCTGTGCTCGCCGGGGCCGTGCCCGTGTCCGTGTCCGTGGCCCTGGTCCGGGGCGGCCTCGGGCAGCTGGGCGTTGGGGTCGACCAGACGCGGTAGCGCGGACACCGCCTTGCGCACGTCCTTGTCGTACTTGACCACCACCGACGCGGTGTCGGACAGGATGCCCGCGGACAGCTCGGTCACCCCGAGCACGGCCAGCGTGCGCGCCCAGTCGATGGTCTCCGAGATGGACGGGGCCTTGCGCAGCTCCAGCTCGCGCAGCCCGCGCACCACCTCGACGAGCTGGGCGGCGAGCGCGTCGGGAAGGCCGGTGTTCTTCGAGCGCACGATCTCCAGCTCGCGCTCGGCTGTCGGGTAGTCCAGGAACAGGTGCAGGCACCGACGCTTCAGCGCGGCGGAGAGGTCGCGGGTGTTGTTGCTGGTCAGGACCACGTACGGGGGTTGCTCGGCGACGAACGTACCGACCTCGGGTACCGAGACCTGGAACTCCGCGAGCGTCTCCAGCAGTACGGCCTCGAGCGCCTCGTCGGCCCGGTCCACCTCGTCGATCAGCAGCACCACCGGCTCGGGGGACCGCACCGACTCCAGCAGCGGCCGGGACGCCAGGAAGCGCTCGGAGAAGAACACGCTCTCCTGGGCGCCGATCCGCTCCACGGCGTCCTGCAGGTCCGGCGAGTCGGCCACCACCTGGCCGATCTTCTCCCGGAGGATCTGGGTGTACAGCAGCTGCTTGCCGTAATCCCACTCGTAGAGCGCCTTGGTCTCGTCCTGACCCTCGTAGCACTGCAGCCGCAGCAGTCGCCGCCCGGTGATCTCGGCCAGTGCCTTGGCCAGCTCCGTCTTGCCGACACCGGCGGGTCCCTCGATGAGCAGGGGCTTGTCCAGCCGGGTGACCAGGAAGACCGTGGTGGCCAGCCGGGTGTCGGCGATGTACCCCTGCTTGCCCAGCGCCTCGATCACGCCGGCTACGGAGTCGAACTGCGGCATCGTGCTCCGATCCTCACTTCTGATGCTATTCGACGAGCGGCGGGCCTGCCGGCGCGAAGGCACGGCAGGCCCGCCGGTCGGGATGACTCAGCTGAGCAGGTCGTCCAGGTCGCCGTTCATGCAGTGGTCGACCACGGGCCGGACGGTCTCGAAGGTGCACTCCTTGGGGTTGCCGGGGGTGCACGCGTCGCCGAGCACGTGGTTGGTGATGCGGTCCACGTCGTTGGCGTCACCGGTGATCGTGCTGGCGTTCTCGTAGAACTTGGTCGGGCCGGTGCCGAGCCGGTTCTTCGAGTAGCTGTCCTGCTTGACGTCCACGAACCGCTCCGGGATGCCCACGTCGCGCAGCAGCCGGATCGCGGCGGCCAGCGCGGCGTCGGCCGCCTGCGGCTTGGTCATGCCGTGGGTGTCGATGCCCATCGCCTCGGCGATGTCGGCGAACCGGCCGTAGGCCACCGGCATGTTGAAGGCCCACACCCGGGGCAGCGCGACGGCGTTGTTCAGCCCGTGGTGGGTGTCGTAGAAGGCGCTCACCGCGTGGCTGATCGAGTGGATGATGCCCAGGCCACCGGAGTTGAACGCCTGCGCCGCGATGTACTGCGCGTACATCATGCCCTCGCGGCCGGGCAGGTCCTGCCCGTTCCAGACGGCGGCGCGCAGGCTCTCCGAGGTCAGCTTGATGGCGTGCAGCGCGTTGCCCAGCGACGGCTCGAAGTTCAGCCGCGAGACGTACGGCTCGGAGGCGTGCGCCAGCACGTCGAACCCGCACTGCGCGGTGTAGTCGATCGGGCAGTCGTAGTAGAGCACCGGGTCGTCGATGGCCAGCGTGGTCACCGAGGCGTCGTCGAAGGCCACGTACTTGTGCGGGTTGTCCGGGTCGGTCGTGGTGTCGGTGATGACGTAGGCCCAGGAGGTCTCCGATCCCGTGCCCGCGGTCGTGGACACCGCGATGTGCGGCGGGTTCTTCGGGTTCTCCGACTTGTTGAAGCCCTCGAACTCGTTGACGTTGCGGCCGTCGTGGGCCACCGAGATCCGGGCGCCCTTGCAGGCGTCGTGCGAGGAGCCGCCACCGATGGAGACGAAGCTGTCGCAGCTGTTCTGCTGGTAGAGGCCCACAGCGTCCATGACGTTGTAATCCTTGGGGTTCGACTCGACCTTGTCGTAGACCACGACATCCAGACCGTGGTACTTCATCGAGTCGACGATCTTCTGGACGATGTTCGAGCCGCGCAGGCCCGAAGTCATCACCAGGGTCTTCTTGAAGCCGAGGTTCAGGGCCTCCGGGCCGATCATCTCGTGGCTCCCGGGGCCGAGCAACGCCCGAGGGAAGGGATGGAACTCCTTGATGGGGAACGGCTTGAGCAGTTCGTCTACCTGCATGGTGGCCCTTTCGACACGGGCGGATTGGGTCGAGGCAGACGCTAGGACCGGGTGTGACGGCGGCGACAGATCACGCGCCGGTAAACCGTCGCACGGGGCCCACAGCGCACCCGGACGGGTGGGAGGACACCCTGGCCGTTCGGGTAGGTGCCGCTCGGCGGGGCCGGCGCTCGCAGGTTGCCGCCTACCCCTAGCTTGATGCCAATAAATGGCAATAGTTGGGCCCGGGATACGCCCCGACCCCACCTGAGCCGGCGGCGCGGGGAGGGCGGTCGCGTCCGGGTTCGTCCGGTCCGGAAGGATGTACGTCCCCGGCGGTATGTCCTGGTCCGCCGGGTATAACCCAGACCACGACAGAGTCGGGAGTCCCGATGAGAATCGTCTGTGTCGGTGCCGGGCCGGCCGGGCTGTACTTCGCCATCCTGTCGAAGCTGCGCGACCCCGCCGCCGAGGTGACCGTGCTGGAACGGAACCCGCGCGGGGTCACCTACGGGTGGGGCGTGGTGTTCTGGGACGACCTGATGCACGGACTGCGCCACGGCGACCCGGTGAGCGCCGCGTCCATCGAGTCCGGGGCGAACCAGTGGCACGACCAGGAGGTACACGTCGGCGACGCGAAGCCGGCACACATGGGCGGGTACGGCTACAGCATCGGACGCGCTCTGCTGCTGGACATCCTCACCCGCCGGGCGGAGGCGCTCGGCGTGGACGTGCGATTCGACCAGGTCGTCGACGACGCCGCGATCGACAGCGACTTCTCGGACGCCGACCTGGTGGTGGCGGCCGACGGGGTCAACAGCCGGCTGCGCGCCCGCCACGAGGACGACTTCGGCACCACGGTCGACTCGGCCAGCAACTACTACATCTGGCTGGGCACCCACAAGCTGTTCGATGTGTTCACCTTCGCGTTCGAGAAGACCGCGGCGGGGTGGGTCTGGCTGCACGGGTACCAGTTCGACGACACGACCAGCACCTGCATCATCGAGTGCTCACCGGAGACCTGGAAGGGTCTCCGGCTCGACACGCTGGACACCGACGAGGGCATCGCGCTGCTCGAGGGGGTGTTCGCGCGCGAGCTCGGTGGCAACAAGCTGATCAACCAGACCGGGCCGAACGCCAAGACGTCCTGGCTGCGGTTCAACGACGTCACCAACAGGCGTTGGTGGCACGGGCGGGTGGCGCTGATGTGCGATGCGGCGCACACCACGCACTTCTCCATCGGCTCCGGCACGAAGCTGGCCATCGAGGACGCCGTGGGCCTGGACCGGGCGATGCGCGCGCACCAGGATGTGCCGGCCGCGCTGGCGGCCTACGAGCGTGACCGGGCGACGGCCGTGGCGGAGCGGCAGGGATCGGCGCGCAGCAGCACCGCGTGGTTCGAGCACGTCGACTCGCACATCGACACCGACCCGACCCGGTTCGCGTACTCGCTGCGCACCCGCAGGGACGGCAAGACCGCGGGCGGTGTGTCCTTCCTGCTGCATCGGGCCACCCAGTACCGGGCGGGCCGCCTCGGTCGCCGGCTCATCAGCAGCACCAAGCGCAAGCTGCGCCCGCCGGCACCGCCCCAGGCAGCCGAGCAGACCCCGGTGGACGCCACCCGCTGAGCCGGCCGGGGTCGTCGAGCCGGCCGAAGCCACCGAGCCGCGAGTGGTTCCGCGGAACCGCCCGCCAGGCTGTCGGCGGCGCCGCGGAGCCGACCCGAGCGGAGCCGGCCCAAGCCGCGAAGGCGGTTCCGCGGAACCGCCTTCCGCGCTGTCGGCCCCGTCGGGGAGCGGCCCGAGCTGGGCCGGAGCCGCAGCGAGGGCGGTTCCGCGGAACAGCCCTCGCTACCCGTGCCGCCGGGGCCGGTGGTTCAGCTGGAGCGGCCGGCCAGGTCGTTGAACTTGGCCCGCTGCTGCACCCGGCGAGCCCGGCGGGCGGCGGTGAGCTTGCCGCGCACCGCCCGCAGCGCCCGCACCTGGGTGGCGAGGTGGAGGTAGTAGCGCCATTTCGCGCCCCGGCTGCCCAGCCGCTTGGACACCGCGTAGGCGAACTGCACCGGGTCCATGTCGGGGGCGTCCAGCCGGGAGGGTGCTCCCTCCAGCCAGCGCATGCTGTTCAGGGCCTGCCGCTGCACGTTGTCGATGACCGGGCGGCGGTCGGCGTCGTAGGCGCGCAGGGCGGCCGCGACGTCGGTGCCGTGCTCGGCCACCTTGTCGGCCAGCGCCACCGAGTCGCCGATGGCCAACCGGGTTCCCGAACCGATGGAGAAGTGGGTGCTGTGCGCGGCGTCGCCGACCAGTGCGACGTTGTCGTGGTACCAGGTGGCGTTGGCGACCTGCTTGCCGTGCAGCCCGGTCACCGTGTTCACCTGGTGCAGCTGGCTGATCAGGGCGTGCCCGTCCAGGTGCCGCACGAAGATCGTCTCGAGCTCCTTGAGATATTCCTCGGGGCCGAGCTTGTCCAGGCCCAGCCCGTTCCACGTCTCCGGCGGGCACTCCACGATGCACGTGCTGCGGCCTTCGTCGAGGTAGTAGCAGTGCAACCAGATCCAGCCGGCCGGGGTCTTCTCGAAGATGTACTGGAAGGCGTTGAACACCTTGCTGGTGCCCAGCCAGAGGTAGTAGTTACGGCCCAGCTCAACCGAGGTGCCGAACGTCGACGCGTCCCTCTCGCGGAGCCCGCTGTTGATCCCGTCGGAGGCGACGATCAGGTCGGCGTCGGCGAACTCCGAGAGGTCCGTGACCTCCCGCTCGAAATGCAGTTCGATGCCCAGCTCGCGGGCGCGCGCGACGAGGATGTCCAGCAGCCGCTGGCGGCCCATGCTCAACCCGTAGCCGCCGAGGAACGCGGTCGGCTTGTCGGAGATGTGCACCTCGATGCCGTCCCACACGCCGGACGCGGCCTCGATCTGCTTCGCGGAGACGGGGTCGTTGCGGTACAGGCTGTCCAGGACGTCGTCCCAGAACCCGAAGCCCCACCCGAATGTGACGCCCTCCGGGCTGCGTTCGATGATGGTGATCGAGTGCTCCGGGTTGCGCAGCTTCGTGCAGATGGCGAAGTACAGCCCGGCCGGTCCCGCGCCGACGCAAACGATGTTCATGTGCTGGCCCCTCCGGATCCGCTGGCGGCATAGCTTGCCAGGGCCGCCGACGGTGGTGACACGCGGGCACGAGAGACGGAACGGCCCGTCGTGTGTGAGGGCGGCCCCGCCAGAGTCACACATCGGTCCGGCCTCGGGCCGTCGACTCGCCGTGGGCTCCGGCTCAGGCGGGTTCGTGGTGCGGCGGCTTGCCCCGACCGGAGCGCAGCGCGGTCTTCGCGGCGGCCACCACCTTGGCGCCGCGCTCGTTGCGCTGCAGGTAGTCGTAGGTGATCCGGGTCGGGAGGGGCCGTACCAGCTCGACCGGGGTGGGGTAGCGGAACGGGCTGCCGTTGAACGCGAGCTTGCCGCGCTGCG
>DASXJJ010000189.1:0-2042 GCA_036497465.1 Pseudonocardia sp. | reverse complement strand
CGGAACCGATCACCAGCACGTCGTAGTCGTAGCCCATGTCGTTCACGTCATTTCCTGAGCGCTGCATCGCGGAGAGCGAGGTGGTGGTCAGAGCCTGGTCCCCAGACGGTATGTCACATCGGCGGATGGCGCGATGCGGCCTGGCCGACGGTGTCCGCCCGCCGGATCGGCGAGTCGCCGGATTGTGCTGGGCGAGTCGCGGGACCGGCCGGTTGATTTCGCTTGACCGCGCGGTAGGTCGAGTGACACAACGTGTTGATCTGCGCCGCCGCTCCGGCTGCTCCTGGGAAGGACGGACGATGAGACACGCTGGACGCGGTGGGCGGCGGGTGCCGCCAAGATTGGCCACAGCGCTGGCCGGAGCGCTGGCCGTGCTGGCTGTGCTGGCTGTGCTGGCGCTGCTGGCCGGGTGCGGCCGGCCGGCCCCGGCCCGGTCGCCTGAACAGTTGAGCACGGCTCCCTCGGCGTCCGAACGGTCGCCGGGACCGGGGTCCGGGGAAGTGGCCGGTCCGGCCGGCTCCGGGGTGGCGGCCGAACCGGTCGCGTCGTCCTGGCCGGTCCGCGCCGAGGACCTGCGGCTGGTCCGCTCCGGAAGTGCCGAGCTGGCGTTGCAGTTCGAGCTGGTGAACCGGACGTCGGACACCTACTCGGGTGAGGACCTGGGGCTGGGCCCGGTGGAGCAGCTGGTGATGCTCGCCGATCTGCCCCGCGGCACCGGGTACGCCCCGCTGACGGCCCGCTACAGCGCCTCGGCGGCCGACCAGATCCCGGTCGGCGGCTCCACCACGGTGACGGTGGTGTTCCCGGCGCCGCCGGCCGAGACCACGTCGATGCTGTTCGTGATGAACGGGCTGCTGCCGGTGCGGGTGCCCGTGCAGCCACCCGGGGCGGCCGCGCTGCGCGAGGACCCGGTGCTGCACGCCGCGGCGACGCCCGAGGAGTTCCCCAAGGTCGCGCCGCTGATCTGCGGGTCCGGCCCCGGTGCTGGCTCGGCGGCGGTGCCGACCAGGTACCGGCTGCCCGGCGATGTGCTGTTCGCCTTCGGCAGCGCCCAGCTGACCCCCGCTGCCACGCCGTCGATCGATGCGCTGGCCGCCCGGCTGACCGCGAAGTCGGGATCCGTCCTGGTCGAGGGGCACACCGACGCCGTCGGTGACGAACCGGCCAACCAGACACTCTCCGAGCAGCGCGCCGCCTCGGTACGCGACGCCCTCGCCGCGAAACTGGGTACCGGGTTCAGCTACCGCACCGCGGGGTTCGGGGAGACCCGGCCGATCGCACCGAACACCCGGCCCGACGGCGGCGGCGACAACCCGGACGGGCGGGCCCAGAACCGCCGCGTCGAGCTGACCATCGAGACCGCGGCCGGCGATCCCGCGGCCGCGAGACAGGAGCCACCGGCGACGACCCCCGAGCTGGCCGGTCTCGGGCTGGCGCCGAAGGTCCTCGACGTGACGACGGGCTCGGGTTACGCGCTGGCCCGGGTCGAGCTGCACAACACCACAGGGCAGGAGATCGCGCTGCCGTACATCAACGACGCGAACCTGGACAACCCGATCACCCCCGGCGAGCTGCGGATGACCGACACCTCGGGAGCGCTGGCCAGCCCGTGCGAGTTCGAGCCGCCGACCTACTTCGACGTCCTCGCCAACGCGCACGCGGAGCAGCTCCGCTACCACCTCGACGCGGCGCCGCCCGGCGCGACGCTCACCATGTGGGCGCTGTTCGTCGCGCCGCCCGCGAGCTCGCCGACGGTGACGATCGGGATCGGCGGTTACGCGACGAAGTTCCCCGCCCCGGTCACCGAGGGCTGAGCGGGCAGCCGCGCGCGGCGGGCTTCCGCCCGGGTCGTGGGGCTGTCGTCGATCGTGCAGGATGCGCACGATGACCGACGTGGTGATGTATCAGGTGTCCAACGGTGTGGCCTGGTTGACCATCAACCGCCCGGACGCCCGCAACGCGCTGAACGCCGAGGCGCGGGCCGGGCTGATCGACGGGACGCACCGGTTCAACGCCGACGACGAGGCGCGGGTGCTGGTGCT
>DASXJJ010000188.1:0-10275 GCA_036497465.1 Pseudonocardia sp. | reverse complement strand
GCCGGCCGGGGCGGAGCCCGAGCTGCTCACCCACGAGGACGGCCCGGCGCACGACACGTACCGCTCGGAGTCGCCGTCGGCTGGTCGGCCTCCGGGTCGGCCTCCGGGTCCGCCGCCCGGTGGCCCGCCGCCGGGGCCGCCGGGAGGTCCGCCGCCCGGCCCGCCGCCGGGAGGGCCGCCGCGCCGTCCCGCGCCGCCGCCCCGCGCGATGCCCACCCGCGTCGGTCCGCCGCCGCACGCCGCGCCGCCGGGCGCGACGGGTCCCGGCGGGCCGCCCGGGCCGCCCTCCCCGCCCCGGCGGGGCTGTGGCGGTGGCGGTGGCGGTGGCGGCGACCATGAGGGCCCGGCCGCCCGGCACGGGTGGAGCCGCGCCCGGAAGGTCGTCCTGCTGGTGGCCGCGCTGGCCATCGTCGGGCCGATCGTGGCGTTCGCCATCGGCTGGATGGTGTTCCCGGCGCCCACGCCGGAGGACGTGTCGACCACCCAGGTGGCCACGGTCGACTACGCCAACGGCAGCGAGCTCACCAAGATCATCCCGAACGGGAACGTCAACCGGATCAAGGTCACGCTGGACCACGTGCCGCAGCAGGTCCGGTACGCGGTGATGAGCGCGGAGGACCGGTCGTTCCTGTCCAACCCCGGATTCGACCTGACCGGGATCGGCCGCGCGGTGTGGAACCAGCTGACCGGCGGCCGGGGCGGTGGCTCCACCATCACCCAGCAGTACATCAAGGTGACGACCGGCCAGGACCAGTACTCGCTGTTCCGCAAGTTCCGGGAGATCGTGCTCGCCGCGAAGATCTCCAAGGAGTACAGCAAGGACCAGATCCTCGAGGACTACCTGAACACGATCTACCTGGGTCGGGGCGCCTACGGCATCCAGGCCGCCGCGCAGGCCTACTTCGGCAAGGACGCCGACCGGTTGACCTTCTCCGAGGGCGCGCTGCTGGCCGGGATGATCCAGTCGCCGTCCCGGTGGGATCCGGCGAAGAACCCGGCCAAGGCCGCCGAGCGGTGGAACTTCGTGCTGGACGGCATGGTCGCCCAGCGCTGGCTGAGCAAGACCGAGCGGGACGCGGCCAAGTTCCCCACCACGATCACGCCCAGGCCGGCGGCCGGCGGCATCCCCACCGACGCCCGGGGCCACGTGTACACCCAGATCAAGGCCGAGCTGGAGAGCAAGGGGATCAGCGAGGCCGAGCTGAACCAGGAAGGCCTGAAGATCACCACCACCATCGACCCGGCCATGCAGAAGCAGGCCACGTCGATCGCGGACAAGGTGATCAAGGGCGAGCCGGCCAACCTGCGCAGCGCGCTGGTGTCGATCGACCCGCGCACGGGCGGAGTGCTCGCCTACTTCGGCGGCGACAACGGCGTCGGCCTGGACTATGCGCAGGTGAGCAAGCAGCCGGGGTCGTCGTTCAAGCCGTTCGTGATGGCCGCCGCGCTCGAGCAGGACCCGGCGATCGGTCTGGGCGCCGAGTACGACGGCAGCTCACCGCAGACGATCGCCGGCCAGACGGTGGCCAACTCCGACGGCGACAGCTGCGACCAGTGCGACCTGAAGACCGCCATGACGAAGTCGATCAACACGATCTTCTACAAGCTCGCGGTGCAGGTCGGGCCGGCCAACGTGGCGAAGGCCGCGCACCAGGCCGGCATCCCGGACAGCCTGTTGAGCAACCCGAGCGCCGGCATCGCGCTGGGCGACAAGGAGGTCCATCCCGGCGACATGGCGGCGGCGTACGCGACGTTCGCCTCCGGCGGCGTCTTCCACACCCCGCACATGATCACCCGGGTGGAGACGGCGGACGGCCGGGTGCTCTACGACGGCGGCAACGACCCGGGCGAGCAGCGGATGACCGAGCAGATCGCGCGCAACGTGACCGAGTCGATGATGGACGTGGCGCGGACCTCGCTGATCCCGCTGTCCGACGGGCGCCAGGTGGCCGCCAAGACCGGCACCGTGCAGAGCCGCATCGAGGGCCAGAACAACGACGCGTGGACGGTCGGGTACACCCCGTCGGTCTCCACGTCGGTCTGGGTGGGCACCGACGACAACTCGCCCATCAAGACCTCCGCCGGCCGGCCGATCTATGGCCGGATGGTGGCCGGGCAGATCTGGCAGCAGTTCATGAGCAACAGCCTGCGCGGCAAGCCCAAGGAGCAGTTCAGCCCGTTCGAACCGATCGGCTCCGCCCCGAGGGAGGGTGCCGACGCCACCGACAGCGACGATCCGGATTCCGGCGACGGTGACGGCGACCGCCGGGACCGGCGGAACCGGGACCGGGACGGCGACAGCGTCAACGGGCAGGACATCTGCGGCTTCGTCGCCTGCGACCAGGACGGCAACCCGATCGGCCGAGCCGGGCAGAACAACCGGGACAACCGGGACGACAACAACGACGACGACAACAACTGATCTGGACCTGTGAGCGAGTCACGGCCCGAGCCTCCGGAGGCCCCGCCCGCGACCGTGCCGCCGATGCGCGTCGTGCCCACCTGGACCGAGCCGTTCGTCGGCCAGGCCAGCGCCGTCGTCGGCGGCCCGCTGGGTCGGCACGCCGTGGTCGGGAGGTCCCGGTTCTGGACGCCGCTGCGGGTGCTGCTGCTCGCCGCCGTGCTCACCCTGGCCGCCGGGTGGCTGGTCAAGTCGCCGTGCCTGCAGCAGGCCCCCGGCCCGGACGGTCAGCTCACGCTGGACTGGCAGAACGGTCGCCAGTACGTGTCGATGTGCTACACCGACGTGGTCACGCTCTACGGCGACCACCGGCTGGCCGGCGGCGGGCTGCCCTACCGCACGCACTGGACGGTCCTGGGTGCCGGCGCGGGTGAGCGCTACATGGACTACCCGGTGCTCACCGGCTTCCTGCTGTGGGTCACCGCCCGGCTGACCGGCCGCTACGAGGCGCAGGCCGCCGGCGGGGGGCTGCCCACCGGGCTGCCCGAGGTGGTCTTCTTCACCCTGACCGCCGTGGTGCTCGCCGCGTGCTGGCTGACCGTGGTCTGGGCGGTCCGCCGGATGCGCCCGGTCCGGCCCTGGGACGCGGCGCTGGTGGCGTTGTCGCCGCTGGCCCTGCTGCACGTGTTCACCGGGGTCGATGCGGTGGCGGTGGCCGGGTCCTCGGTGGCGCTGTACCTGTTCGCCCGGGGCAGCCCGGGGCGGGCGGGCGCGCTTCTGGGGGTGGCCGCCTGCGCCACGGTGTACGCGGCGCTGCTGCTGGTGCCGGTGACGCTGGTGGCCTGGCGGCGCCGGCAGCTGGCCGGGGCGCGCGCCGCGGTGCTCGGCGCCACGGCGTCCTGGTGGCTGCTGAACCTCCCGATCGCCGTGGTGTTCACCAGCGGCTGGCCGGAGTTCCTGCGCGGCTGGCTGCGCGGCGGCCCCGAGCCCGACTCGGTGTACTTCGCGCTGAGCACGTTCACCGGGTGGCCGGGCTTCGACGGTGTGCTGGCCCCCGCCCAGACCCCGACCCGGCTGAACATGGTGGTCGTCGGCCTGTTCCTGGCCTGCTGCGTCGGGTTGGCGGTGCTGGTGCGGCGGGCGCCCCGGCCGCCCCGCCTGGCCAGCCTGTGCTTCCTCGTGGTGGCGGCCGCGCTCCTGGTGAACAAGGCGTGGAGCCCGCAGTTCTCGCTGTGGCTGGTGCCGCTGGCCGTCCTCGCGCTGCCCCGGTGGCGGCTGCTGGTGGCCTGGATGACCGTGGACGCGCTGGTGTGGGTGCCCCGGATGTTCTACTACCTCGGGGTGGACAACAAGGGCGTGCCACCCGAGGTGTTCCTGACGTTCGTGCTGGTCCGCGACGCGATGGTGGTGCTACTCGCGGCGCTGGTGGTCCGCTCGGTGCTGCATCCGGAGACCGACCCGGTGCGTGCGCTGGACCCGGACGACCCGGACTGGCCCGGCGCCGACCCGGACCGCGCGCCCCGGTCGGCCACTCCCGAGCGATCCGGGCCGGCCCCGGCCGACACCGTCGACCACCTCGCCCGCTGACTCCTCGGGTCCGCGGCTGCGCACCTGGCGACCGGATCCGGCCGGTCAGGTCACCAGATGTGGATGCGGTCGGCCGGGGCCTTGAACAGCTTGTCACCGGGCTTGACCCCGAACGCCGCGTAGAAGGCGTCCACGTTCGGCACCACCCCGTCGGCCCGGAACTCACCGGGGCTGTGCGGGTCGGTGAGCAGCCCGGTGCGCAGCGACTCGTCCCGCTCCTTGGTGCGCCAGAGCTGCGCGAAGCCGAGGAAGAACCGCTGGTCGCCGCTGAACCCGTCGATCACCGGCGCCTGCCGGCCGGCCAGCGACGCCTGGTACGCCCGGTGCGCCACCGTCAGCCCGGACAGGTCCGCGATGTTCTCGCCCAGGGTCAGCTGCCCGTTCACGTGCGCAGCGGGCAGCGGGGAGTAGGCGTTGTACTGCGCGACCAGCGCCTGCGTCTTCGCCGAGAAGGCCTTCGCGTCGGCCGGCGACCACCAGTCCCGCAGGTTGCCGTCGCCGTCGTACTTGGAGCCCTGGTCGTCGAACGCGTGGCTGATCTCGTGCCCGATCACGCCGCCGATCGCCCCGTAGTTCACCGCGTCGTCGGCGGCCGCGTCGAAGAACGGCGGCTGCAGGATGGCGGCCGGGAAGACGATCTCGTTCATCGCCGGGCTGTAGTAGGCGTTGACCGTCTGCGGGGTCATGAACCACTCGGTCCGGTCGACCGGCTTGCCCAGCTTGTCCAGCGCGCGCTGGTGGTCCAGGCGCGCCGAGCGGTCCAGGTTGCCGACCAGGTCGTCGTGCCGGACGTCCAGCGACGAGTAGTCCTTCCACTTGTCCGGGAAGCCGATCTTGACGGCCAGCTTGTCCAGCTTCTGCCTGGCGGCCACCTTGGTCTGCGGGCTCATCCAGTCCAGGCCGTCGATGGAGGTGCGGTAGGAGTCCAGGATGTGGTGCACCAGCTGGTCGGCGCGCTGCTTGGCCGGCCCGGTGAAGTACCTGCGCACGTACAGCTGCCCCACGGCCTCGCCCATCGCGCCGTTCACCGCGGTGATCGCCCGGCGCCAGCGGTCCCGGTTCTGCTGCCGGCCGCCGAGCACCCTGCCGACGAAGTCGAACCGGGTGCTCACGAAGTCGTCGCTCAGGTACGGGGCGTTGTCCTGCACCAGGTGCCACTTCAGGTACTGCTTCCAGGTGTCCATCGGCACGGTCCGCAGCAGGCCGCTGAGCTGGGCGAAGAACGACGGCTGGCCCACCACCACGTCGGGCTGGTGGATCCCGGCAGCGTCCAGGTACGCCGCCCAGTCCAGCCCGCCGGTGGCCTTCGTGGCGTCGGCGACGGTGAACTTGTTGTAGGTGGCGACAGCGTCGCGGTTCTGCACCTTGGTCCACTCCGCCTGGGCCAGCTTCGTCTCCAGGTCCAGGATCCGGGCCGCCGAGCCCTGCGGGTCCGGCACGCCGGCCAGGGTGAGCATCTTCGCGGTGTAGGCCCGGTACTGGTCGCGGATGGCGACCTGCTTCGGGTCGGTGGACAGGTAGTAGTCCCGGTCCGGCAGCGACAGGCCGCCCTGGCCCACCCCGGTGATGTAGGCGTTGGCGTTCTTGGAGTCCTGGCTGACGTCCAGCCCGATCGGGTTGGACGCGCCGAACCGCTGGATGGCGCCCAGGTGCCGGAGCAGGGAGGCCGGGTCGGTCAGCTTGTCCACGTCGGCGAAGTAGGGCTGCAGCGGCGCGGCCTTGAGCTGGTTCAGCCGGTCGGTGTCCATGAAGCTGGAGTAGAGGTCGCCGATCTTGCGCTCGGTGGCGTCCGCCGGGGCGTCGTCGTCACCGGAGGTCGCCTTCGCGGCCTGCTGGATGAGCTCCCGCTGTTCGTCCTCGGCGCGCAGCGACAGCGTGGTGAACGAGCCGACCTCGCTGAGGTCCGGCGGGACCTGGGTGTTCCGCATCCAGGTGCCGTCGGCGTACCGGAACAGGTCGTCCTGCGCCCGCACCCCCCGGTCGAAGCCGGCCAGCTCCAGGCCCGAGCGCGGGCCCTGCGCGCCCCCCTGGGCACCGCCCTGGCCGGGGAACTGGTTGGCACAGCCGGCGCTGAACGCCACCGCCGCGACCGCGACCAGCACCGTGCCCCGCCGCCCGTACCGGGTGAACCGCGAACCCATGACGTCACTCCCCTCGACCCGACCCCACCCTAGGAGGAGCCCCTGTGGGGTGGCGGTACGGCCGGCCGGCCCGAATGGCTGAGCCGGCGCCGCTGGGGCAGAGTGGTCGCCGTGCCGCCGGTGACCGAGCAGTCCGTGCGCGCCGCGCTGCAGGCGTTCACCCGGCGCGCGGCCGAGCGCCCCGAGCTGCGCCCCTCGGCGGTGGCCCTCTGCCTGGCGGTGACCGCCGCCGGCCCGCAGCTGCTGATCACCCGACGGGCGGCGACGCTGCGCACCCACTCCGGCCAGTGGGCGCTGCCCGGGGGCCGGGTGGACGACGGGGAGTCGGTCCTCGACGCGGCGCGCCGCGAGCTGGCCGAGGAGCTGGGCCTCGAGCTGCCCGGGGCGGCGGTGCTCGGGCTGCTGGACGACTACCCGACGCGCTCCGGGTTCGTGATCACCCCGGTGGTGCTGTGGGCCGGGCCGGTGCGGGCCGGCGAGCCCGGCGCCGGTGAGCGGCCGGTGCGCCCGTCACGGGACGAGGTGGCCGCCGTCTACGGAATCCCGATGGACCAGGTCGACGTGGAGCCGACGTTCGTGACCATCCCCGAGTCGGACGCCCCGGTGATCCGGGTGCCGCTGCTCGGCCGCTTCGTGCACGCCCCCACCGGCGCGGTGCTGCACCAGTTCCGCGAGGTCGTGCTGCGCGGGCGGGCGACGAGGGTCGCGCACCTCGAGGCGCCGGTCTTCGCCTGGAGCTGAGCCGCCCCCGGAGCCGGCGGCCCGGCCTCAGCCCAGGTGTTCCCGCAGGTAGGCGACGTCCTCGGCCATGCCGCCGGCCGGGGTCTCCACCACCACCGGCGCGCCGGCCGCCGCGCACACCGCGACCAGCTGGTCGGGGTCGATCGTGCCGGCCGCGATGTTGGCGTGCCGGTCGCGGGCCGAGTCGAACTCGTCGCGGGAGTTGTTCAGGTGCACCAGGTCGATCCGGCCGGTGATCGCCTTCGCCCGGTCCACCACGTCGACCAGGTCCTCACCGCCGGCGAACGCGTGGCAGGTGTCCAGGCAGAACCCGGCGTCGAACTCGCCGACGGCGTCCCACAACCGGGCCAGCGCGTCGAACCGCCGGGCCATCGCATGGTCGCCGCCCGCGGTGTTCTCGATCAGGATCGGCACCGCGAAGCCGCCGTCGTCATGCTGGCGGGCGAAGAACTTGCGCCAGTTGTCCACCCCGACGGTCGGATCCTCACCGGCGGTGACGTGCCCGCCGTGCACCACCAGGCCGGCCGCCCCCACCGTCGCGGCCGCCTCGGCGTGCTGCTGCACCAGCTTGCGGGACGGGATGCGGATCCGGTTGTTCGTCGACGCCAGGTTGACCACGTACGGGCTGTGCACGAACACGGTCATCTCGCCGGAGCCCACCGCCGCCGCCATCCGCTCGGCCATCGGGTGCGCCGGCGGCTTCTTCCAGCCCTGCGGGTCGGCCAGGAAGAACTGCAGCACCTCGGCACCGCAGTCGGCCGCCGACGCCAGCGGATCACTGTCGGATCGCACGTGAGCCCCGATACGCATGCCGCGAGACTACGCGCGGACCCCGACAGTGCCTGGCCACCCCGAACGGCACCGGGGACCGTCGTCACGGCCGGTCCGCGCACTTGATAGCCTGTTGGCCGGGTATTCGCGCCGACCTGGTCGGTGTCCCGCACCTGGCGGGGCCGAACGGTGTCACGAGGTTGTCGGTGCCCGGTGAGACCCTCCTGCCGCGGACGGACCGCGGCCGCCTGCTGAGTCCATAGGAGGTAAGTGGTTCTCATGCGCCATTACGAGCTGATGGTCATCCTCGATCCCAATCTCGACGAGCGCACCGTCAACCCGTCGCTGGAGACCTTTCTGCGGGTCGTCCGGACCGACGGCGGCACGGTGGAGAAGATCGACGTCTGGGGCAAGCGGCGGATGGCCTACGAGATTCTCAAGCACGCCGAGGGCATCTACGCGGTGCTCGACCTGACCTGTGAGCCGGCCACCGTCGCCGAGCTGGACCGCCAGCTGGGCCTCAACGAGTCGGTGCTGCGCACCAAGGTGATGCGGCGGGACGAGAAGCGGCCGGGTTCGCGCGGACCGGCGTCGGCGAACGCCGCCGGCACGCCCGCCCCGTCGGCGGCGGCGGCCGCGTCCGCCCCGGCTGCGGCGGCGGCCGCGTCCGCCCCGGCTGCGGCCGCCGCCGTGGCGTCGGCTCCGGCCACGCCCGCCCCGGCCTCCTCCGCTCCGGCCGCGCCCGCGGCTCCGAGCAGCTGAGGTCGCCAGCATGGCCGGCGACACCGTCATCACCGTGATCGGCAACCTGACCGCCGATCCCGAGCTGCGCTTCACCCCGTCCGGGGCCGCGGTGGCCAACTTCACGGTCGCGTCCACCCCGCGCATGTTCGATCGCCAGTCCGGTGAGTGGAAGGACGGCGAGGCGCTGTTCCTGCGCTGCAACATCTGGCGGCAGGCGGCGGAGAACGTGGCCGAGACGCTCACCCGGGGTGCCCGGGTGATCGTGTCCGGCCGCCTCAAGCAGCGCTCGTTCGAGACCCGCGAGGGCGAGAAGCGGACCGTGGTGGAGCTCGAGGTCGACGAGGTCGGCCCCTCGCTGCGCTACGCCACCGCGAAGGTGAACAAGGTCAGCCGCGGCAGCGGCGGCGGTGGCTTCGGCGGCGGGGGTGGCTCCGGTTCCGGTGGCCCCGCCGACGACCCGTGGGGCTCCGCGCCCGTCGCCGGTTCCGGCGGCGGTGGCGGCGGCATGGACGACGAGCCCCCGTTCTGATCCGAGTTCCCTCGCTCACTCACCAGCCACAGATACATCTTTGGAGTAACGCAAGATGCCCAAGCCCGTGCTGCGCAAGCCCAAGAAGAAGGTCTGCGCGTTCTGCAAGGACAAGGCCCAGCAGATCGACTACAAGGACACCGGCCTGCTGCGCAAGTTCATCTCCGACCGGGGCAAGATCCGCGCCCGCCGGGTCAGCGGCAACTGCCGCCAGCACCAGCGGGACGTCGCCGTCGCGGTGAAGAACGCCCGTGAGGTCGCGCTGCTGCCCTACACCTCGACCGCCCGCTAGGAGGAGCAGTGAAGCTCATTCTGACCGCCGACGTGTCCAACCTCGGCGCTCCCGGCGACGTGGTCGAGGTCAAGGACGGCTACGGCCGCAACTTCCTGCTGCCCCGCCAGCTGGCCATCCCGGCCACCCGGGGAGCCGAGAAGCAGGTCGCCGCGATCCGCAAGGCCCGCGAGGTGCGCCAGGTGCGCGACCTCGGGCACGCCCAGGAGGTGGCCGCCACCATCAAGGGGCTGCCCCCGGTGAAGCTCACCGCCCGCGCCGCGTCCGACAGCGGCCGGCTGTTCGGCTCGGTCACCCCGGCCGAGGTCACCGCCGCCGTGCGGTCCGCCGGTGGCCCGCAGCTGGACAAGCGCACGCTGACGCTGCCCGGCCAGATCAAGGCCGCCGGCCGGCACACGGTGTCGGTCCGGCTGCACCCGGAGGTCTCCGTCGAGTTCGTGCTCGACGTGCTCGCCGGCAAGTAGAACGCCGTTCCCCCGACGCCCCCGTCACCCTCCGTGGTGGCGGGGGCGTCGGCATGTCCGGTCGGCCCGTGGTGTAGCGCCCCTGTGGACAACTGAGGGTGACAAACGGACGCCCGCATCCCTCCAACAGTCATCGAGGGTGCCGGACACGCCCGACCGCGGTCGAAACCTCGACACGCCGGGGCAATTTCGAGTGAGTTGTCCCCAGTGCCCGTAACCCATCTGAACTGCGGCGATGTACCCGCACCCGGAGTGGATCCCCAGGTTGTCCACAGTTGTCCACTGTGTTGTGCGGGACTCGCCGGGGTTGTCCCCAGTCGATCAACAGATCGGTGCACAACCTGTTTTGGTGGGCCGGTGTCCGGCCCCCTAATGTCCGGCCCCGGACTCGCCGCGCTTCGTCGTGGCCGGGTTCGGACCGTCACCCGTGACGTTCTGTCAGGGGCCGGCGGTAGAACGATCAGGGGGACGAGGGGGGCGGCGAGATGGCGGTACCCGACGAACGGCCGGCAGGCCGGCCTCGTCATGTGCGGCCGGCGGGGGAGGCCGGTCCGGGGGAGGCTGGGCATGGTTTCGGGGTTGGTTTCGATCGGCAGCCGCCGCAG
>DASXJJ010000187.1:0-53733 GCA_036497465.1 Pseudonocardia sp. | reverse complement strand
ACGCTGGCCCGCATCCACGCCGCCGACTGGCGGGCCGCCGACCTGCCGCACTTCGGGGCGCCCACCGCTCACCCCCGCCACGCCGCGCTGTGGCAGGTCAACTGGTGGGCCCGGGTCTGGCGGGACGACATGATCGACCCGTATCCGCTGGTCACCCTGGCCGAGGAGTGGATGCGGGCGCGGCTGCCGGAGACCTCGCCGGAGGACCTGGTGCTGCTGCACGGCGACTTCCGCACCGGCAACTTCATGTTCGACCCGGACTCCGGCCGGTTCACCGCGGTGCTGGACTGGGAGCTGTCACACCTCGGCGACTTCCACGAGGACCTGGGCTGGATCGTGCAGCGGCTGTTCGCCGGGCCGGTCGAGGACGGCCAGGTGCTGGTGTGCAGCCTGCTCACCCGGGAGGAGCTGATCACCCGCTACGAGGCGGCCACCGGGCGCACCGTGAACCGGCGGACCCTCGCGTTCTACGAGCTGCTCGCCGCGTACAAGTGCACGGTGATGAACATCGGCACCGGCTACTCGGCGGCCAGCCGGGGCCACAACCACCAGGACGTGCTGCTGTCGTTCCTGGCCCCGGTGGCCCACACGTTCCTCGGCGACATCGCCCGCATCATCGAACAGGAGGGCTGAGCCGTGACCCCCGACCTCGGCACGAGGCTCGACACCATCGCCACCGCGCTGGAGCAGGTGATCATCCCCGCGCTGCCGGCCGACGAGGTGCTCGCGCTGGAGCAGGCCGCGCTGTGCATCGGGCAGGTGGTCGTGCTGCGCGAGCAGTACCGCTACCTGGCCGACTACGAGGCGCTGTGCCTCGCCGACATGGCCGCGCTGGCCGGCGAGCTGGTCGCCGCGGCTGCCGGCGGGCCGGAGACCACCGCGGCGGCCGGCGCGCTGCGCGACGTGGTCGGTTCGGCCGGCGGGCCGCTCCCCGGGTCGGCCGCGGCGGGACAGCAGGCGGGGCCGTCCCCGGGGCCGTCAGCGGGACAGCCGGCGGGGCTGCCGGCGGGCGCGGGGACGTCCGCGGGACAGCAGGCGGGGCCGTCCGCGGGACCGTCGGCGGGCGCGGGGGCCGGGCCGGCGGCGTCGGCCACCCACCGCCGACGCAACGCGGTGGCCTCGGCCGTCGACGTGCTGCTGCGGGCCAGCGGGGTGGACGGCGACCCGGAGTTCCGCGCGGTCTCGCAGCGGCTGGTCGTGGCGCACGGGGCTCGGCAGTCCACCCGGGACCGGGCCTGGTTCGCCCTGTGCGGGATGGACCCGGACGCGGCCACACTGCCGTCGATCCCGGAGCTGGTCGGGGAGGTGGCGCGATGAGCCGCACCGAGCCGGTGGTGGGCCCCGGCGAGGTCGACGCCGAGTGGCTCACCGGCACGCTCACCGCCGCCGGGGTGCTGAGCTCCGCGCGGGTGGTGAGCGTGCGGCGCGAGCCGTGCGGCACCGGGCAGCTGGCCGACTCCTTCCGGTTCATGCTGAGCTACGACCGGCCGGCCGCCGGCCCGGCCACCGTGGTCGGCAAGTTCGCCTCGGAGGACGCGACCAGCCGGGAGTTCGGTCGCCAGGCCGGCTACTACCGCAACGAGGTCCGCTTCTACTCCGACCTGGCGGCCGGCCTCGAGGTGGAGATCCCGACGCCGATCCACGCCGCGCTGCACGACAACGGTGCGGACTTCGTGCTGCTCATGGAGGACCTGAGCCCGGCCCGGTCGGTGGACCAGCTCGTGGGGTGCACCGCCGACGAGGCCGCGCTGGTGGTGGAGCGCGCGGCCGCGCTGCACGCCGGCTCCTGGCACGACCCGGAGCTGCCCGGGGTGGACTGGCTGCAGGCGACGAAGGCCATCTTCACGCATGCCACCGACAACTTCGCCGGCATCGTCGAGGCGTTCCCGACCCTGTGCGGCGACCTGGTCCCGGAGTCCGACCTGGCGCAGGCGCGGAAGCTCTGCCCGCTCACCGAGGCGTGGAAGGCGGTGTTCAGCGACCCGCAGTGCCTGTGGCACAGCGACCTGCGGGTGGACAACGTGCTGTTCGACGCGCAGGACGGCGCCCGCCCGGCGGTGCTGCTGGACTGGCAGGGCGTCGGCTCCGGCCGGGGCACCATCGACCTGGCGTACTTCCTGGCCACCAGCCTCACCACCCAGGACCGGCGTGCCCACGAGCGGGACCTGGTGCGGCACTACCACGAGGCGCTGGTCGGGCACGGCGTCTCCGGGTACGGCGCGGACGAGTGCTGGGACGACTACCGGGTGCACGCGATCCACGGCCTGCAGGTCGGCGTCTTCGGTCTCGGCGCGGTGAAGCGCACCCCGCGCGGCGACGAGATGTGGCGGGTGTGGATCGAGCGGTCGGCGGCGCACACCCGCGACCTGGACAGCTTCGCCGTGCTGGCCGGGAGGTAGGCTCGCCCTCGGCGCGGTCAGCCGCGCGGCCGCGTCGGGTCGGCGGGCTCGGCGAACAGCAGTGCGACCGCCTCCAGCTGGGACGCGACCTCGAGCTTGGTGAGGATCGCGCGGATCTGCGTGCGGATGCCGGCCATCGGGACGTCGAGCCGTTCGGCGATCGCGGCGGCGCGCGCCCCACCCGCGAGCAGCAGCAGGACCTCGTACTCGGCGGGGCTGAGCCGGCGCAGCCGGTGCTCGCGGTGGCGGTGCCGCGCGTCGTCCCTCCGGGCGCGGGCCAGCCAGCGCTGCCGTTCGGGCTCGGTGGTCACCGGCTCGCCGGCCCACGCGCGGACCAGGGCGTCCAGCAGCTCGTCGAAGGAGCCCGTCTTGGTCCGCGTGCCGATCGCCCCGGCCGCGATCGCCGCCGCCGTCCCCGGCTCGTCCTGGCGCCCGGTGACCACCAGCACCCGGTTGCCCTGGCCGCGCAGCGCGGGGACGAGCGCGGCGCCGTGCATGCTCCGGCCGGACGCGTCGACCCCGAGGCCGAGGTCGAGCAGCACCAGCCCCGGCTCGTGACGCGCGGCGGCGGCCAGGATGGTGTCCTCGTCGGTCAGCGGCAGCTGGTGCGCGTCGAATCCGCGCGCCCGCAGCGCGGCGGTCAGCGCGGTGCCGAACAGCTCGTGGTCGTCGATGACCAGGATCGGCCCTCGACCTCCGGCCGGTGGGGCGACCTCAGCGTCCATCGACCCTCATCTCCGCGCGCGGCGGACCGGCGGCGGCTCGCTCAGTCGTTGGACCACAACGCCAGCTGCCACGGGTGGTCGGTGGCGATGGCCGCCACGCAGCGGCTGAGCGACGGCTCGGACAGCTCGGTGCCGAACGCCTCCCGCCAGGCGTGGGACAGCGCCGGACGCACGGTGGCCGTGTCCTGACCGGCGTACCGGTGGGCCGGCGGGTCGAGCACGGTTCCGATCTGGGCGAGCAGCCGCCGCCCGCCCGCGCCCTGGCACGCAATCATGGTCGGCCGCACCCGATCCCCCTCATCTGGTCATCCGCGCGCGGCAACCCGGATGCCGTGGTGGTGCGCGCGCCCCCGTCGTGTGGTGCCGGACGACCTCCCGGGCCCGGAAGCGCCACGAGCCGAGGCCGTCGACGTGTCGAGGCGGCCCCGGCTCGTCGCGGCGCGCGGCGGTCCGGCCAACACCGCCGACGGGCGTTCGCTGCCCGGCGACGATGACCCCCAGGCCCCGGACCGGCGTGCCCGCCCGCGTGGAGGTGATCCAGCGACGACGACAGTACCGACCGGTCGGTTTGACGCGCACCGCTAACTGGGGGTATCCGTGTAGTGAGCCACTCGTCCCAGCCCTGGCACCTGTTCGGCGCAGGCGGCGTGTCGCCGGGTGCCCGAGCGGTGCCGCGCGTGGCCGGTTCTCCACCGGCCGCGCGCCGCCGGGGTGACGGTCGAGGGGTGAGCCACCTACCCGAGCGTGCCACGAAAGGGCCGGTGGCGCGACGGGTTGGTGAAGGAGCCCGGCATGACCACACCGAGGGAGCCCCCCGACGGCCCGGAACCGGCGCGCCCCTCCGGTGCGCCGGGGGCCGGCGGGCATTCGGACCGCGGCGCGTTGCTGCGTGCGGCCGGCGAGCAGTTCGCCGAGATGGGCTACGTCGACGCCTCCCTGGCCAGGATCCTGGTGCGGGCCGGCCGGGCCACCGGGGCGCCGGAGATCCCGCCGCTGGGCAAGCGGGAGCTCGCCGAGTGGGTGATGGACGAGGCGATCGACCGCAAGCTCGGCGGTTTCTCCTCGGCGGTGGCCTCCGCGCCGGACCCGCTGACCGCGGTCATCTCCGGGGTCGCGGCGGTGGTGGAGCTGAGCGTGCGGGATCCCGTGGTGCGCGGCGGCAACCGGCTGCTGGACGACCCGTCGATCTCCGGCGAGCATGCCGTGCGCAACTACCAGCTCGGCGAGCGGGCGCTGGACGAGGGCCTGGCCGCCGCCGTCGCCCAGGGTCTGCTGCGCTCCGACCTCGACCACCGGGAGCTCGCCCGGTCGCTCACCACGAGCGTCGTGGGGCACCGGCTCATCTGTCACCGGACCAACACCCTCGACGACCTGCCGGCCCGGGTCAGCAGGATGTGGCAGGCGATGCTTCCGCTGATCCGCGCCTGACCGGCGATCGGGCCGCCGCTCTGTGAGCTGTCCCGCAATGACCGACCGGCCGGTTTGTTGCCCCGCCGGGTCGGGGAACTCCGGGCGAGTGCGGACGGTGGGGCGCGGGCTCGGCGATCCCGATACTCTAAGGGGTCTGCCGGATGAGGGCGGAGGACGTTGGATGAGCAGACCGCTGGAGCCGGTGGGGGGCCCCCTCGGATCGGTCGAGCAGCTGGCGCCCGGCCGCGCCGAGGCTACCCGGGAGGCGCTGCTGCGCGCCGCCGGCCAGCAGTTCGCCGCCGAGGGCTACCACGGCGCGTCGCTGACCAAGATCCTCGAGCGGGTGGGGGTCACCAAGGGCGCGCTGTACTTCCACTTCCCGAGCAAGAAGGCGCTGGCCGAGGCGCTGCTCGCCGAGACGGTCCGCCGCAAGCGGGACGGCTACGCCGCGGCCTGTGTCCTGGCCGCCGACCCGCTGACGGCGCTGATCGCCGGGGTCGACGCGGTGGTCCAGCTGAGCGTGCACGACCCGGTGGTGCGCGGTGGCAACCAGCTGCTCGACGACCCGATGGTGGCCACCGTGCACGCCAGGGACAACTACAGCTCGGCGCAGGGGTTGCTGCGCCGGCACCTCGAGGACGCCGCCGCGCTCGGGCTGCTGCGCCCGGAGGCCGACCCCGCGAGCATCGCCGCCTCGATGACCGCGGCGATCGCCGGCCACCGGCTGATCTGCGAGCGGGCGGACACCCTGGAGGAGCTGCCGGTCCGTATCTCGACGATGTGGCGGATGACGCTACCGCTGATCACCGCCGACACTCCGGTAGCGGCGCGGTTCAGGACTGCGCCCGGATCACCGCCGTCACCGCGTTGATCAGCGACAGGTGGGTGAACGCCTGCGGGAAGTTGCCCAGGTGCCGGCCGCTCCGGGTGTCGATCTCCTCGGCGTAGAGCTGCAGCGGGCTGGCATAGGCGAGCAGCCGCTCGCACAGCAGCCGCGCGTTCTCCACCTCGCCGATCTCGACCAGGGCGGACACCAGCCAGAACGAGCAGATGGTGAACGTGCCCTCCTCGCCGGACAGCCCGTCGTCGGTGTCGTCGGTGCTGTAGCGCAGCACCAGCCCGTTCACCGTGAGCTCGTCGGCGATGGCCAGCACGGTGCGCTTCACCCGCTCGTCGCTGCCCGGCAGGAAGCCGAGCAGCGGGATGAGCAGCACCGAGGCGTCCAGCGCGCTGCTGCCGTAGGCCTGGGTGAACACGCCCCGGTCGTCCAGCGCGTTCTCCAGGATGTCCGCGCGCATGGTCTCCGCCGCGTCCTGCCAGCGGGCCGCGCGCTCCCGGTCACCGCGCTGGGTGGCTAGCTTCGCACCGCTGTGCGCCGCCTTCCAGCAGGCCAGCTTGGACGCGGTGAAGTGCTGCGCGCCGGACCGCACCTCCCAGATGCCCTGGTCGGGCTCGCGCCAGTGGGCGAGCGCCTGCTCGACCTGGATGGTCACGATCCGCCAGGTGCGGTCGTCCAGCCCGCCGCGCAGGTGCGTGTAGTGCTCGATCGCGCCGACCACCGAACCCCACACGTCGTGCTGCCGCTGGTTGTGCGCCGCGTTGCCGGCCCGCACCGGGCGCGCGCCCTGGTAGCCGCCGAGGTGGTCCAGGGTGCGCTCGTCGAGCAGGCGTTCGCCGTCGACGCCGTACATCACCTGCAGCTGGCCGCCCTCGGCCTCCGCGACGTCGGCGACGAAGGCGAAGAAGTCGCCGGCCTCCCAGTCGAGCTTGAGGGTGAACATCGCCCACAGCGTCATCGTGGCGTCCCGGATCCAGGTGAACCGGTAGTCCCAGTTGCGCTCGCCGCCGGGGGTCTCCGGCAGCGAGGTGGTGGACGCCGCGACGACCGCGCCGGACGGGGCGAACGTCAACCCCTTCAGCGTCAGGGCGCTGCGCTGCAGGTAGGAGCGCCACGGATGATCGGGGAAGGAACCCCGGTTGAGCCAGTGCTGCCAGTGGTGGCACGTCCACCGGTAGCGGGCCGTCGCCTCCTCCAGGGTGGTCGGCGGCTGGTGCTCGCTCCAGGACAGGGCCGCGAACCGCTCGTCGCCCTCCTTGAGCAGGGTGCGCGCGGTGGCCCGGCCGCCCTCGAAGCCCACGTTCATGTCGCTGGTCAGCCGCAGCGGGACGGCGTGCGCCTCCGGGTCGTCCTCGGTGTCGGCCGGGTGGGCCAGCGCGTCGTGGTAGCCGGTCCCGGTGTGCTCCCACCGGGCCTCGGTGGCCCCGTAGCCGAACATCGGCGAGCAGTCCAGGCGGATCTGCATCTGGCCGCTCACGCAGCGCACGAGCCGCAGCAGCACGTGGTCGGCGTCGTAGTCGGTCGGTGGCCTGCGGTGCGTGCGCGAGCGTTCCCGCTCGTGGTGCCAGGGGCCGATGAGCAGCGTGTCGAGCACGACCAGCCAGCCGGTCGGCGTCCACCAGCTCGTCTCCAGCACCATCGTGCCCGGCACGTACCGGCGCGCCGCCGGCTCCGCCACCTCGGCCGGGCCGATGCGGAAGCTGCCCGCGCCCCGGTCGAGCACCGCGCCGAACACGCTCGGCGAGTCGAGCCGGGGCAGGCACAGCCACTCGATGGCGCCGCTCGGGGCGACCAGTGCCATCGACTCGCAGTCGGACAGGAACCCGTAGTCGGCGATCGGGGGAAAGGCGTCTTTGACCATCGTCTGCACAATGTTCCCTGCTCAGCTCGCGCGGGCAACCCCTGATCCGGTGCCGGCTCCCGCGACAGGGCGGGACTAGCTAGGCGGGGCGGCGGCGCCGGAGGAACTTCGGTGCGCGCTCGGGCTCGTGCACGGCGTCGACCACGCCGGTCATCCCCAGGATGGTGCGCGCGATCAGCTGCGGATCGTCGTACATCGGCACGTGGCCCACGCCGGGCAGCACGGTGAACTCCGCGCCGCGCACCACCTGGCGCATCGGGCGGCCGTAGCGGCGGTACGGGATCAGCCGGTCCCGCTGCGCCCAGGCGATGGTGACCGGACACAGCGCCACGTCGAACTCCTCGAGCATGTGCAGCCGGGCGGTGCCGTCGACCAGGGCGGTGAACAGCGCGCAGTCCTCGAAGTCGGCGAGCAGCCCGACGATGTCCTCCTCGGGGACCCGACCCGGGTGCGCGATCATCCGGCTCAGCGCGAGCCGGCGCGTCGACGGGTGGTGGGCCATCCAGCTCAGCCGGGGGCTGCCGAGCATCGTGTGCCCGGCCCGGAACATCCACAGCAGCCGCAGCAGGTCCCGCCGGGCGCGCCAGGTGCCCGCCGGGGAGATGCCCAGCACCGAGCGGGCCCGGCCGCGGCGGGCCAGCTCCAGTGCCACCCAGCCGCCCAGCGAGTTGCCCACCAGGTGCGCGGTCTCGATGCCGGCCTCGTCGAGCTGGTCGCACAGCACGTCCACGATGGCGGTCACGCCCGGGGTGGCGCCGGGCCTCGGCTCCGGCCCGCCGCGGTGCCCGGCCAGGGTGGGGGCGAAGACGTCGTGCCGGCCGACCAGGTAGGGCAGCACCGGCCGCCACACCCGCCAGGACATGCTGATGCCGTGCAGCAGCACCAGCGGGGTGCCGGTGCCCTCCCGGTAGGACGGGGTGACCGCGTCGGCACGCTCGTCCGGCCGCTCCGGGGGTTCCAGCGGCACGGGCGTCGCCACCGTGCCCCGTCGTCGGGGTCGGCGAGGGCTGGTCGTCTTGGCCACCGGCACAGCTAAGTAAATCTATCGGTGGTTTGGCAATCGTCCCGATCGGCGATTCCCGGTCGGCCCGCGTCGTCGGGGGCCGACCCGCTGGTCAGCCGGGGCGTCGACGGCCGGGGTGACACTGCCCTCATCGTCCGTCACGTGTGCCCCGATCGCACCGTGCGCACCACGCTTGTGCGCCAGCGACCGGCTCAGCTCAGCGCGCGCAGCGCGGTACGCACCTCCTGGACGAACAGCTCCGGCTGCTCGAGGGCGGCGAAGTGGCCGCCCTTGCCGGCGGTGCCGTAGTAGCGCAGCCCGGTGAACCGGGTGCGCAGCCACCGCTCGCTGATCCGGAACAGCTCCTTGGGGAACTGCGTGTAGCTCGACGGTGCCGAGACCTCGCCCATCTGCGCGAAGAGCGCGAAGAAGCTCTCCCAGTACAGCCGGGCCGACGAGGTGGCGCTGTTGGTCAGCCAGTACAGCATCACGTTGTCCAGCAGCACGTCCCTCGGGACGGCGTTCTCCGGGTGCCCGTCGCAGTCGGTCCAGGCGTAGAACTTCTCCACGACCCAGGCCAGCTGGCCCACCGGGGAGTCGGCCAGCCCGTAGCCGAGGGTCTGCGGCCGGGTGGCCTGCTGGGTGGAGTAGCCGGCCTCGTGCTGCTGGTAGTACGGCAGGCCACCGGCCTCCTGCTCGTCCGGGGTGAGGTCGGTGAACGCCCCCAGCGCCTCCGGCGAGGCGAACGCCAGCGTCAGGTGGACGCCCAGCAGGCCGTCCGGGGGATCGGCGGCCATCGTCGCGGTCACCAGCGCGCCCCAGTCGCCGCCCTGGGCATAGTAGCGGGGGTAGCCGAGCCCGACCATCAGCTGGTCCCAGGTCTCGCCGATCCGCTCGACGCCGACGCCCGCGTCCGTCGGCTTGCCGCTGAACCCGTAGCCGGGCAGCGCGGGCACCACCAGGTGGCAGGCGTCCTCGGCGTTCCCGCCGTGCGCCTCGGGGTCGGTCAGCGGGCCGATCACCTCCAGGAACTCCAGCACCGACCCGGGCCAGCCGTGCGTCATCACCACGGGCCGGGCGTTCTCGTGCGGCGAGCGGACGTGCAGGAAGTGGATGTCCAGGCCGTTGACGGTGGCCTGGAACTGCGGGAACGCGTTCAGCCGGTCGGCGAGACGGTTCATGTCGTAGCCGTCCGCCCAGTACTCGGCCAGCTCGCGGACGTACGAGCTCGGGATGCCCTGCGACCAGTCGGGCACCGTCTCGGCATCGGACCACCGGGTGCGCCGCAGGCGCTCGCGCAGGTCCTCGACCTGCCGCTCGTCGATCTCCACCCGGAACTCGCGCGGGTCCACCATGAGCACTCCCTTGTCCACTCCGACCGGCGTGATCACCGTACACAGGCTCCGGACCCGCTCGTCGGGCTCGCGACCCGGTCGCGGTGAACACGGATGGATGAACCGCGGAGCCGTTCGGCTCGGCAACCGGAGCCCAGGTGCAACCACCACTAGAGTGGCATTGCACACCGAGAGTGGTCGGACTCGCTACGGAGAGCACCTGTCCGAGGGATGTCCGTGACCTCTACGGCGGCACGGGCTTACCGCTCGTCGCTGGGGAGCGGATGGGCGGTCGCGCGGGGCGGGGCCGGCGGTCTCGGGGACTGCCGGCCCCGCGCCCACCCCGACCTGGGTCGCTGGGGAGCGGACCGCCGCTATGTCTACGGCACCGCAGGCCCCACACGCCATTGCCGAACCAGAGACAACAGGTGAACGTGGCGCGTCGCGCGCCGACCGGGCGCTGTCCCGGGCCTGGGCACTCGATGCCGGCCCCGAGCGTCAGGCGCTCTCCGCCTCAGACGCGGCCAACGCCTGCTCGACCGTGTCGTAGAGCGCCAGCACCTCGATGAGCCCGGCCGCGCTGATCGCCCGCCCGACCGCCCGCCGGGAACCGGGCACGATGCGCAGGGTCGCCGGACCGAGCTGGCCGGAGCTGGCCTCCACGAGCACCACGAGGCCGACCGAGCCGAGGAACTCGACCCGCCCCAGATCCAGCACGACCGTGCCGTCCTCGGCGGCGGCCTCGGTGACGGCCTGGCGCAACAGCGGGGTGGTCAGCGAGTCGATCTCGCCGACCGGGGTGAGCACGGTCGAGCCGAGGACGACCAGATGCTCGATCCGGAGCATGTTCGCCGCGGCCGGCTCGCTCGAGGGATCAGCCATGTGCCCAACGTACCGTCGCGGCGGCACCTGGGTGGGCGGCCGGGTGGGTGTGGACCTCAGCCGGCGCCGGGCCCCTGCGAGGACCGTCCCGCGCCGGAGTCGGCGGTGCCCACCCCGGCGGGCCCCGGCGGCGCGGTCAGGTGCCGCAGCGTGCCGGTGACCTCCAGCAGCCGGTTGAGCGGGCGGGTGCGGTTGTCCAGGTGCAGCGTGACGCCGGAGCCGCTGGTCAGCCGGTGCACCATCAGCAACCCGGACAGCCCGGTGGTGTCACAGAAGCCCAGCCGGGCGAAGTCCAGGTGTAGGTGCGCCGGGCGACGCTCGTCGAGCAGCGCGCGGACCCGCGCGACCAGCTCGTCCGTGGTCAGGTGGTCCAGGTCGCCGTCCAGCCGGATGGTGACCGAGTCGGGGCCCGTCTCCGCGGCGAACGTGCCGGGCGAGGGGTGATGGTGGCGGGTCATCCAGGCTCTCCAGGTCCGGGAATCGTGGCGACGGTGCGGCCGTCCAGGGAGCGCCGCGCCGCTGTGATCAGACGGATACTGCGCGGGAAGTCCTTCAGCTGTCCGGCCAGCAGGTCGAGCGTCGGGTACAGCGACATCGCCGTCACCCCCCGGGCGTCGAGGATGTCGGCGGTCCAGGTCACGAAGTTGGTGAACAGCTCGTCGTCGTCGGTGTAGAGCGCGGCGGCCAGGAAGTTCACGATGTGCGCCACGTCCTCGGCGGTCCGCTGGCGCTCCAGGTCGGTGTAGCGGGCCATCTCCGGCACCTGCTCGGCCAGGCCGGCCATGATCTCCTTGACCAGCTGGTGCGTCGAGCGGCCCACCACGGTGTACTCCTGGTCGGCCAGGTGCGGCAGGTCGTCGACCGCCTGGTGCGCCGGCGCCGGCCGCTGGCGGGGCAGCCCGGCGTCGAGCTGGTCGGCCGCGCCGCGCGCGTCGGAGGCCCAGGCGTCCGCGCCGAGCAGCCGGGCGTGCCGGCCGTCCGCGCCGAACGCCGCCCCGCCGACCAGCACGGGCACTCCGGCGGCCTGGCACGCGGTGATCGCGGCGTGCGCGGTGGGCAGCCGGGTGGGGATCGAGGAGGAGAGCGCGACCGCCGCCGGCCCGGTCTGGTGCAGGTACGCGATCAGGTGCCGGGTGGGCACCTGGGCGCCGAGGAAGTCGACCCGCCAGCCGCGCAGCCGCAGCACCTCGGCGAGCAGCCGGGCGGGCAGCGCGTGCCACTCGCCGTCCACGCACGCCACGACGATCCGGCCCCGGGTGACCGTGGCCTGGGCGGCGGGGTGCTGGCCGAGGGCGGCGATGACCCGGTCGTTGATCGCGGTGGCCGCGTGCTCCTGCGCGACGGTGATCCGGTTGGCCGCCCACTCGAGGCCGACCATGGCCTGCACCGGCGCGATCAGGTCGAGCAGCACCGACTCGGGACGGACCCCCTCGTCCAGCGCGCCGAGGACCGTGCCGGTCGCCGCGTGCTCGTCGCCGTCGACCAGCGCGTCCCACAGCTGCTCCCGGGCCGCGGCGAGCACGGTCGGAGCGGTACGGCTGTCCGGGGTGTCGACCGGCTGCGGGCTCACGCGGTGTACCTGCCCCGGGTGTGCCCGTTCACCGCGCTCAGGTGCGCCGACCGGGGCGCCGTGATGGCCACCAGCGCCATGTCGTCGCGGTCGCCGTCGCCCACCCACTGCGAGGCCAGCATGTGGATACGCTCCACGACCGCCTCCGCCGGCATCCCGGCGCACTCGGCCAGCGCGGTCTGCACCCGGCTCTCGCCGAACATGTCGTCGCCCAGCGGCCCGCCCCGGGCCTCCGGGATGCCGTCGGTGTAGAGCAGGCAGGTCTCGCTGGGGGCGAGCTCGGCCTCCACCGTGTTCGTCTCGACCTCGGGCAGCGCCCCGACCAGGGTGCCCCTGGTGACGACCTCCTCCACCCGGCCGTCGGCGCGCACGATCAGCGGCGGCAGGTGCCCGGCGCTGGTGAGCCGCAACTTCACCCCGGTGCCGGAGCGGACCACCGAGGCCAGGATCAGCGTGGCGAACCGGGTGTGGTGCGAGCTGAGCAGGGCGCGGTTCAGCAGGTTCAGCAACCGGTGGTGGTCGCTCACCATGGGGGCGAGCGCCTGCAGCGTGTTGCGGATCTTGCCGGTGAGCACGGCCGCCTCGAGGCCCTTGCCGCACACGTCGCCCAGTACCACCAGCGTCTCGTCGTCGACGCTCTCGCCGGGGTGCACGTCGTAGAAGTCCCCGCCGACCTGCTCGCTCTGCTCGGAGGCCCGGTAGCCGCCGGCGAACTCGACGCCGTGCACCTGGTGCAGCCGGGGCGGCAGCAGGTCGCGCATCAGCGTCTGGGTGATGCTCGCCTGCTCGGCGTACAGCCGGGCGGCCGACAGCGCGGCGCCGACCCGGGCCGCGAACAGCCGGGCGAACAGCTCCTCGCTGTCGCTGAACACGGTGCCGTTGCTCCGCCGCAGCAGGATCAGCGCCCCGGCGGGCACCCCGTGCCCGGGCAGCGGTGTCACCACGACCGACCCGACGGAACCGCGGAACCCCTCGGGCAGTGCCCAGCTCGGAACGGCGACCGGGTCGATCCAGCGGGACGGCACCGGCGGGAAGCCCTGCAGCGCCTCGCTCAGCCCAGGCACCGCCTCCGGGTCGGCGTCGATCATGCGGTGCTCGACGTTCCCGTCGGGGCCGCTGCAGCTGATCGGGAGCCGGTGGCCCACGGCGGGCGCGATCACCACGGAGGCGTCCGCCAGGTGCTGCGCGGCCAGCCCGGCGGTCGCCTCCATGCAGCGCTCCACGTTCAGCGAGGAGAGCAGCACGTTGGACGCCCTGGCCAGGAACTCGGTGCGCCGGCGCTCGGTGTCCAGCGCGTCCTGCGCCACCCGCCGGTCGGTGTCGTCGACCAGCCACCACACGACCACGCCGCGCTCGCCGCGGGTCGGATGCGCCTCGTAGGTGCGCTCGCCGACGGCGCCCCGGAGCTCCGGGGTCGGCTCCTGGCCGGCGTTGCCGGACGTCAGGCGCCGGTGCGCCTCGGTCAGCCAGGCGGGCAGCGACTCGCCCAGGTCGGAGCCGGGCGCCGCGCCGGGGAAGAGCTCGGCGGCGGCCGTGTTCAGCTCGACGACCGAGCCGGCCGGATTCGCGACCACCACCGGATAGGGGGCGGAATGCCACGCGACACGGGGGCTTGCGCTGGTGCCGTGCGGGCTGACTACTGAACCCTCGGCCATGACTCTCACAGGGGCTCGTGCGATGCGAGCCCACCACCTTCCTGTCGTACTGCTCGAAGGAGAAGTGTCCCGTAGCCGCCCCGGGGCTGGCAAATGCGGGCGCCGCCGCTCGGCCGGTCCCGGCGACTGCTCGGCGATCGGCCGCCGGGGTGGGCCGCGGGGTCCGCGCGGTCCGCGCAGGTGGGAGCCCGAGGCCCGCCGCATCACTCGTTCGGGTGCGGTGCGTTCGCCGGCCGTGATCGCGGGGCGGCCGGCGCGTTGTCCCGGGCGGAGTCGTCTGTCTCCAGTTCGAACCATGAGCACCTGGGAGTGGCGATCATGACTCGCACCCGACGCATCCTGGCCGGTACCGCGATCGCGGTTCTCGGCGTTCTCGGCACCGCCGGCGTGGCCCACGCCAGTGACGGCTTCGGGGGCCAGGGCGCGAGCCACGACTGCGATTACCCGAACGACCGCCAGGTCGAGGACAGCCGCAACACCAAGAACTACCCGCATTTCGGCGCGAACGACGCCGCCGACCCGTTGATCGGCCCGCACGACGCGCACGGGCACTCCTGCGAGAACGGCGACGAGTACCCGGTCTTCTAGGCCGGTTCCGTCCGCCGGGCCGGTTCGTCGGACCGGTCCTCGGTCCGGACGGCCGGCCAGCCCAGGTGCAGTGCGCCGGGCGCTCCGGCCGGCACCACCGGAGACCTCGGTGGCACCGGGTCGAGCCGGCGGTACGGCTCGCCCGGCGCCGGCCGGGGGTCGGTCTCGTCCCGGTTCGGCCAGAAGGCCATCGCCCGCTCGGCCTGCGCGGTGATCGTCAGCGACGGGTTCACCCCCAGGTTGGCCGACAGCGCCGAGCCGTCCACCACGTGCAGCCCCGGGTAGCCGTACAACCGCTGGTACGGGTCGATCACGCCGCTGTCGGCCGACTGGCCGATGGCGCAGCCGCCGATGAAGTGCGCCGTCATCGGCATGTCGACCAGCTCGCCGACCGTGCCACCGGGGTCGCCGTCGATCAGTTCCGCCATCCGGCGGGCGGTCCGGTTCGCGGCCGGGATCCAGGTCGGGTTCGGGGTGCCGTGGCCCTGCCGGGACACCAGCCGGCCGCGCCGGTTGCGGGACACCGTGATCGAGTTGTCCAGCGACTGCATGACCAGCGCGATCACCGTGCGCTCCGACCAGTGCCGCACGGACAGCGAGCGGGCGAACGTGCGCGGGTGGCGCAGCGCCCGGCCCAGCGCCTTCACCGGGCGCGGTACCCGGCCGCCACCGTCGGTCATCACCGTGGTGAGCAGGCCCATCGCGTTGCTCCCCCGGCCGTAGCGGCACGGCTCGATGTGCGTGTCGTCGTCCGGGTACCAGGATGACGTGATCGCCACCCCCCGGGTGAAGTCCCGGTCGCCACCCGGCTCGGGTCGCCGCCGGGCCATCGCACCGACCAGCGCCTCGGAGTTGGTGCGGGTCAGGTGGCCGAGCCGGGGGGAGATGTCGGGCAGCACCCCGGTGTCGCGCAGCCGGTGCAGCAGCGTCTGGGTGCCCCAGGTGCCGGCCGCGAACACCACCTGGTCCGCGGTGAACGTGCGGCGGTTGCGGGTGCGTCGCCTGCCGATGCCCCGGGTCGGCCGGGCCCGCACCGCCCACCCGCCGCCGGGCCTCGGTGCGACCGAGAGCACGGTGGTCTCCGGGTGCACCCGGGCACCGGCCCGCTCGGCCAGTGCCAGGTAGTTGCGGTCCAGGGTGTTCTTCGCGCCGTGCCGGCAGCCGGTCATGCACTCGCCGCACTCCAGGCAGCCGCGCCGGTCCGGTCCCGCGCCGCCGAAGTACGGGTCGGGCACCGCGACGCCGGGCTCCTTGGCCCCGTCCCTGCCGAAGAACACGCCGACCCGGGTGGGGCTGACCGTGTCGCCCCGGCCGACCTCTTCGGCGACGGTGCGCATCACCTCGTCGCTCGGGGTGGTCGAGGGCTGGGTGACCACCCCGAGCATCCGGCTGGCCTGGTCGTAGAACGGGTCCAGCTCGGCGCGCCAGTCGGTGATGTCCGCCCACTGCGGGTCGGTGTAGAAGGCCGCCGAGGACGGCTGGTAGAGCGTGTTGGCGTAGTTCAGCGAGCCACCGCCGACACCGGCGCCGGCCAGCACCACCACGTCGCGCAGCAGGTGGATGCGCTGGATGCCGGTGCAGCCCAGGGCGGGTGCCCAGAGAAAGTTCCGGACGTCCCACGAGGTGCGGGGCAGCGTCTCGGGAGTGAACCGCCGCCCCGCCTCGAGCACGCCGACGCGGTAGCCCTTCTCGGTCAGCCGCAGCGCGGTGACGCTGCCGCCGAAGCCCGAGCCGATGACCAGTACGTCGTAGTCGTGTTCCGCCACGGCCGCCAGGTTACCCGCGGGTAGCCCGATCGGCCCGGCGACTGATCACCCCCCGGGCGGGGCGGTCGGGGTGTAGCGCACGGGCACGTCGGTCGGCCCGGAGATGAAGTTGGACGCCAGCCAGGTCGGCTCCCCGGCCAGCTCCAGGTCGGGGAGCCGGGTGAGCAGCTGGGTCATCATCGCGTTGATCTCGATCCGGCCGAAGTGCGAGCCCAGGCAGAAGTGCGGCCCGCCGCCGCCGAAGGCGAAGTGCTCGTTGGGCGATCGGTCCAGCACCAGCTCGTCGGGCCGGTCGAACGCCGCCACGTCCCGGTTCGCCGCGCCGTAGTACAGCCCGACCTTGTCGCCGGCCTTGATCGTCGTGCCGCCGAGCTCGGTGTCCTGCACGGCGGTGCGCCGCATGTAGATCACCGGGCTCTGGTACCGCAGGAACTCGTCCACCGCGGCCGGCATCCGCTCGTCGATCGACTCGCGCAGCCAGGCCAGCAGCTCGGGCCGCTCCAGCAGGGTGGCGGTCGCCCCGCCGATCAGGTTGCGGGTGGTATCGCCGCCCGCGTTGATCAGCAGCAGGAAGAACGAGGCGAACTCCTGCTCGGTGAGCCGCCGCCCGTCGATCTCGGCCTGCGCCAGGCGGCTGGCCAGGTCGTCGACCGGCGCGGCAAGCTTCTCCTCGCGGACCTGGGCGGCGAACCCGGTGATGTCCCGCATGGCGCCGAACCGCTGCTCGTCGCTGACCACGTCGGGCGCGGAGTGCATGATCTCGGTCCACCGGTAGAGCCGGACGCCGTCCTCGCGGGTGATGCCGAGCAGCTCGGCGATCACGTAGGAGGGCAGCTTGCCGGCGATGTCCTCGACCAGGTTGCACTCGCCGAGCCCGCAGGCCTCGTCCAGGATAGCGCGCACCGTGTCACCGATCGAGTCGGTCCACAGCTTCGCCCGCTTCGGGGTGAACAGCCCGCCCACCAGCCTGCGGTAGAACGAGTGCTTCGGCGGGTCCATGACCAGGATCATCGTGCGGAAGAACTCCAGCTCCTCCGGCGGGAAGTCGTTGATCATGATCCCGCCCGCGGCGCTGGAGAACACGTCGGTCCGCTTGCTGGCCTCGCGGACCAGCTCGGCGCTGGTGACGGCCCAGAACCCGGGGCCGTCCGGCTCCTCGTGCCGGTACACCGGCGCGTTCTCGTGCAGCCAGCGGTACTGGTCGACGGGGTGCCCCTGGGCGAAGGACTTCGAGCTGAGCAGGTCGATCCCGGCGGCTACGGCGGTCATCGCGTCTCTCCTCGGTCGGGGTGGTGGGTTCGGGTGGTCCTGGTGGCGCCGGTGCTTCTCAGGCCAGTCAGGCCAGTGCCGCGATCATGACGCGGGCGATCTCGTCGACGAGCTGGTCGCAGTCGAGGTCGACGCCGCCGCGCAGCCACGCGGTGACGGCCTCGGTGACCCCGGCGACGACGATCAGCGCCGCCAGTTCCCTGCGCCGGTCGGCCACCGTGGCCTCCGGGTGCGAGTCCGCCCGCAGGTGTTCGACCAGCAGCCGGGTGTAGCTGTGGAACGCCTCGTCGCGGCGGGCGCGCAGGGTCGGCTGGCCGGGGGCCTCCACGTACAGCCGGGCCCGCCTGGGGTCGCGCTGGAAGAACTCGATGAGCAGCCGGACGATCGTGTGCGCCCGCCGCCGCACGTCCGGGCCCGCGACGGCCAGCGCGTCCAGGATCTCGGCCAGCAGCTCGGTGAACACGTCGTCGATGACCTCGGCGAGCAGCACGTCGAGGTCGGCGAAGCCCTCGTAGAAGTAGCGCTTGGTCAGCCCGGCCCGCGCGCTGACCGCCTCCACGGTGAGCCGGTCGACGCCGTCCTCGCCGACCACGTCGAGGCACGCCGACTTCACCCGGGCCCGGCGCTGCGAGCGGCGGTCCTCGGCGCTGACGCCCCGGTACGGCCGGACGGTCACGGTGCCTCCGGTTCTCGAACTGACACGACGCCGTGTCACACGTTGCTTCCTACAGTTGACACGGCTCCGTGTCAACAAATTCGGGGCAATTGGCCGATCATCCAGCGGGTCGCCCCCGGTGGCCGGGCATTCCCGTACCCACCGCCAGTCGCCGCCCCCGCGCGCCGCTGCTTGACTGGACGGCCGAGGAGCGGGAGAGACGACGTGGACCTGCACACCGTGGCCGAGCTGCGCCCCGGGCGGCCGACCGACGGCTGGCGGCCCGGCGACGCCTGGCTGGCCGGCGGCACCTGGCTGTTCTCCGAGCCGCAGACCCACCTGCGCCGGCTGTTCGACCTCACCGAGCTGGGCTGGGAACCGCTGCGCACCGCACCGGACGGGTCGCTGGAGATCGCCGCGACGTGCACCGTGGCCGAGCTGGCCCGCCACCCGCACCCGCTGTTCCTCGGCTGCTGCCGCGCGTTCCTGGCCTCCTTCAAGGTGTGGAACGTGGCCACCGTCGGCGGCAACCTGTGCGCCGGCCTCCCCGCCGGCCCGATGATCTCGCTGACCGCCGGGCTGGACGGGCGGTGCCTGCTCATCGCCCCGGACGGCACCGAGCGCACCGTGCCGGTGACCGGGTTCGTGGTCGGCGACGGGCGCACCGTGCTGCGCGCCGGCGAGCTGCTGCGCTCGGTGACCCTGCCGGCGGCGGCACTGGCCCGGCGGGCGTGCCTGCGGCAGGCGTCGCTGCACCCGCTGGGCCGGTCCGCCGCGCTGGTCGTCGGCACCCGTGAGCAGGGTGGCGAGCTCGCCCTGACCGTCACCGCCGCCACCGCCCGGCCGCGCCGGCTGCGCTTCGCGGGCGTGCCGGGCGCCGGCGAGCTGGCCGCCGCGCTGGACGCCGAGATCCCGGACGGCGGCTGGTTCGACGACGTGCACGGCGACCCGGACTGGCGCCGGCACCTCACCCACCGGCTGGCCGGCGAGGTGGTGCGCGAGCTCGCCGACCCCGGGCCGCGGGGTGCCGGCGAGCCGGGGCGCGGCCGGTGAGCTTCCGGGTGGAGGTCAACGGGCAGCCGCACGGCGAGCCGCCCCGCGCCGGCCAGTGCCTGCGCACCTACCTGCGCGAGCGCGGCTGGTTCGGCGTGAAGAAGGGCTGCGACGCCGGCGACTGCGGAGCCTGCACGGTGCACGTGGACGACGTCCCGGTGCACAGCTGCCTGTACCCGGCGCGGCGCGCGGCCGGCCGGGCGGTCACCACGGTGGAGGGGCTCGCCGGCCGGGCCGCCGACGACGGCGAGCTGCACCCGATGCAGCGGCGGTTCCTGGACGCGCAGGGCTTCCAGTGCGGCTTCTGCACCGCCGGCTACCTGATGACCGCCGCCGCCTGCGACGACGAGCAGCTCGCCGACCCGGCCCGCACGTTCAAGGGCAACCTGTGCCGGTGCACCGGGTACCGGGCGATCGCCGACGCGCTGGCCGGCGAGCGGCACGTGCGCGAGCCGGAGCCCGGCGCGGCGGTCGGTGGCAACCTGGCCGCGCCGGCCGGCCCCGAGGTGGTCACCGGTACCGCGCGCTACACCTTCGACGTGGACGTGCCGGGCGTGCTGCACCTGAAGCTGCTGCGCTCGCCGCACGCGCACGCCCGGATCGCCGCCATCGACACCGCCGCCGCGCTGGCCGTGCCCGGGGTGCGCGCCGTGTTCACCCACCACGACGCGCCCACGGGCCACTACTCCAGCGGCCGGCACGAGAACCCGGCCGACGACCCCGCCGACACCCGGCTGTTCGACGACGTGGTGCGGCACGCCGGCCAGCGGGTGGCCGCCGTGGTCGCGGACACCGAGGCGGCCGCCGAGGAGGGCCGCCGGCGGGTCGTCGTGGACTACCGGGTGCTGCCCGCCGTGCTCGACCCGGAGGAGGCGATGCGCGCCGGTGCCCCGGTGGTGCACGACAAACCCGCCGGGGCCGCGCGGATCGCCCGCCCCGAGGCCAACGTGGCCGGCGAGGTGCACGGCGAGCTGGGCGACGTCGAGGCGGCGCTGGCCGCCGCGGACGCGGTGGTGGAGCGCACCTTCCGGGTGCCGAGGGTGCAGCACGCCGCGCTGGAGACGCACGGCGCCGTGGCCTGGCTGGAGCCGACCGAGGCGGGGCTCGAGCGGCTGGTGGTGCGCTCCAGCACGCAGACCCCGTTCCTCACCCGCCGGATGCTGTGCGAGCTGTTCGACCTGGCTCCAGAGCAGGTGCGGGTGCTGGCCGGCCGGGTCGGCGGCGGGTTCGGCGGCAAGCAGGAGATGCTGGTGGAGGACGTGCTGGCGCTCGCCGTGCTGCGGCTGCGCAGGCCCGTGCGGCTGGAGTTCACCCGCGCCGAGCAGTTCTCCGGCGCGACCACCCGGCACCCGTTCACCGTGCGGGTGCGCGCCAGCGCCCGGTCGGACGGCACCCTCACCGCCCTGGACGTGCGCGCGGTGTCGAACACCGGGGCGTACGGCAACCACGGGCCGGGGGTGCTGTTCCACTCCCTCGGCGAGTCGCTGGCGGTCTACCGGTGCCCGAACAAGCGGGCCGAGGGCTACGCCGTCTACACCCACACCGTGCCGGCCGGCGCGTTCCGCGGCTACGGCTTGGGGCAGGTGGTGTTCGCGATCGAGTCGGCGCTCGACGAGCTGGCCCGCCGGCTCGGGCTGGACCCGCTGGACGTGCGCGAGCGGAACATCATCAGGGCCGGCGAGCCGATGCTCACCCCGGCCGGCCACGACGACGACCTGCACGTCGCCAGCTACGGCCTGGACCAGTGCCTGGCCGTGGTGCGCACCGCCCGGGCGGAGCCCGGTCCCGAGGCGCCGGTCGGCTGGCTGCTCGGCGACGGCGCCGCGCTGTCCATGATCGCCACCTCACCGCCGGGCGGGCACGTCGCCGACGCCACGGTGAGCCTGCTCGCCGACGGCACGTTCGACCTGGCGGTGGGCACGGCGGAGTTCGGCAACGGCACCACCACCGTGCACCGGCAGATCGCCGCCGACGCGCTCGGCACGCTGCCCGACCGGATCGCCGTGCGGCAGTCCGACACCGACGTGGTGGGACACGACACGGGCGCCTTCGGCTCCACCGGGGTCGTGGTCGCCGGCAAGGCCACCATGCTCGCCGCCGGGGCGCTGGCCGCCGACCTGCTCGCGCTCGCCGCCGAGCACCTCGGGGCGCCGGCCGGGCAGTGCCGGCTGGTGCCCGACGCGGTGCGGGCCGGCGACCGGCTGGTGCTGCTCAAGGAGCTGCACCAGGCGGCCGAGGCGGACGGCCACCCGCTCACCGCGCCGGGCCGGTTCGAGGGGACACCGAGGTCGGTGGCGTTCGACGTGCACTGGTTCCGGGTGGCCGTCGACCCGGGCACCGGCGAGATCCGGGTCCTGCGCAGCGTGCACGCCGCCGACGCGGGGCGGGTGCTCAACCCCATGCAGTGCCGGGGCCAGGTGGAGGGCGGGGTGGCCCAGGCGCTCGGCGTCGCGCTGTCCGAGGAGGTGCGCCTCGACGCGGGGGGCACGGTGACCACCACCGCGTTCCGCGGCTACCGGATCCCGACGTTCGCCGACGTACCGCGCACCGAGGTGCACTTCGCCGACTGCATCGACCCGGTCGGGCCGCTGGGTGCCAAGTCGATGAGCGAGAGCCCGTTCAACCCGGTCGCGCCCGCGCTGGCCAACGCCGTCGCCGACGCCACCGGGGTGCGCCTGACCGACCTGCCGCTGCGCCGCGACCGGGTGTGGCGGGCGCTGCGCGACGCCGGCGTCACCGGTGCAGGGTGAGCAGCTGCTCGAAGAAACCGCCGATCTGCCGGTCCCGGTCCACCAGGTGCACCTCGAGGATCCAGTGGCACTCCTGGTCGGCCTTGTCGGTGCGCCGCATCCGGTGCGGGTTGCCCGGCGTGATGTAGCTCAGCACCTTGTCCCCGTCGACCCACTCGTGCGGGAACTCGCCGACCAGGTGCCCGCTGTGCGGCCCGCCGAACTCCCAGCCGGCCGCCTCGGCCAGGCCGACGACGTGCGCGTACAGCGCGGCGCCGGTGATGTCGGGGTGCGACTCGAAGTGCTCGCGGCCGGCCAGCCACACCCGCTCCAGGTCGTCGCGCAGCCGCCGCTTCGTCGGGTCGTCGCCGACCACGTAGGTGCGCCCGACGTCGGCCTCCCACTCGGCGAAGATCGGGCCGAAGTCGAGGAAGACGATGTCGTCCTCGGCGATCGTTCGGTCCGGCGGATTCTCCTTGTACGGCACGAGCGTGTTCGGCCCGGAGCGCACCACCCGCTTGTGCCAGTGCCGGTCGGTGCCGAACAGCTCGGCCCCGAGGTCGCGCACCTCGTCGCTGACCACCGACTCCAGCGCGCCGGGCCGGATCAACCCGCGCCGGGTCACCTCGTCGAACAGCGCGACCGCCTTGCGCTCGGCCTCGACCAGGCTGTCCGCCCTGGCCCGTTCCTCGATCCCGGAGGCACTCACCCCGGCATCATCCGTCGCCCGCCGCGGGTGTGGCAATCGCTGGTGGCGCGGCGAGGTTCAGTTGATCACGCGGTCCAGGTGTCCGGGGCGCCGAACGTCTCGTCGAACAGGTCGAGCATCGCGCGCCACGCCCGGTCGGCCGACGGCTCGTGGTAGGCCACTCCCGGGTTGACCGGCTGCTCCGGGTCCAGCCGGGGGTGGGTGAAGCTGTGCTGCGCGTTGCCGTACAGGGTCATCCGCCAGTCGACGGTGGTGGCCCGCATCTCGTCCTCGAACGCCCGCCGGTGCTCGGCCGGGACCACCGGGTCGTCCGCGCCCAGGCAGAGCAGCACCGACCCCCGGATGTTCCCGGCGTCGGCGGGGCGGCTGTGGCCCAGCCCGGGGTGGAACCCGACGACGGCCTTCAGGTCGGCGCCGCCGCGGGCCAGCTCGAGCGCCATCGTGCCGCCCGCGCAGTAGCCGATATCTCCCTGGTGGTGACCATCGCCCCGCTCCTCCCGTCGCCGATGACCGACGCTAGCGGCGGCCGGGTCGGCGGGACGCGGTCTTTCGCTCAGGGCCGAGCGGCGGCTCGGTAGCCGCGCGTGATCCCGGCACGGATGGCGGTCGGGCGGGCCGCTGCGCTCCGACCGGTTCGGCGTCGGCCGTCCCGGACGACGGCCTGCCGTGCCGGAGGAACAGCGCGAGCACCACGCCGACCAGGGCCAGCACGCCGGCGATGAGGAACGAGTTGCCGTACGCCTGCGCCTGGACCTCCAGGTGCAGCCGCTGCCACACCGGGATCAACCCGCCCGGCCCGGTCGCTCCCAGCTCCGCGATGCGCGGGTCCTGGGCGAGCCCGTGCGCGGTGACCAGGCCCGCGCGGTCGGCCATGAACTGGGCCTGTTGGGCGGTGGCCAGCGCGGTGAGCGCGGCCAGCCCGAGCGCGGAGGCCACCCGCTGGAAGAGCGTGTTGAACGTGCTGCCCGCGCCGACCACGCTGGTCGGCAGTGAGGAGATCCCGCTGGTCATGATCGGCATCATGGCCAGCCCGATGCCCACGGCCCTGATCATCATCCACGCCGCGAGCTCGGGGCGGGGCAGATCGGCGTTCAGCCCGGTGAGCAGCAGCGTGCCCGCGCCGTCCAGCGCCAGCCCGATGGCCGCGGGCCAGCGCGCGCCGATCCGGTCGTAGAGCCGGCCCGCGATCGGCATCATCACCACCGTCACCAGCGCCTGCGGGAGCACGGTGAGCCCGGTGTTCCACGCCGTGACCCCCTGGCCCTGCTGCAGGAACACCGGCACGTAGAAGAAGCCGGCGAACAGGCCGACGAACAGGATGCTGATCAGCAGCAGCGAGTTCACGAACGGCCAGTGGGTCAGCGCGCGCACGTCCAGCATCGGTTGGGCGACCTGCAGCTCGACGATCACGAACAGCGCCAGCAGGCTCGCGCTCGCCGCGACCAGCAGCAGCACCCGGTAGCCGGTCCAGCCCCAGTCCTGGCCCTCGGACACCGCCAGCAGCAGCGCGAACAACCCCGAGGCGATGAGGACGAACCCGAGCAGGTCGAACCGGCGGCCCGGGGCACCGGGGAAACGGGGCAGCACGACCATCGCGGCGAGCGCCCCCAGCAGGCCGACCGGCACGTTGATGAAGAAGATCAGCCGCCAGTCCACGTACTCCACCAGGTAGCCGCCCAGCGTGGGGCCGACGCCCGGGGCGACCACGATGCCCAGCCCGTACATGCCCATCGCGATGCCCAGCTTCGACGGCGGCACCATCCGGTAGAGGATCGTCATGCAGGTGACCGGGATGACCCCGGCGGGCAGCGCCTGCAGGATCCGGAAACCGATCATGCTCTCCAGGTCGCCCGCCATCCCGCACAGCGCGGAGAAGGCGGCGAACCCGAGCAGGGACACCAGGTACAGCCGGCGCAGCCCCAGCCGCTCGCCCAGCCAGGCACTGGTCGGCACGATCACGCCGAGACACAGCGTGTAGGCGGTGGCCACCCACTCGACGTCCTCCAGCGAGGTGCCGTACTCCTTCTGCATCGACGGGATGGCGACGTTGACGATGCTGGTGTCCAGCACCGACATGAACATCCCGACCACCACCACGGCCAGCGGCAGCCCCCAGTGCGCGGTGATGGTGGACGGCGGGGTAGCCACCGGCGCGCCGGTGGCGCGCGGCGGGGTGGCCACCGGCGCGCCGGCGGCGCGGGGCGCGGGGCCGGTGGTGCCGCCGCGAGCCCGGCCCGCCGAGTCGGTGCCGGGACGGCCCGCGGTGTCGGTGACGACCGTGCCGCCGGCCGCGTGCGCGGTCCCGGGCGCGGTGGTGCCGGGAGAGCGCGCGGTGGTGCCGGGAGGGGGCGCGGCGGTCTGCCCGGCGCCGCTGCCCGGGGTGGGCCGCGCGGTCGGGGAGGCGGCGAGCGTGCCGGGTCGTGCCCGGGTGCCCCTCGGCATGGCGCCTCCCTGTGCCCGTGCGCGCCTCCGTACGGCGCCCGGTCGATCCGTTCCCACGCTGTCACCTGCTGAGTTCGATTTCAAGACTCAGCCAGCCGGAGAACTGTGGGCAGGCCGACACCGAATCGGGAATACGGCGAGGACCCCCGGATCGCGTACCGATCGGCACCGCTCGACGGCGGCGGAGTGGCTCGAACAGGACTACGGTCGAATGTGGAAGTTCGCGGCCGCGCGCCGCGGTTGCGGCACGGCCGCCGCCCCGGATCCGCCACCGCGGCTTTGGGGCTGCCTCCGATTCATCGTCGAGGCACGCCCCGTACGCAGCTACGAGAACCAGCTACGAGTCACAGTCACCAGAGAGGGAACGCATGACGAGCACCACTGCCATCGCCGTGTCCGCCGCCGGCGGCCGGTTGGAGCAGACCACGATCGACCGGCGTGACCTGCGTCCGGACGACGTGCGGATCGACATCGCCTACGCCGGGATCTGCCACAGCGACATCCACCAGGCCAAGGACGAGTGGGCCAACGGGATCTTCCCGATGGTGCCCGGGCACGAGATCGCCGGCGTGGTTGCCGAGGTCGGCGACTCGGTGACGAAGTACCGGGTGGGCGACCGGGTCGGCGTTGGCTGCATGGTCAACTCGTGTGGCGAGTGCGAGCACTGTCGCGCCGGCAGCGAGCAGTTCTGCGTCAAGGGCAACGTGCAGACCTACAACGGCGTGGACTACGACGGCGCCAACACCTACGGCGGGTACAGCCGCGAGGTGGTGGTCAAGGAGGCGTTCGTCTGCCGCATCCCGGAGGGGATCGGGCTGGACGCGGCCGCGCCGCTGCTGTGCGCCGGGATCACCACGTACTCCCCGCTGCACCACTGGGGCGCGGGCCCCGGCAAGAAGGTGGCCGTGGTCGGCCTCGGCGGCCTCGGCCACATGGGGGTGAAGATCGCGGCGGCACTGGGCGCCGAGGTGACGGTGCTGAGCCAGAGCCTGAAGAAGCAGGAGGACGGGCTTCGGCTCGGTGCCACCGAGTACTACGCCACCGGCGACCCGGACACCTTCGAGAAGCTGCAGGGCCGGTTCGACATGATCCTCAACACGGTCTCCGCGTCGCTCCCGGTGGACTCCTACCTGGGCGCGCTGAAGCCCCAGGGCGTGCTGGTGAACGTGGGCGCGCCGCCGGAGCCGCAGTCGTTCAGCGCGTTCTCGCTGATCGCCGGGGGCAAGGTGATGGCCGGTTCGATGATCGGGGGCCTGCCGGAGACCCAGGAGATGCTCGACTTCTGCGCCGAGCACGGGGTGGGTGCGGAGATCGAGGTGATCTCCGCCGACCAGGTCAACGAGGCCTACGACCGGGTGGAGAACAGCGACGTCCGGTACCGGTTCGTGATCGACGCCACGACCATCGGCGGGTGAGCCGACGCCTTCGGGCCGTCCGGGTTACCGGGCGGCCCGAAGGATCCGGGCCACGAGCGCCGCGGCGACCAGCCAGAAGATGGCGGCGAGGCCGTGGTTGACCACGATGGCCATCTTGGGCGAGGCCGGGGTGAAGAGGTTCTCGAACCACAGGGTCAGCCCGGTCGATGCGCTGGCGAAGAACATCGTGAGCTCGTTGCTCGGGTTGGCGTCGAACACCGTGAGCAGGATGTTGCCCACCAGGAGCAGCGCGAACACCATCCCGACCAGCTTCACCACCGCGGCGGCCATGTCCAGGACCTTGCCGACCGAGGTGCCCAGCCGGCGGGTGGAGCCGGCGGACTCGTGGGTAGATGTCATGGGCGAGAGTTTCCCGTCGAGGGCAACCCCACACCCGTTCCGTTGCCAACTTGTGGCTAGATCGTCTTTAATCCGATCTTCTCCAGGTAGCTGTCGATCACCGACGGGTCATGGGTGACCAGCCCCCAGGTGGCCGTCCGGGCGGATCAGCGCGAGTTCGCCGTCGGCGAGGCCGTACGCGCGCCGCGCGTGCCCGTCGACGTCCCGTGGCGCCGCCGGGGAGGCCGGCTCGCGGGGCGGCCCGTCGCCCGGTCGCCGGCGCGCGGCGCCTCCGGCCGGGGCCGGGGCAGGGCCGGTCGTCACGGGCCGGCGGACCGTGCCGGTAGGTGATGTCGAGCTGGTGGATCGCCGGCCCGCTCCCGGGTGGCCGGGTGGTCGAGGAGAAGCCGCGGTGGTGCAGCGCCGTGGTGTAAGCAGGTCGTCGAGGTGCACGTCGGTGCGCCCGGACCGGCGCGGGGAACAGCGCGCGCACCTCGTCCAGCGTGGGCGGCGGCGGGGGCCCGGGTCCACCGGACTCAGCGGTTCACCGCCTCCAGGCTGCGCCCGGTGGTGCGCGGGCCGAGCACCGCGACGTCCACCGCCACGATCACCAGCGCCGCGCTGACCACGGCGAACAGCGCGACCACCCCGGCCGAGGCGAGCAGCGGCACCAGCACGAACGGCATCGCCGCCGTGGCCAGCCGGGACAGCGAGTAGGTGCCGCCGGTCGCCGTGGCGCGCAGCGTCGTCGGGAAGATCTCCGCCTGGTAGATGTGGTAGGCGTTGGAGAACAGGTTGCTGATCGCCGTGTAGAGGAAGCCGAAGACCAGGATCGGCGCCATCGAGCCCGCCGAGCCGAACAGCAGCCCGAACACGGCCATCCCGAGCACCGAGCCGATGATCAGGAACTTCCGCTCCACCCGCTCCACCACCGGCAGCGACAGCGCCGAGCCGACCGGGTAGCCCACGAAGGTCACCGCCGTGAACAGCAACGACTGGCTCACCGGGTACCCCTTGGCCGCCAGCACCAGCGGCACCATCGTGCCGAACCCGTAGTAGCCGAAGGTCTGGAAGAACTGCAACACCACCATCATCCAGGTGCGTCGCCGGTACGCCGGCCCGAACAGCTCGGACACCCGGCGGCGCGCGCCGTCGCCGGCGGCGACCACCTCGGCGGGGGCGTCCAGCCGCTGCCCGGCCGCACGCGCCTCCTCCTCCAGCGCCGCCACGATCCGCTCGGCCTCGTCGTGGCGCCCGTTCGCCGCCAGCCAGCGCGGCGACTCGGGCAGCCCCCGGCGCAGCAGGAACACCAGCACCGCGCCCAGCGCGCCGATGACGAACAGCCAGCGCCAGCCGGCCAGCCCCAGGATGGTGTGCTCGAACAGCCCCTTGGCCAGGAACCCGACGAACGGCACGCCCAGGAACGACACGGTGTACGCCCAGGCCAGGTACCGGCCCCGGCGGCGGGCCGGCAGCAGGTCGGTCAGGTACGTGTCGGCGAGCGGCAGCTCGGCGCCGAGCCCGATGCCGGCCACGAACCGGGTGCCCATCAGCCACAGCGCGGACGGGCTGAACGCACCGAGCAGCGAGAACAGCGAGTACAGGCCGATGTTGAAGAGGAACGCGCCGCGCCGGCCGAACCGGTCGGCGACCCGGCCGAGCACCAGCGCGCCCAGGAACATGCCGACGAACGTGGAGGCCAGCACCGGGGCGAGCGCCGCCCTGGTCAGCTGGAACTCGTCGCTCAGCACGCTGCTCAGCACGCCGGCCAGGAACACCTCGTAGAGGTCGAAGAACAGGCCCAGCCCGACCGCCACCGTGGCCCGCCGGTGGGTGGGGGTGACCGGCAGCCGGTCCATCCGCGCGCCGAGCGAGGCCGCCGCCGTCCCGCTCGACCGGTCGGGGTGTGCCGTGTCCTGGTCGCGCGTCCCGGCCATCGCCCCTCCTTCGGCTCCGACCGGTTCATTCTGCGCGGCGGCCGAGGTGTCCGCGCGCTCACGGCCGCCGCCGTCCCAGCTGCTGGGCGCTGTCACACCGGGCGGCGCCGTACCGTCCCACCCGCATGAGCGCGAGGGTGTGCCGGTGGCTGCTGTGGATCACGGCGGTGACGGCCGGCTACGTGGGGTTCTGGGCGCTGTGCGCCCCCCGGCTGTGGCAGGAGGCGTTCCCGGGGTTCGGGCTGCGGTGGCTGCCGGTGCTCGGGCCGTACAACGAGCACCTGAGCCGGGACGTGGGAGCGCTGTACCTGGCGCTCGGGGCGCTCACCGCGGGCGCGGCGGTCCGGGCCGGCGACCGCTACCTCGTCCGGCTGACCGGTGCGGTGTGGCTGGTGTTCAGCGTGCCACACCTGGTGTTCCACGTCGTGCACCTGGACGTGTACGGCCCGCTCGACAGGGTGCTCAACGTGCTCGGCCTCGGGTGGTTCGTGCTGGTCGGGGCGCTGCTGCTCAGCGCTCGTCGAACAGCACGCTGACCGACTCGCCGTTGTGGATCCGGCGCACCGCCTCGGCCAGCGGCGCCGCCACCGACAGCACCGTGAGCTTGCCGAACCGGGCCGCGTCCGGGATCGGCACGGTGTCGGTGCACACCACCTCGACCACGTCCTCCCGCGCGCACAGCCGGTCCAGCGCGCCGTCGATGAACAGCCCGTGCGTGCAGGCCACCCGCACCGAGGCCGGGTCGAGGTCGGCCAGCCGGTCGAGCAGCTCGACCACCGTGCTGCCCCTGGCGATCTCGTCGTCCAGCACCAGCAGGTCCCGCCCGCGCACGTCCCCGATGATCGAGCTGATCACCACCTTGTCGTCGGACAGCCGCTCCTTCGCCGCGGCGGCGACCGGCAGCCCGAGCAGCCGGGCGAACCGGGAGGCCTCCTTCGCGTAACCCAGGTCCGGGGACACCACGACCGCGTTCGACAGGTCCAGCGCCCGCCGGCAGTGCTCGGCCAGCTCGTAGAGCGCGTGCAGGTGGTCCACCGGAACCGTGAAGAAGCCGTGCACCTGGGGGGAGTGCAGGCTCATGGTGAGCATCCGGCTCATCCCGGAGGTGATCAGCAGGTCGGCCACCAGCCGGGCGCCGATGGAGATCCGGGGCGCGGTCTTCTTGTCCGAGCGGGCGTAGGCGAAGTGCGGCATGACCACGTTGATCCGGGACGCGGACGCCCCGCGCGCGGCGTCCAGCATGAGCAGCAGCTCGACCAGGTTCTCCTGCACCGGCGGCACCAGCGGCTGGACGATGAACACGTCCCGCTCCCGGCAGTTGGCCTGCAGCTGCACCTCGAGGCAGTCGTTGGCGAACCGGGTCGTCCGGGTCGGGGACAGCGGCACCTCGAGGTGGTGCGCGATGGCCCGGGCGAGCTGGGGGTGGGCCGACCCGCTGAACAGGGTGATCTCGCGCATGGGCACATCATGGCCCGGCCATGGCCCTGCCGGTGCGCCGGGCCCGGCCGTGGTTCAGCCGCTGCTCCTGGGGTCGTCCGGGGTGAGCATCAGGGTGAGCACGGCGTTCGCGGCGGCGTCGCCGAGCTCGTCGAGCGACTGGTCGTCGATGTTGGCCACGGTGTCGCACGCCGCGTGGTAGCAGCGGTCGTAGGGCTGCCCCGCCACCCCGCCGTAGCGCGCGGCCTGCTCCGGTGTCTTGATCTCCTCCGCGCCGCTGAACAGCCCGCCCACCGGGATGTGCGCGTCGGCGAACGGGGCGTAGTCGCTGCGCCCGTCGAACTTCTCCGGCTCGACGGGCTGCCGGTGGTCGGCGAAGTAGCGGACGAACAGCCGGGAGATCGCGGCGGTGCCCCTCGGCCGGGCGCCGGACAGCACGAAGCGCGCGTAGTTCGGCGACCCGAGCATGTCGAAGTTCAGGTAGGCGGCGATCCGCGCGCGCTGGTCGTGCCGCAGCCCGGTGACGTAGTGCTCCGAGCCGAGCAGCCCCAGCTCCTCGGCGCCGAAGAAGCCGAACCGCACCCGGTTGCGCGGGGTGACGTGCTGCCGGGCCAGCTGCCGGGCGATCTCCAGCACGGTCGCGGTGCCGGAACCGTCGTCGTTGATCCCCGGCCCCTCGGGCACCGAGTCCAGGTGCGCGCCGACCATGATCACCCGATCGGAGCGGCCGCCGCTGGAGTCGGCGATGATGTTCTCGGTGTCCCGCAGCTCCGCCACGGTCCGGGTCACCAGGTGCACGGTGGGCCGAGCGGCGGCCAGCTCGGTACCGACCCGGTGGCTGACCGACACCACCGGCAGGTCCAGCCCGGGCCGCTCCAGCGTCCCGCTCACCGGGTCGGTCCGGCCGGGCGAGCCGTCGTTCATCACCACCACCGCGGCGGCCCCACCGGCCCGGGCGACGCGCGCCTTCTCCGCGAACGGGCAGCCCCCGCGCAGCACCAGGGCGATCGCGCCGGGCGGGAACCCGGAATACTGCCCGGAGGCGCAACTGGACCGGGCGGCCGGGGCGGCGGCGGGCGCGGCGGCCGGTGCCTGGCCGCCCGGGGACTGGGCCGGGGACTGGGCCGGGGACTGGGCCGGGGACTGGGACACGGCCTGGGTCGCCGGGGGCAGGCCGACCGGGACCACGGCGGCCGTCACGTCCCCGCTGCCGGAGAACTTCATCGTCCGCACGTCGGTGACCGGCGCGTACGACGGGCGGCCGCCGCTCACCCCGGCCAGCACCGGCAGGGCGGTCTCGGCGAAGTACGGGACGTCGAAGTGCTGCACGGTCACCCGGTAGCCGGCGGCCACCAGCTGCTGGCGCACGTAGTCGGCGGACGCCTCGAAGCCGGGCGAGCCGACCGCGCGGTTGCCCTGGTGGGCGTCCGCGATGGCCTGCAGCGCGGCCAGGTGCTCCCGGATGCCGGCCACCGTGACGGCGTCCCGCAGCGGCCGGGTGTCCGCCGACCAGGCCATCCGCGACCCGCCCACGCCGACCAGGGTGAGCGCGAGGATCACCACCAGGATCGCGAGGGCAGGACGCCTGCGGGTCATCCGCATACTCCATCACGGGTGGCGTGCCGGCGAGGTATCGGCACCGACACGAACGGCACGCCCGGCGGACAGAAAAACGACGCGCCCCGAACGCCGCGCCGGTCTCGGGGAACCGGGGCGTTCGGGGCGCGTCGTCGGTGCACGCCGGGGGAGCTCGGCGTCATCACGGTCGCTCGTCGTCCGAGCGGGAGCGATCAGCTCCGGCGGGACTCCTTGGTGTAGTCCACGTGGTGCCCGTTCACGTTGCCCTTGCCGAAGGAGTTGTCCTTCGACTGGCAGGGAACCTGCAGGTTGAAGTTGTCCGGGCCGGTGTGCTTGCCGCCCAGGCCGTGGCACACGCCGTCGCGGTCGTCGTTGTTGCCGTGGCTGGCCACGGTGTACGACGAGGGCTGGCCCATGTTCACGTGCGGGGCCTCGACGTTCCACAGCCCGTTGTGCGTCGCACCGCTGTCGGTCGCGCTGGAGGTGCTCGGAGTCTGGCCGCTGTCGTGGCCGCTGGTGATGTCATCGCCCGGGGTGGACGCGACGGCGGTGCCCACGACGGACATGCCGACGACAGCCGCTCCGGCTACTGCCAGAGAGACCCGGAGCGCCCGGCTGGTGATTGCTCGCATAACTGGTTCCTTCCCCAGTCGGTACAGCCACAGTTCAAAGTCTTGACTGCCCCGATCAACGAGCCCTCGGGACCGGCGTTCCGCCATCCGGGTGGATTCACCCATATCGGTGGCGTAACGGTCCGGTCGCGGGGCTGAGACCCTTTCGTTGTGCTCCTGTATCTGCTGCCGTTCGCGCTGGTCGCCGGGCTCGGGTGGTACTTCTCCGACGTGCTGCTGCGCCCGGTGCGCGGTTCCTACCTGCCGGAGACGGTGCGCGCGACCACCCGGGGCGAGGTGTGGCTGGATCGGGGCCGTTGGGCCGAGCTGCCCGGGACGTGGGGACTGCGGTGGGCCGGCGGTTCGACGCTGGTCGGCCCGGTGATCGGGACCGGGGCCGGGGTGGTGCGCCGGGGCCTGGTCGACCCGGTCGGCCCGGTACCGCCGCCCGGGGCGCGCGCCGCGTTGGACGCGGGCCTGGTGGCCGCCGACCCGGCCGAGCTGGGGCTGCCGTTCGAGACGGTTGCGGTGCCCGCGCCGCTGGGGGAGTGCCCGGCGTGGCTGGTGCCCGCCGACGGGCGCACCTGGGTGGTCGCGGTGCACGGCCGGGGCGCCGACCGCCGGGAGTGCCTGCGGGTGCTGCCCACGCTGCACCGGCTCGGCCACCCGGTGCTGGCGGTGTCCTACCGCAACGACGCCGACGCCCCGCCCAGCCCGGACGGGCGCTACCACCTCGGCGACACGGAGTGGACCGATCTGGCCGCCGCGGTGGGCTACGCCAGGGCGCACGGCGCCGGGGCGGTGGTGCTCTACGGGTGGTCTATGGGCGCGGCGATCATCGGCGCGTACCTGGACCGGGCGGTCCCCGAGGCGGCCTCGGTGCGCGCGGTGGTGTGGGACAGCCCGCTGCTGGACTGGCGGGCCACGCTGCGCCAGCAGGGGCGGGTGCGGCGGCTGCCCGGTGCGCTGACCTGGACGGCGACCCGGCTGACCGCCCGCCGCATCGGCATCGACTTCGACCGGTTCGACCTGCTCACCCGGCCGCCGGCGGTGCGCCCGCCGACCCTGGTGCTGCACGGGGACGCGGACACCGCGGTGCCGGCCGGGCCCAGCCGGCGGCTGGCCGGGCTGGCCGGCGCGCTGGGCTGGACGGTGGAGTACCGGGAGTTCCCGGGCGCGGAGCACACCGCCGCGTGGAACACCGACGCGCGGCGGTACGAGGCCGAGGTCGCCCGGTTCCTCGCCGAGCACGCCCCGCGCTGACCGGGCGGTCCGACCGGACGGCCGACCGGGCGGTGGCGCGGGGCGGGCCCGGCGGGTGGCTTCAGGACTTGCTGCGGCTGCTCGTCGGCGCGCTGCCGTTGGTGGCGACCGGCTCGCTCGGCGGGGTGGTGGCCGGCGCTCCGCCCGGCTCGTTCTCCGACGGCGGTGCCACCGGCGGCACGGCGGTCGTCGGCAGGTCCTCGTCCTCGGGCGTGCGGGACAGCCAGGCGAACGCGGCCCCGGCCGCCGCCGTGAGGAACAGCCCCACCCACAGCACCCGCCGGCGGCGGCGCGGCTTGGGACCGGGGTCGATCCGGCCGGCCAGTTCCTTGCGGGCCTCGTAGACCTTGCTCGGGATGTCGAGGTCGGCGACCTTGCCCGGGATGTCCAGCTCGGCCACCTTGCCGGGGATGTCCAGGTCGGCCACCCTGCCCCGGGCGTCCTTCACCTTGCCCGGGATGTCGGCGTCGGCGACCTTGCTCGGGATGTCCAGCTCGGCGACGTGCGAGCGCAGCTCCGCGCCCACCCGGCCGAGGGTCTCCACCGCCGTGCCGACGGCCTGCCCGAGCGGCGTGTCCTCCGCCTGTCGAGCGGCCTTCCGGCCCCGGCGTGCTGTCTTGCTTCGGGTCACGCTGATGTCCTCCTGCGGCTGGTCCACGCTCGTTCACGCGGTCGGCGTCTGCCTGTCGGGCGACGGTACCCCGGATGGAGTGGCACGATGAGCGCCGTGACTCAACCAGGTAACGACAAGACCGCAACCCTGCACACGTCGGAGGGTGACATTCGGGTCGTGCTGTTCCCGGATCAGGCACCGAAGACGGTAGCCAACTTCGTCGGTCTAGCACAGGGCTCGAAGGACTACTCCCAGCCCAATGCCAGCGGCGGAGACTCGGGGCCGTTCTACGACGGATCGGTCTTCCACCGGGTGATCTCGGGTTTCATGGTCCAGGGCGGTGACCCGACGGGTACCGGGCGCGGCGGCCCCGGCTTCCAGTTCGAGGACGAGTTCCACCCGGAGCTGCGCTTCGACCGGCCGTACCTGCTGGCCATGGCCAACGCCGGGCCGGGCACCAACGGCTCGCAGTTCTTCATCACCGTCGGCCCGACGCCACACCTGAACCGCCGGCACACCATCTTCGGCGAGGTGGCGGACGCGGAGTCGCGCGCGGTGGTGGACGCCATCGCCACGACCCCGACGGGGGCCGCCGACCGGCCGCTGCGGGACATCGTCCTCGAGAAGGTCGAGGTCGCCTGATCGAGCCCGACATGCCTCCGGCCGGCGGCGGGCCTCCGGGGCCGCCGCCGGCCCCCCGGGTGTGCACCCGGCACGCCGACCGGCCGACCGGTTTGCTCTGCTCGCGGTGCGAACGGCCGTTCTGCCCGCAGTGCCTGCGGGACGCGTCGGTCGGGTTCCACTGCCCGGACTGCTCGGGCGTCCCCGCGCCGCGTCCCGGCCGGCGGCCGGCCGGCCGGCGCGGCCGGCCGGCCGTGCTGGGCCGCACGATCGCCGGGGCCACCGCGCCGGACCGCCCGCTGGTCGTGTTCGGCCTGATCGCGCTGAACACGGCGATCTACCTGCTCACCGCCGTGCAGGCGGGCAGCCCGCAGGACAACCAGCTCGCGCCCCTGTTCACCGACTGGTCGCTGTACCCGCCGGCGGTCGCCGCCGGCCAGTGGTGGCGGCTGTTCACCTCCGGGTTCCTGCACTTCGGCCCGATCCACCTGCTGTTCAACATGCTGGCGTTGTGGGTCATCGGCCGCGACTTCGAGCTGGTGCTGGGCCGGACCCGGTTCCTGGCCGTGTACCTCAGCGGCCTGCTCGGCGGGTCGGCGGCGGCGCTGGTGTTCGGCTCGCTGGCCGCGCAGACCGCCGGGGCGTCCGGCGCGGTGTTCGGCCTGATGGGCGGGCTGGCCGTGGTGCTGCGCCGGCTGCGGCAGCCACCCGGCCCGGCGCTGACGATGATCGGCATCAACCTGGTGCTCAGCGTCGTGGTCCCGAACATCTCGATCTGGGGGCACCTCGGCGGGCTGGCCGTGGGGGCGGTGGTCACCGCCGCGATGGTGTACGCGCCGGCGCGCAACCGGGTGGCCTGGCAGGTGGGCGCCACGGCCGGCGTTGTGCTGCTGCTGCTGGTCGTGATGGCGGTCCGGACGGCCACCCTCGGCGGCTACTGACGCGGGCCGGGGGGCTCGGCGCCGGGGGGTTCGGCGGGTTCGGGCGGCTCGGGGGGCTCGGGCGGCTCGGCGCGCTCGCCCCGGCGGAGCCGGTCCAGCGCGTCGGCCACGTCCCTCGGGTCCTCGCCCAGGTCGAGCCGGCCGAAGATGTGCAGCTGGTCGGCGGCGTCGATCTCCAGCGCGGGTACCTCCCGGCCCATCCGGCGGGTCCGCACCACCGCCACCCGGTCCACCCGCGACCACGGGTGGCTGGTCTTCCGCAGCAGCCCGCGCATCCGCACGCCGTGCCGGTCGGCCTCGAGCCGGGGCCGGGCCCGGGTGCCGTACAGCGCCGCGAACCCGAGCACCGCGGCCGTCACGCCGAAGAACAGCCGGCCCGGGGCGTCCAGCGCGCCGAACACGCACCAGGCCAGGGCCGCCGCCGCGGCGACCCACCCGATGACGACCAGCACCGCGCGCGGTGCCCACCGGCTCGCGACCGAGTTATCCACAGGACTTGTCCCCAATGGGGATGACTTACAGCCGTGTAGTTCGGTTGTGCACAGGCCTGTTCATCGCCAGCGCATCGTCATCAGCAGGCCGGCGATGATCAGCGCGAAGCCGATCACGAAGTTGTAGTTGAAGCCGTTGCCGTCGCCGCCCAGGGCGACCATGAAGCCGAGCTTGTCGCCGGCCAGATAGTTCATCACCAGCCAGACCAGGCCCAGCACCATCAGGCCCAGCATCACCGCGACGTAGGCGGGGTGCGACGGACCGGCCGCACGGGCCTGCGCCGGCGTGGGCTTCGCCTTCGGCGGCGTGTACACGGCCTTCTTGCGGACCTTCGACTTGGGCATGTCGTCCTCAGCTGAGCTCGAACGGCGGGCAGGGTCCACCCGCGACGCCCTCTCGGGCAGCGCGAGCCGCCCTCACGGTACCGCCCGGTCAGGCCTCGACGAGCGCGGCCACCTCGCCGGTCAGCCGGTCGACCAGCTGGTCGTCCACCGGATGCCCGCAGCGCGCCATCCAGGTGGCCAGCATGCGGTGCCCGCCCTCGGTGAGCACCGACTCCGGGTGGAACTGGACGCCCTCGACCGGCAGCTCGCGGTGCTGCACCGCCATGATCACGCCGCTCTCGGTGTGCCCGGTCGCCCGCAGCGCGTCCGGCATCGAGTCGGGCCGGATGGTGAGCGAGTGGTACCGGGTGGCGGTGAACGGGTTGGGCAGGCCGGCCAGCACACCGGTGCCGTCGTGGTGCACCAGCGACGTCTTGCCGTGCAGCAGCTCCGGGGCGCGCTCCACGATGCCGCCGTAGACCGCGCCGATGGCCTGGTGCCCGAGGCACACGCCGAGCAGCGGCACCCCGCGCGCGGCGCAGCGCTCGATCACCGCCATCGACCGGCCGGCCCGGTCCGGGGTGCTCGGGCCGGGGCTGACCAGCACCCCGTCCACGTCGTCCACCTCGTCCAGCTCGACCGCGTCGTTGCGGCGCACCGTGGTGTCGGCACCGAGCTGCGCCAGGTACTGGACGAGGTTGTAGACGAAGCTGTCGTAGTTGTCCACGACCAGTACGCGCATGTCAGTTCCCGCCGAGGCCGTCGTTGCCGAAGCCGCCGATGCCGTTGCCATTGCTGTTGTTGCTGCTGCTCGGGGTGCTGCCGCCGTTGGAGGACGCGTTGCCCACGGTGAGCTGCACCGTCCCGTCCGGGTCGAGGCCGGAGTTGGGCGCCACCGACTGGGCCAGGACCGTGTCGTTGAGCGACGGGTCGCTCACATCGGTGCGGGAGGTGCGGATGTCGCCGTCGAAGCCGGCGTCCTTGAGCGCCCGCTTGGCGTCGTCCAGGGACAGCTTGCGCACGTCCGGCATCGTGACCTGGTTTCCTCGGGTGACGAACAGGGTGACCGAGCCGCCCGGTTGGATCTGCTGGCCGCCGGACGGGCTGGTCTTCAGCACGGTGTCGCGGTTGCCAGGGCCGTCGGTCTGGCTGACGGTCACCGACAGCCCCATCTGCTGCAGCTGGATCTGCGCCTGGTCCTGCCGCACGCCGACCAGCGACGGCATGGTGAGGGTGTTCTGCTTGGTGCCGGTGGTGATGGTGACCGCGCTCTGGCCGCCCACCGTGCTGCCCGCCTTCGGATCCTGCCCGACCACCTTGTCGACCAGGCTGGAGTCCTGCGTCGGGGCGGTCTTGCGGTTCACCGCCAGGGTCAGCCCCACCGCCTGCAGCGCCTGGTTGGCCTCGGCGGCGGTCTTGCCGGACAGGTCGGGCACCGGCACCTGCGCCGGGCCGGTGCCGATGTAGACGGTGACCTGGCTGCCCTTGGCCACCTCGCTGTCGGCCGGCGGGTCGGTGCGGGTGGCCTGGCCGACCAGGTTCGCCGAGGAGGCCTCGCGCTGGATGGTGGGCCGGAAGCCGGCCTGGGTCAGCGACTCGCGGGCGGCCTCCTGCAGCTGACCGGCCACGTTCGGCACCGAGACCTGCTCCGGGGCCACCGGGCCGCCGAACAGCCGGGTGGCCACGAACGCGATGACGGCCAGCAGCGCCGCCACCCCCAGGCCGATGCCGACCACCTTGGCGGTGCTGCGCTCCGGGCGGTCGTCGTCGTAGTCGGCGGCGGCGTGCCGGGTGCCCTGCGCGGGGATCCGCCGGGTGGCACCGGTCGCCCCCGCCTGGTGACCGCCGTGCAGCAGCGCCGTGCGCTCCTCGTCGGTCATCACCTGCGGGGCCAGCGGGCGCTGACCACGCAGCACCCGCACCATGTCCGAGCGCATCTCGGCGGCGGACTGGTAGCGGTTGGCCGGGTTCTTGCTCATCGCCTTGAGCACGATGGCGTCGAGCTCCGGCGGGACGTCGCGGTTGACCTCGGACGGCCGCCGCACGTCCTCCCGGACGTGCTGGTAGGCCACCGCCACCGGGGAGTCGCCGGAGAACGGCGGCTCGCCGGTGAGCAGCTCGAACAGCACGCACCCGGCGGCGTAGACGTCCGAGCGGGCGTCGACCGCCTCGCCGCGGGCCTGCTCCGGGCTCAGGTACTGCGCGGTACCGATCACCGCGGCGGTCTGCGTCATGTTCTGGTTGTCGGCCAGCGCGCGGGCGATGCCGAAGTCCATCACCTTGACCGCGCCGCCGCGGGTGATCATCACGTTGGCGGGCTTGACGTCGCGGTGGATGATCCCGTGCCGGTGGCTGAAGTCCAGCGCCGCGCAGACGTCGGCCATCACCTCGATGACCCGCTGCTGGGACAGCGGCCCCTGGCCCTTGACGATCTCCCGGAGCGTCTGCCCGTCGACGTACTCCATCACGATGTACGGCAGCGGGCCGAACTCGCTCTCCACCTCGCCGGTGTCGTAGACGGCGACGATGGCCGGGTGGTTCAGCGCGGCGGCGTTCTGCGCCTCGCGGCGGAACCGGAGCTGGAACTGGGGGTCCCTGGCCAGGTCGGCGCGCAGGACCTTGACCGCGACCTCCCGGCCCAGCCGGACGTCACGCCCCTGATGCACCTCGGACATGCCGCCATAGCCGAGCGTGTCGCCCAGCTCATAGCGTTCAGACAGCAACCGCGGGGTGGTCATCGGTGGTTGTTCCTGGGGGTCTCGAGGGTCACTTCATCATGCCTGGTCGTCCGCTCCGGGACGAGCCGGGTCTCGGCGGCCGGGCCTCGTGCGGCGCCCACCCGCGGGTTCCGCCAGGCCCGCCCGGGCGGCGTCCCGGCTTCCTTGGAGCATCCTGAGGGTCCGGTCACGCCGGGCGGACCGCACGGCCTCCGGTCCGATCGCGGCGCCGAGCCCGGGGTCGAGCTCAGTGCTGCACGCATGTGATCGTCACCGCCGTCCCTATGGGTACCGGGCCCGCCGGGACCACCCCGGTGACCGTGCACGTGGCCGGGGCAATCGGCGGCTGACCCTGTTCGGTACGGGCCTGCGGCCGCAGCCCGTTGTTCGTCAGCTCCACCTGCACATCGGACGCCGGCCGCCCAGCGTAACCCGCCAGGTTCACCGGGACGGACTCCGTCGGGGCCGAACCGGCCACCGCGCCCGGCCGAGGGCCGCTGCTGGCCAGCGGCGGGGGCTGCGGGGGGAGCCGGGGGTGAAACGTCTCACCGTCCGAGCGGACCGCGTTGCGCACCACCAACACGCCGATCAGCACCGCCGCCGCGGTGAGCAGCACGAACGTCACCGTGAGCAACCCCCGGCCGCGGCGGCGCGGGGAGGGCAGCGGGCGGAACCGCCGGTCCGGCTGGCCCGGCCCGGGCAGCTGCGGCAGCCCCGGCGCGCGCAGCCCGGCGACCGCGAGTCCGTCGCCGGACGGGTCGAAGGACCGGGGCCGGGCTATCGGGTCCGGCCCCATGCCCGGGGCCGGCGGGGTGCCCGGCGTCGGCGGGGCCTGGCCCCGGCGCACGGCGGCCACCGCGTCGGCGAACTCCGCGCCGTCCGCGTACCGCTTCTTCGGGTCCTTCACCAGCGCGGTCTCGATCAGCCGCCGGATGTTGGCCGGCACGTCCTCGGGCAGCGCGGGCAGCGGGTCGTTGATGTGCATCATCGCGACCTTGACCGGGCTCTCGTCGGAGAACGGCCGTTTGCCGACCAGGCACTCGTAGCCGACGACGGCGAGCGAGTACACGTCGCTGGCCGCGGTGGCCAACAGCCCCCTGGCCTGCTCGGGCGCGATGTAGTGCGCGGTGCCCATGACCATCCCGGAGGCGGTGACCGGGGCCGCGCTGGCCGCCTTGGCGATGCCGAAGTCGGTGAGCTTCACGGTGCCGTCGTCGGCGAGCAGGATGTTGCCCGGCTTCACGTCGCGGTGCACGAAACCGTGGTCGTGCGCGGCCTGCAGCGCCCGCCCCGCCTGCTCCAGCAGATCCAGGGTGATCACCGGGCCGAGCTTGCCCCTGGCCGCCAGGCGGGTGGACAGCGGCTCGCCGCGCACCAGCTCCATCACGATGTAGGCGGTGGGCGTGCCGTCCGGGGTGACGCCCTCGCCGTAGTCGTGCACCCCGGCGATGCCCCGGTGGTTGATCGAGGCGGCGATCCGGGCCTCGCCGCGGAACCGCTCCAGGAACTCCGGGTCGGAGCCGATCTCCGGCTTGAGCACCTTGATCGCCACGGTGCGGCCCAGCCGGTCGTCGGCGGACTCCCACACCTCGCCCATGCCGCCGACCGCGATCCGCCGGGTCAGCTGGTAGCGGTCCGCGATCTGGTCACCGGGGGCCAGCGCCATCAGCGCTCACCCCCCAGTGCCGCGGCGATCACCGCTCGCCCGATCGGCGCGGCCACCGACCCGCCGGTTGCCTCCAGCGCCCGGTCGCCGCCGTCCTCCACCAGCACGGCCACCGCGACCTGCGGGTTCTCCGCCGGCGCGAACGCCACGTACCAGGCGTGCGGCGGGGTCTGCTTGGGTCGCGCGCCGTGCTCGGCGGTTCCGGTCTTGGAGGCGATCTGCACGCCGCTGATCTTGTTGCCGCCCTGGGTCCGGTTCTCCGAGCCGATCATCAGCTGGGTGACGGTGCGGGCCACGTCGTCCGGGACCGCCCGCCCGGCCCGGTCCGGCTGGGTGGTGTCCAGCGGGGTCAGGTCGGGTGCCTGGATCTGCTTGACCAGGTACGGCGCCATCCGCACCCCGCCGTTGGCGATGGTGGCCGCGATCTCCGCGTTCTGCAGCGGGGTGAGCCGCACGTCGCGCTGCCCGATGCCGGACTGCTCCAGCGCCGCGGCGTCCGGGATGTCGCCCAGCGAGGAGGGAACCACCGGCATCGGGATGGCGTTGTCCGCCTCGCCGACGCCGAACGCCTCCGCCTGCGCGCGGATCTTCGGCTCGCCGACCTGGCCGGTGAGCTGGGCGAACGCGGTGTTGCACGAGCGGGCCAGCGCGTCGGCCAGCGTCGCGGTGGCGCCGGCCCCGCACGGGGTGCCGGCGAAGTTCTCCAGCTGCGTCTGGGTGCCGGTCAGGGTGATCCGGGACGCGGCGGTCAGCGGGGTCTCCGGGGTGAACCCGTCCTGCAGCGCCGCCGACGTGTCCACCAGCTTGAACGTCGAGCCGGGCGGGTAGGTCTCGGAGATCGCCCGGTTCACCAGCGTGGCCGGGTCGTCGCCGCTGAACTGGTTCCAGGCCCGCTTCTGCACCTCGGAGTTGTGGCTGGCCAGCGGGGTGGGGTCGTAGGACGGCGTGGACACCATGGCCAGGATCTCGCCGGTGTCCGGCCGCAGCGCCACCACCGCGCCGGTGTAGTGCTTCGCGGTCATCTGGTCGTAGGCGGTCTTCTGCACCTGCGGGTCGATGGTGAGCACCACGTTGCCGCCGGCCGGGTCGCGGCCGGTGATCAGGTCGGACAGCCGGCGCACGAACAGCCGGTCGTCCGAGCCGTTGAGCACCTCGTCGTCGGTGCGCTCGATCCCGTTCGAGGCGTAGATCGTCGAGTAGTAGCCGGTCAGCGGCGCGTACATCGGTCCGCTGGCGTACTGGCGCTGGTAGCGCAGCCGGTCGTTGGTCTCCACGCTGCTGGCCAGCACCTGGCCGCCGGCGCTGATCTGGCCCCGCTTGCGGGCGTACTCGGCCAGCAGCACGCGCTGGTTGCGCGGGTCGGTGCGGTAGTCGTTGGCCTTGACCACCTGTACGTAGGTCAGGTTGGCCAGCAGCAGCATGATCATGGCCATCACCGCGACCGCGATCCGTCGGACCGGTGTGTTCACCGGTCCACCATCTCGGTCCGGGCGTCGGCCAGCGGGGTCTTCGGAGCCGCCCGCCGGGCGACCGGCGAACGGGCCGCGTTGGAGATACGCAGCAGCAGCGCGACGATCGCGTAGTTGGCCACCAGCGACGAGCCGCCGGCGGACATGAACGGGATGGTCAGGCCGGTCAGCGGGATCAGCTTGGTGACCCCGCCCATCACCACGAAGACCTGCAGCGCCAGCGAGAACGACAGCCCGGTGGCCAGCAGCTTGCCGAAGCTGTCCCGGACCGCCAGCGCGCTGCGCAGCCCCCGGGTGACCAGGATCAGGTACACCACCAGGATCGCGGCCAGCCCGATCAGCCCGAGCTCCTCGCCGATCGAGGCGATCATGAAGTCGCTCCACGCGAACGGCACCAGCTCCGGGCGGCCCGCGCCCAGCCCGGTGCCGCCGACACCGCCGGTGCCCAGCCCGAACAGGGCCTGCCCGATCTGGTAGCCGTTGCCGTCGAAGTTGGCCAGCGGGTCCAGCCAGACCGACACGCGCTCCTGCACGTGGCCGAACAGCTGGTAGGCGAGCACCGCACCGGCCACGAAGAAGGTCAGCCCGATGACCAGCCAGGAGACCCGCTCGGTGGCCGCGTACAGCAGCACGAGCAGCACCCCGAAGTAGAGCAGCGAGCTGCCCAGGTCCTTCTCCAGCACCAGCATGCCCACCGAGATGGCCCAGGCCACCAGCAGCGGCGCCAGGTCGCGCGGGCGGGGCAGCTCCATGCCCAGCACGTGCCGGCCCGCCGTGGTGAACAGGTCGCGCTTGGCGACCAGCAGCGCGGAGAAGAAGATCATCAACAGCACCTTGGCGAACTCGCCGGGCTGGATGGAGAAGATGCTCAGCCGCAGCCAGATCTTCGCGCCGTTGACCTCGGAGATACTGCTCGGCAACAGACCGGGCAGCACGATCAGGACCAGCCCGGCGAAGCCCATCGTGTAGCCGTAGCGGGCCAGCGTGCGGTGGTCCTTGACGAACCACAGCACGGCCACGAACAGCAGCAGCGCGATCGTCGTCCAGGCCACCTGCCGGCCGGCGAACAGCTGCGGCTCGGCCTGGGCCAGCTGCGTGGCGCGGTCCGCCCTGGCCAGGTCGACGCGGTGGATCATCACCAGGCCCAGCCCGTTGAGCAGCGCACCGCACGGCAGGATCAGCGGGTCGGCGTACGGCGCCAGCTTGCGCACCACCACGTGCGCGGCCAGGAACAGCGTGAAGTAGGCCAGCCCGAGGTAGAGCAGGGTGCGGGTGAGCTCCTGCTCCTGGTTGGCCTCCACCAGGATCAGGGCGGTCGTGGTCAGCACCGAGGCGAAGATCAGCAGGAACAGCTCGATCGACCGGCCGGTCGGGACCGGCGGCGTGCCGCCCCCGGCGTGGGCGGGCGCGGGAGCTCCAGCGGGCGTCCCGCTCGGGCGGGGTGAGCCCATCAGCTCACCGGACGACAGGTCTTGCCCGGCTCGAGCTGCACCGAGGGCAGCGGCGTCGTCTCCGGGGGCTGGGCGGACGGGTTCTCGACGGGATCGACTCCCGGGGCGGGTTGCACGCCGTCGGCGGGAGCGCCGGGAGCCGGGACGCCCGCCGGGCACGGTGGCAGCATCTCGTCGGCCCGGAGCCTGCGCACGGTGGCCCGAGCGCCGTCCAGCCCGTCGCCGGAGATGATCCCGTCCCGCACCGCGCTGCGGGCGGTCTCCTGCAGGTCGGTCAGCCGCAGCGCCGTGCAGTCGGCCACCCCGGTCGGGCAGGACCCCTCGCGCAGCGACTGCAGCGGGATCCCGAGCACGTTGCCCCGGACGCCCTGGTAGATCGCCAGCTCCTTGTCGTGCACGCCCACGTAGTACTGCTGCATCACCCACAACCGGGCCAGCGCGCCCGCGCCGATCAGCACGATCAGCACGGCCAGCACCCACAGCCCGGTGCGGGTGCGCCTGTGCTCGCGCAGCGGCGGGGTGTCCATCCGGGGCTCGATGCGCTGCGGGGCCACCCGGGGCAGCGTGGTCACCGACGCGCGGGCCGCCGCCGAGTCGGGCGGGGACTGGTCCTGGTCGCTGCCGTCCCCGGCGGCGCCGCCCACGATGGGCGCGTCCTCGCCGAAGTCGATGTCGACCACATCGGCCACGATGCACGTCACGTTGTCCGGCCCGCCGCCGCGCAGCGCCAGCTCGATCATCCGGTCGGCGGTGGTCTTCGGGTCGGGGTTGCGCAGCGTGTCGGCCAGCGTCTCCTCGCTGACCACGCCGGACAACCCGTCGGAGCACAGCAGGTACCGGTCGCCGGCCCTGGCCTCCCGCACGGTCAACGACGGCTCCATGTCGTGCCCGGTGAGCGCGCGCAGCAGCAGCGACCGCTGCGGGTGCGTCTGCGCCTCCTCCTCGGTGATCCGGCCCTCGTCGATCAGCGACTGGACGAACGTGTCGTCCTTGGTGATCTGGTTGAACTTGCCGTCGCGCATCAGGTAGGCCCGCGAGTCGCCGACGTGCACCATGCCGAGCCGGCTGCCGGCGAACAGGATCGCGGTGAGCGTGGTGCCCATGCCCTCGAGGTCGGGCTGCTCGGAGATCAGGTTGGTGATCGCGGCGTTGCCGTCGGCGGTGGCCTCGCGCAGCTCGGCGAGCAGGTCGTCGCCGGGTTCGTCGTCGTCCAGCGGCACCAGCGCGGAGATCACCAGCTTGGAGGCGACCTCGCCCGCGGCGTGACCACCCATCCCGTCCGCGAGCGCGAGCAGGCGCGGGCCGGCGTAGACCGAGTCCTGGTTGTTCTGGCGCACCAGGCCGCGGTCACTGCGGGCGGAATAACGGAGCACGAGAGTCATGAGCGCAGCTCGATCACGGTCTTGCCGATGCGGATGGGGGTACCCAACGGCACCCGGGTCGGTCCGCTGACCTTAGCCCGGTCCAGATAGGTCCCGTTGGTGGACCCGAGATCCTCCACGTACCACTCCTCGCCCTGCAGCGACAGCCTGGCATGTCGCGTGGAGGCGTAGTCGTCGTCCAGCACCAGTGTCGAGTCGTCCGCCCGTCCCAGCATGATCGGTCTGGAGTCTAGGGATACCCGGGTACCCGCCAGCGCACCGTGGGTCACGATCAGCTGGCGCGCCGTCCGAGCCCGACCCGAACGGACCGTTGCCCGCCGGCCGGGGACCAGCGAGCGCAACCCCGAGGCGGCATACAGGTCCGACCGCACCACCCGCAACGCGACCAGCACGAACAACCAGAGCAGGGCCAGGAACCCTGCCCTGGTCAGCTGCAGCACCAGCTCCGGCACCCGCGGCGTACTCCATTTCCTGACTAGGCCCGCCCGTGGGCGGTGAAATTCTCAGGAAAGGTTATCCCGCCGCCCGGTAGACCAGCGTCGAGTGTCCGACCCGGATGACGTCGCCGTCCGACAGCTGCCAGGTCTGCACCGGGTTCCCGTTCACCGTGGTGCCGTTGGTGGAGCCGAGATCCGACAGGGTCGCGTTCTGGCCGTCCCAGTTGATCTCCAGGTGACGACGGGAGACGCCGGTGTCCGGCAGCCGGAAGTCCGACTCCTGGCCACGGCCGACGACCGTGGTGCCGCCGTGCAGGTCGAAGCTGCGGTTGGACCCGTCGTCGATGACCAGCGCGGCACCCGCACCCTGCTGGTAGCCCTGGTCGTAGTAGCCCTGGTCGTAGCCCTGCTGCGGGTAGCCCTGCTGGTCATACCCCGGCTGCTGGTAGCCCTGGTCGTAGTAGCCCTGCTGCTCGTACCCGGGCTGGGCGTAGCCCTGCTCGTAACCGGGCTGCGCGTACCCCTGCTCGTAGCCCTGGGGGTAGCCCTGCTGCGGGTAGCCCGGCTGGGCGTACCCCTGCTCGTAGCCCTGGGGGTAGCCCTGCTGCGGGTAGCCCTGGGGGTCGTAGCCCTGCTGGTAGCCCTGGTCGTAGCCCTGCTGGGCGTACCGGGGGTCGTACTCCTGCGGGGAGTACCCCTGCTGGTCGTACCCGGGCTGGGCCTGGCCGCGCGGGTCATTCCCGGCCGGCTCGGCGTACGTCTGCTGCCCGTAGCCGCGCGGGGCGCGGTCGTAGCCGTAGTGCCCGTTCTCCTCGGGGTGACCTGGTGGCTGGCTCATCGGTGGTTCCTTTGCGTTGCGTTGTCTCGGCGTGGCCCGTGCTACATCCGGATCCACGGTCGAGCTGGTACGGAACTGACCCGTGTGCAGCGCCTCGGAGCGCTCCAATGAGACTACGACGTCGCCGTAGGTGTCCCATCCCTGGTCGGTGACCAGGCTCAACACACGTGCTGTCAGTGACTGTGTGACGCGCTGCGCATCCTCGAGCATCCGCTCGTGATCGGTCGGGCTGAGCAGCACCGCGAAGCGATTGGGGACCAACTGTCGGCCACCGGCGAGTGGACGCACGGAGACTTCGGCTTCGCGAACCAGCGCCTGGGATACCTCCTCGGTCACGACGCTGCCGCCGAAAACCCGAGCGAAGGCATCGCCCACGAAACCCTCCAACCGGCGCTCGAAGCGCTCAGCCCGGCCCACTCAGTACCCCTTCAATTCAGTCGGCGTGTTGCTTCTACCAACGATCGTATCTGTGCTAAGGACGCGGGTGACTTGGACGCGTTACCCGAACGGCCGCGGGACCCCCGCAAACGGGCCTCAGCGACCGTGCTAGCGTTTCCACCACGCCCGGGCGAGTGGCGGAATGGCAGACGCGCACGGTTCAGGTCCGTGTGTCCGTAAGGACGTGAGGGTTCAACTCCCTCCTCGCCCACCCCCTGTGAGTGGTTGCTCCGATGCTGGCCGATGCGAGCCGGGGCCCGGCTCCGTCTGCTCATTCTCCCCCGCGGTTCCCGCGTTCGCCACACCATGATCCGAGCTGCTCCCGTTCCGCACAAGCGCGGCTACCTGTGAGGTCATGGACCGGGAGGCCCGGGCGCGGGAGGCTGCCGGCATGGCTGATGAAGCGCTGAGCGTGGTGTCCGAGAGGATGCCGCTGGCCGCCGCCTGGGGTATCCGCGCACGGTCGGTGGCCGCCGAGGAGACCGTGCTGGCCCTGGACTGGCGAGCCGACCTGTGTACCGGGGGCGGCATCCTGCACGGCGGCGCGCTGATGGCGCTGGCCGACTGCGCCGGGGCGGCGTGCGCCTTCGCCGGGCTGCCACCCGGCGCGCGGACCAGCACGATCGAGTCCGGAACGCATTTCTTCGCCGCCGTCCGGGAGGGCACCGTCACCGCGACCGCCCGGCCGCTGCACACCGGCCGGTCCACCGTCGTCGTGCAGACCGAGCTGCGCGACGGCTCCGGCCGCCTGGTCGGGCTGACCAACCAGACGCAGGCCGTGCTGCGCTGAGGCCCCGGCCGGTGCGGCGCCCGTGGACGGGCCACGCGGATCGCCGGTCAGGCCTGCACCAGCGCCGGGCGGTCGGGATCGTCGGCCAGGACGAGCACGTCAGCACCGCCCGGGTCGTGCTCGGCGTCGTAGCGGGCGTACGCCGGCAACGTCCACCGCCGCTCCGGGTCGGTGCGCCGGGATAGCGCCGCCGCCGACATCCGCAGGTGCACGGTCAGCTCCGCCGGCAGCCGTCGGCCCAGCAGCAGCGCCCCGGACACCAGCAGCACGGCGTTGTCGGCCAGCCCCACCCGCTCGGCGCGGTACGCGCGGTCCCGCTCGGCGTCCCACAGCCGGGGCAGCACCCGGCCCGAGCCGTCCGGGCCCGCGGGGTCGAGCACCTCGCGAGTCAGCCCACCGACGTCCAGCCAGCCGTCCAGCAGCTCGTCCGGATCGGTCCGGCCGTGCTCGAGGCGCACCGAGGCCGGGCGCAGGAAGTCGGCCGAGGACACCGACAGCGCCGGTCGGCCCGTCGCGCGCAACCGCTCGGCCAGCTCGGCGGCCAGCGTCTCCGGCGCGGTCGGCGGAGCGCCGTCCAGCAGCACCCGCAGCCGGCCCGGCCGGTCCACGATCCGCGCGAACAGCTCGTCCACCAACCCGTCCCGCCGGATCGCCCGCGCCCGCACGCCGCTACTGCTGGTAGTTCTCGACGACGCGGTCGGTGCGCGCGGCGGCGGCGGCGTCCGGGTCCTGCCCCATCTCCCGGCGAGCCCGCCGCTGGCGCAACAGGTCCCAGCACTGGTCCAGCTCGACGCTCAGCGACGTCATCCGGGCCTGCTCGTCGCCGGACAGGGCCTGCCCGACGTGCTCCCGCTCCAGGCGGTGCTCCTCGTCCACCAGCTCGCTGATGCGCGCGGTGATCTCGCGGTCGTTCATGCCGCCTCCTGATGGTGTCGTCCGTCTCATACTAAGACGGTTCGCGGGTTGATCCCCTCTGATCGGACGGTGCGCGGGCGCGGTGGCGCGGACCACACTTCACCCATGACCGCCACCCGCCCCCCGGCCGCCGACACCTCGGTCGGGCGCGCGCTGCGGGTGGTCGACGTGGTGGCCGAGATGGGCGACGGGGCCACCCCGAAGGCCATCGCGCGGCGGCTCGGGTTCACCCTGCCCACCACGTACCGGCTGCTCACCATGCTGGTCGAGGAGGGGTACCTGGTGCGGCTGCGCGAGCCCCGCGGCTACGGCCTCGGCTACCGGATGGGTGCGCTGGCCCGGCGGCTGGCCGACCAGGTGGCCGCTCCCTGGTCGGTGCAGGCCGTGCTGCACGACATGCACGAGGCCGCCGGGGCCGCCAGCTACTACGCGGTGATCCGGGGCGGCGACGTGGTGGTCGCCCACCTGGACGCCTGCCCCGACCACCCCGGCGACGGCGCGCCCAGGGTCGGCGAGCCCGCTCCCGCGCACGCACTGGCCGCCGGCAAGGTGCTGCTGGCCTGGCTGGACCGGCGGCGGCTGGCCGACGTGCTGGCCACCCCGCTGCCCGCGTTCACCCCCGGCACGGTGACCGACAGGGCGATGCTCGACCGCGAGCTGCGCCGCTGCCGCGAGCTGGGCTCCGCCGTCGAGGTGGAGGAACTGCGGCCGGACCGCGCCGGGATGGCCTCGCCGGTACGCGGCCCCGGGGGCGCGGTGGTGGGTGCGGTGGCGCTGTCGGTGAGCCGGGTGGAGCTGATGGCCCGCTGGTCGGAGCTGGAGCGCGTGGTGCGCGACGGCGCGGCCAGGGCCGGTGCCGGGCTGTCCCGCCCGGTCGCCGTCGGCTGAGCGTCGGCGGGGTCGTGCGTCGGCCGGTGGTTCGTGGGTTCGTGGGGTGACCGGCGTTCGTGGGTGACCGGCGTTCGTGGGTGACCGAGGTGCGGGTGCGGGGCCTAGGCTCCGCGGGCGTGGATTCCCCTGAGCCCCCCGACGACCTGGTGCGCTACCAGCTCGACGGGCACGTCGCGACGATCACCTACAACCGGCCGGAGCGGCTGAACGCGATCGACGGCGCGATGCGTCGCGGGCTGAACGCGGCGTTCTCCCGGTTCCGGGACGACGAGGACGCCTGGGTGGCCATCGTGACCGGTGCGGGCAGGGCATTCTGCGCGGGCGCCGACCTGCGTGGCGAGGGCGACCCGACCGGCGACTTCGCCGGCACGTTCTGGGAGCGGCCCACCGTGAACTCGTTCGAGAGCGGCTGGGAGATCTTCAAGCCGGTCATCGCGGCGGTCAACGGCTACTGCATCGGCTACGGGTTCACCCTGGTCACCTGGTGTGACTTCGTGATCGCCAGCGAGCGGGCCGAGTTCGGCTTCCCGGAGGTGCGGCTGGGCGTGCCGACCATGGTGGGCGCGATCCGGCTGCCCCGGAAGATCAACTGGCAGTACGCGATGGAGCTGCTGCTCACCGGGGAGCGGGTGGACGCCGCCCGGGCTCACGAGATCGGCCTGGCCGGCTGGGTGGTGCCGCACGACGACCTGCTCCCCGCCGCCCGCAGGCTCGCCGACCGGCTGGTGCGCGGCGCGCCGCTTGCCGCCCGGGCGATCAAGGAGGTCGCGGTGCGCACCGCCGACATGCCGATGACCGACGCGATCCGGTTCGGCGAGACCATGCGACGGGTGGCCGGGGCGACCGAGGACGCCGCCGAGGGCCGGACCGCCGCCGCCGAGCGCCGGCCCCCGGAGTGGCGCGGCCGCTGACCGGCGCCGACGGAACCGCCGCTGACCGGCGCTCACCGGCGTCGACGCGGGCCGGCGTTGACGGAACCGGCGCTGACCGGCGTTGACGCGGGCCGGCGTTGACCCGGCCGGCACCGGCTCGCACAGACCGGCCGCGGCTCGCACAGAGCGCTACTAGCTCGCACAGCCTCCACAGACCCTGTGCGGCCCGTACCGAGTCTGTGCCGGCCCTCGCTGGGACGCCGGCCATTGTTGGAACGGCCGGACGGCGGACGGCGGACGGCGACGGCGGACGGCGACCGTGGCCGGCGGGTTCGGGGCGCGGGCGGGGAGAAGCCGGGGCGCAGCCCGTCGACCAGCACTGCACCGAGCGGGGCAGGGCCGGGTCGTGCCCGTTCGCCGAACATCTTGGTGCCTCGGGTGCGCGACGGGCAGATCGTGGAGTCGCGCGACTACACCGACCACGCGGCGGCGGCCGGCTCGACGATCTGGTGGGTGCCGATGGCCGGGTTTAGGTTGGGCGGATGCCCGCACCCACCGATCAGCAGTCCCAGCTGCCGCCGTTCCGCGCCGACCACGTGGGGAGCCTGCTCCGCCCGCCGGCGCTGATCGAGGCTCGGTCCCGGCACGCCGCCGGCGAGCTGACCGACGAGCAGCTGCGCGCGGCGGAGGACGACGCGATCACCGAGGTGGTCGCGATGCAGGAGCGGATCGGGCTGCGGGCCGCCACCGACGGCGAGTTCCGTCGCACCTCGTGGCACATGGACTTCATCTACCAGCTCGGCGGCATCAGCAAGACGGCGGAGAAGTTGCGGGTCGCCATGCGCAACGCCGCCGGGGAGAACGCGTTCAGCTCGGCCGGCATGGCGGTGACCGGCGGGCTGCGGCTCGAGCACACCATCTTCGGCGAGGCGTTCAGCTACCTGGCTTCGCGCACCACGACGGCGGTGCCGAAGCTGACCATCCCGTCGCCGAGCATGATCCACTACCGGGGAGGTACCGCCGCCATCGACCGCTCCGCCTATCCCGACCTCGACCGGTTCTGGGACGACCTGGCGGCCGCGTACGCCGACGAGGTGGCCGCGCTCGGCGTGCTCGGCTGCCGTTACCTGCAGCTGGACGACACCAGCCTCGCCTACCTGAACGACCCGGCGCAGCGGGCGATGATCGCCGAGCGCGGTGAGGACGCCGACCACCAGCACCAGCGATACATCGACCTGATCAACGCGGCGGTGGCAGGCCGGCCGGACGGGATGCGGGTCACGACGCACATGTGTCGGGGCAACTACCGCTCGTCGTGGGCCGCCGAGGGCGGCTACGACTTCGTGGCCGAGGCGCTGTTCGGCGGGCTGGACGTCGACGGCTTCTTCTGCGAGTTCGACGACGAGCGTTCCGGCGGGTTCGCGCCGCTGCGGTACGTGCCGCCGGGCAAGCAGGTGGTGCTCGGGTTGGTGACCAGCAAGCGGCCGGAGCTGGAGGCCAAGGACGAGCTCAAGCGGCGGGTCGACGAGGCGGCCAAGTACGTGCCGCTGGAGCAGCTGTGCCTCTCACCGCAGTGCGGGTTCTCCTCCACGGTGGAGGGCAACGACCTCACCATCGACGAGCAGCTCGCCAAGCTCGCGCTCGTGGTGGAGACCGCCGCCGAGATCTGGGGCTGACCCGGCGCGCCGCTCACACGTCGAGGCGGTCGGCCAGCTCGGTGAGGGAGTCGACGACGAGGTCGATCGTGTCCTCCGGGCCGGGTTCGGGGGCGCGGCCGTCGGGACCCCACTCGGCGGGGCGGCGCACGTAGGCGGTGCGCAGCCCGCACGCTCGCGCGGCGGCCAGGTCGTTGAGGTGCGCGGCCACCATCAGCACCTGGCCGGGTTCGAGGTCGAGCAGCGCCGGCGCGGACAGGTAGGTCTCCGGGTCGGGCTTGTAGCGGCGGACCAGCTCGGCGGAGAGAACCAGGTCCCAGGGCAGCCCCGCGCGGCGCGCCATGTCGACGAGCAGCGAGACGTTGCCGTTGGACAGCGGGGCGATCGGCCCCCGCGCGCGCAGCCGCGTCAGCCCGGGAATCGAGTCGGGCCAGGGGTCGAGGCGGTGCCAGGCGTGCACCAGCCGCTCGCGGTCGGCCTCGGTGGCGAGGTCGGCCACCCCGAACTCGACGAGCAGCTCGTCCAGCGAGTCCCGGTGCAGACCGTCGAGGTTCGTCCAGGGCAGCTCTCCGGTACGCACCCGGTTCATCGACGGTACGTACCGTTCCCGCCACGCGTCGGCGAACGCGGGCCAGTCGGCCGGCCAGCCGCGTGACTCGGACAGCTCCGAGCCTTCGCGGATCACCCCGCCGCGCCAGTCGACCACGGTGCCGAACACATCGAAGACCAGCGCACGCACGTCCACGCCGCTGATCGTGCCACGACCCTCGGACTCCGCGCCGCCACGCTTCACCGGGGATAGGGTGGTGCGCAGCTGCGTACCTGCGCACCGACTTCCGACGGACCGCCTACGGCGCCGTGCCGAGGTTGTAGCGGTCGGCGAGCAGGCCGCGGCAGTAACCGCCGTTCGCCTCCATGCCGACCCGGGTGGTGCGCGCCCGCCGCAGGTGCAGTGGCATGGCCTCCAGCGTCACCGGTTGCCCGGTGGCGTCCATCAGCAGCGACGCATCGTCGCCGGCCGGCAGTCCGAGCAGCCCGCGCCGGTGGCGCAGCCGCTCGAGGTCGGGCGACTCCGGCAGCTCGCCGAGCGTGGCCGAGGACACCTTCTCCGGTGACCACCCGTCGGACAGCAGCGGCCGCGCGACCCGGTCCTGCCCGGCCAGCACCGCCTTGTTCAGGAAGTTCACCCGCAGGTCGTCCAGCTCGCTCTGCGCCTCCCCGGAGAACGACTCGACGAACCCGGCCCGGGCCGCCACCCCGTCATTGATCACGTCCGAGGCGAAGTGGTCGTCCAGCACGACCGTCGCGGCGGCCACCCCGGCCACGGCGGCGACCGCGTCGTAGGCGTCGGCGACCATCAGGAACGCGAAGTTCGGTGCGCAGAAGTAGGTCGGTAACCGCAGGTGCACCTCGGCTTTGCCCGCGTCGGACACCGTGCAGGAGGCCACGAAGTCGAGCGCGACGACGGACTCGTCGAGCTCCGGGTCCCGCACGGTGTCCAGCGCGGCGTAGACCTGGTCGGTCAGGCTCACGCCTGCGCCCCGGCCGCCTCGGCGGCCAGCTCCCCGCCCGGCTTGTCGGAGTCGGTGACCGTCGCGGCCCCGAGCTGGCATTCGGCGGGCACGTCGATGTCGTAGAGCCGCGCCGCGTTCAGGCCGAGGATCTTCTTCCTCGAGTCCACCGTCAGCCTCGGATAGTCGGAGAACTGCTCCTCATCGGGCATCTGCCAGTCGACCAGACCCTCGACCTGCCAC
>DASXJJ010000186.1:0-15538 GCA_036497465.1 Pseudonocardia sp. | reverse complement strand
GCGAATGCCGGAATCGCCGTGGATGGGCGTGTCGGGGTGCGCTGTGGGCATCGGGCAACGGCGGCAACAATTGCACCGAGGTGACCTTGACCTGCGGGAACGGTGCCCCCGGTCAGACTCGAACTGACACTGGACGGATTTTGAGTCCGCTGCCTCTGCCGATTGGGCTACGGGGGCGGGCCGCTGATGACGGTGCTGTTAAAGGACACCGGCATCACAACCTGACCGCAGCTTAGCCCGGTACTCTCGAGTGCTCGGCCCCGACCCGAACTTAGGAGAACTTCCGTGACCAAGGCTGCCGCACCCCGGCAACCGCACGACGAGTCGACCCTCGTCGCGCATCGTGTGCTCATTGCGGAGGACGAGGCGCTCATCCGGCTCGACCTCGCGGAGATGCTCCGGGAAGAAGGGTACGACGTGGTCGCCGAGGCCGCCGACGGCGCGGCCGCGGTGGAGCTGGCCCGTGAGCTGCGGCCCAGCCTGGTGATCATGGACATCAAGATGCCGAAGGTGGACGGGATCTCCGCCGCGGGCACGATCGTCGGCGAGCGGATCGCCCCGGTGGTCATGCTCACCGCGTTCAGCCAGCGTGACCTGATCGAGCAGGCCCGTGACGCCGGCGCGATGGCCTACCTGGTGAAGCCGTTCGCCCGGCACGAGCTGGTGCCGGCCATCGAGCTCTCGGTCAGCCGGTTCGCCGAGATGCAGGCGCTCGAGCAGGAGGTCGCCACGCTCAACGAGCGGCTGGAGACGCGGAAGGTGGTCGACAGGGCCAAGGGTCTGCTGATGACCAACAACGCGATGACCGAGCCGGAGGCCTTCCGGTGGATCCAGCGCACCGCGATGGACCGGCGCAGCACCATGCGCGCGGTGGCCGACGCGGTGATCAACGGACTGGACACGCCCTCGGTCTCCTGAGCGCTCGGCGGCGCGTCCGGACCTGAGCGGTCGCACACCGCTGCCAGATGATCACGCAGCGAGTTGATCCCGTTGCGTTCTGGTAAAGAGCCTCCGGCCCGGGATGGCGCCGCGGAGCAAGGTCCACTAGCTTTTCGCCACGCTCACGAACGGGTGACTGGTGGACGACGGCGCAAATCGGCCCGTTGCTGGTCGACCCCACAGCATTGGGAGGGTCCAGGATGGGTCGGAAGCGGACGGTCATCGCCTTGGCGGCGTTGCTCGCCGGGGCGTTGGCGCTGTCAGCATGTGGCGGAGGGGGTGGCGGCGGCGCCTCCGGAGGCGGCTCGGACGCCAACACGATCAAGATCGGCTTCATGGGTGACCTCACCGGGGAGAACTCGGGCATCGTCATCCCGCCGCGCAACGGCGCGAAGATGGCCATCGACGCGTACAACGCCACGAACCCGCCCAAGAAGATCGAGCTGGTCGAGTACGACAGCCAGGGCACGCCGGACCAGGCCGTCCCGCTGGTGACCAAGGCGATCCAGCAGGACAAGATCGTCGGGCTGATCGGACCGGCGTTCTCCGGCGAGTCCAAGGCGGCGGACCCGGTGCTCGAGCAGGGCCAGATCCCGAGCATCTCGCCGTCGGCCACCAACCCCGGCCTCGCACAGAACGGGTGGAAGTACTTCCACCGCGTGGTGGCCGCCGACTCGGCGCAGGGGCCGGCGCTGGCCGACTTCCTGGTCACCGCGAAGTCCCCGAAGACCGCGTTCGTGATCAGCGACGACCAGGAGTACAGCGTCGGGCTCGCGGACGCGGTCGAGAAGCAGCTCAAGGCGAAGGGCGTCACCGTCGACCGAGACCAGTTCGCCCAGGCGGCGTCGGACTACTCCTCGTCGGTGGCGAAGATCAAGGCCGCCAACCCGGACGTCATCTTTTTCGGCGGCTACTACTCCCAGGGTGGCCGGCTGCTCAAGCAGATCCGCGACGCCGGGGTGACCGCCCTGTTCGCCACCGGCGACGGCAGCCTGGACACCGGACTGATCAAGGGCGCCGGCGAGCAGGCCGCCGAGGGCGCGATCGTGGGCTGCCCGTGCGCGGTGCCCGGAGCCACGGCGGCGCAGGGCACGCTGAAGGAGTTCTACGACAAGTACAAGTCGACCTTCAACGTCGAACCGGCGGTGTACTCCACCGAGGGCTACGACGCGGCCACGGCGTTCATCAAGGCGGTGCAGGCCGGCAACACCACGCCGGACACGATCAACACGTTCCTGGCCACGCTGAGCTTCGCCGGGGTGGCCAAGCCGGTGAAGTTCCAGCCGGACGGTGACGTGGAGAGCACCGACATCTTCGTGCACGAGGTGAAGGGCGGCAAGATCGAGCTGCTCGGCAACTCCAAGGACGCGAAGCTCGGCTGACCACGTCGAGCGGGTCGGAGGGCGGTCGTGCGTGGCGCGGCCGTCCTCCGGCGTTGTTCGGCCTGACCGCGCGCTCCCCGGCGCGCCGCCCCCGGAGGCTATCCGCCCAGTGCTCACCGACATCTTCCAGGAGTTCGCCCAGCAGATCGGTCCCAGCACGGTGGGCGGGCTGGTGATCGGCTCGATCTACGCGCTGGTCGCGCTGGGCTACACGATGGTCTACGGCGTGCTGCGTCTGATCAACTTCGCGCACTCCGAAATCTTCATGATCGGTACCTTCGCCACCCTGTTCGTCCTCAGCCTGGTCGACCTGCCCGGCCCGCTGTCCGGGTTCGCCCTGATCGGCATGCTCCTGCTGCTGTTCGTCGTGGCCATGGCGGCCTCCGGCGGCTCGGCGATCCTGCTCGAGTTGCTGGCCTACCGGCCGCTGCGCAAGAACAACGCGCCCCGGCTGGCCGCGCTCATCTCGGCGATCGGTGCCTCGCTGTTCCTGCAGGAGCTGTTCGCCCTGGTGGTCATCCCGAAGGTGTTCGGGCTCCCCGGCCGGGTGGACGCCGCGGTGCCCAGGGTGATGGACCGGGACACCGTGTTCACGGTGTTCGGCACGTCGGTGAAGACCGACCAGCTGGTCATCGTCGTGGCGGCGGTGATCATGATGGTGGCGCTGGACCAGCTGGTGTCGCGCACCCGGATCGGCCGGGGCATCCGGGCCACCGCGCAGGACCCGGAGGCAGCCGTGCTGATGGGCGTCAACATCGACACCATCGTCCGGTTGACCTTCCTGCTCGGCGGCGCCATGGCCGGGGTCGCCGGCGTTCTCTACGCCCTGGAGTTCGAGAACATCCGCTACAACATCGGCTTCCTGCTGGGCATCAAGGCGTTCACCGCCGCGGTGCTCGGCGGCATCGGCAACATCCGGGGCGCGCTGGTCGGCGGCGTGGCGCTCGGCCTGGTGGAGAACTGGGGCGCGATCTTCTTCGGCTCGCAGTGGAAGGACGTGATCGCCTTCGTCATCCTGGTGGTCGTGCTGCTGTTCCGGCCGACCGGCATCCTCGGCGAGTCCCTGCAGCAGGCGCGGGCATGACCGCCGGGGGAGCGGGCGGCGTGCGGGCGGCGCGGGAACGGCTGCGGTCGACCTCCGACCTGGTGCGCGACCGCTGGGCCGACGCGCTGTGGTGGCAGCGGTGGCTGGTGTACGTGCTGCTCATCGTCCTGGCGGTGCTGGCACCCAGCCCGGTGATCGGGTCGTTCATGTCGCCGTACACCGACTGGGCCACGCTGCTGTTCAACCCGATCGGCATCTATATCCTGCTGGCCATCGGGCTGAACATCGTGGTCGGCCACGCGGGGCTGCTGGACCTCGGCTACGTGGCGTTCTTCGCGATCGGTGCGTACACACTGGCCTACCTGGGCATCGAGCACGGCTTCACGTTCTGGCCGTCCCTGGTGCTGGGCATGATCCTGGCCTCGGTGTCCGGGGTCATCCTGGGTGCGCCCACCCTGCGCCTGCGCGGCGACTACCTGGCCATCGTGACGCTCGGCTTCGGCGAGATCGTGCGGATCACCGCGATCAACACCGACGCGATCGGCGGCGCCAGGGGGCTGACCCCGGTGCCGCACCCGCCGTCGTTCCTCGGCGTGCGGTTCGCGCTCGATCCGCTGCCGTACTACTACCTGGTCCTCACCATGATCGTGCTGGCCATCGTGTTCTCGGTGCGGCTGGAGCACAGCCGGGTGGGGCGCGCGTGGACGGCGATCCGGGAGGACGAGGACGCCGCCGAGCTGATGGGTGTGCCCACCTTCCGGTTCAAGCTGCTGGCCTTCGCCCTCGGCGCGCTGATCGGCGGGCTGGCCGGCGTGGTCTGGGCCGGCAAGGTCATCTTCATCGCGCCGACCAACTTCCCGTTCATCCTGTCCGCGACCATCCTGGCCGCGGTGCTGCTCGGCGGGCGGGGCAACATCGTCGGCGTGGTGGTGGGCGCGTTCCTGATCGCCTGGCTGCCCGAGCGGTTCCGCGGCTTCGCCGACTACCGGATCCTGGTGTTCGGCGCCGCCCTGGTGCTGACGATGGCGCTGCGGCCGCAGGGGTTGTTCCCGTCCCGGCAGCGCAGCGCGGAGATGAAGGACACCGTGCCCGGTGCCACCCTGGGTGGCGAGGTCCCCGACCCGACCCGCGCGGAGGTGCACAAGTGACCGGACCGGAACCGGACGCAACCGCCACGCTGGTGCTGGCCGGCGTGACCATGCGGTTCGGCGGGGTGAGCGCCCTGCGCACGCTGGACCTGCGGGTCGGCGAGGGGGAGATCTCCGCGCTGATCGGACCCAACGGCGCGGGCAAGACAACCGTGTTCAACGTGGTGACCGGGGTGTACCGGCCGACCGAGGGCGCGGTGATCTTCCAGGGGCAACGCCTCGACGGCCGCAAGCGGTACCAGATCGCCAAGCGTGGGGTGGCCCGCACGTTCCAGAACATCCGGCTGTTCAGCGACATGTCGGCGCTGGAGAACGTGATGGTGGGCGCCGACGCGCACCACCGCACCGGGGCGATCGGCGCGGCGCTCGGGCTGCCGTGGCACCGCGCCGAGGAGCGCGAGGGCCGGCGCAAGGCCGCCGAGCTGCTCGAGTTCGTGGGCATCCCGAACCGGTCCGCCGAGTCGGCGAAGAACCTGCCCTACGGCGACCAGCGCCGGCTGGAGATCGCCCGCGCCCTGGCAACCGAACCCGCGCTGCTGCTGCTCGACGAGCCGGCGGCCGGGATGAACCCGGCGGAGAAGCGCTCGCTGCAGGGGCTGATCAGGCGGATCCGTGACTCCGGGCGCACGGTGCTGCTCATCGAACACGACATGGGTCTGGTGATGGACATCAGCGACCACATCACGGTGCTCGACTTCGGCCAGAAGATCGCCGAGGGCCTGCCCCGCGACGTGCGGTCCGACCCGAAGGTCATCCAGGCCTACCTGGGAGCGCCGGCCGATGCTTCTTGAGGTCGAGGACATCGCCGTGCACTACGGCAAGATCGCCGCGCTGAAGGGCGTCTCGCTCGCCGTGGACACCGGCGAGATCGTGGCGCTGATCGGCGCGAACGGGGCCGGCAAGACCACCACGCTCAAGACCGTCTCCGGGCTGCTGCCGCTGTCCGCCGGGAAGGTCCGGTTCGACGGCCGGGACATCAGCCGGATGCCCGGGCACCGCCGGGTGGTCGCCGGCATCGGACAGGCGCCGGAGGGGCGCGGGATCTTCCCCGGGATGACCGTCCAGGAGAACCTCATGATGGGGCGCTACGCCAAGCGCACCCCGGGATGGCAGCGCGACCTGGCGGAGGTCTACGAGCTGTTCCCCCGGCTGTCCGAGCGCAAGACGCAGACCGGCGGCACCATGTCCGGCGGCGAGCAGCAGATGCTGGCCATCGGCCGCGCGCTGATGGCCCAGCCGAAGGTGCTGCTGCTGGACGAGCCGTCGATGGGCCTGGCCCCCATGCTGGTGACCCAGATCTTCGAGATCATCTCCGAGATCAACCGCCGGGGGACCACCGTGCTGCTGGTCGAGCAGAACGCCGCGCAGGCGTTGCAGCTCGCCCACCGCGCCTACGTGCTGGAGACCGGGCGGGTGGTCAAGTCGGCCCCCGCGCGCGACCTGCTCACCGACCCCGAGGTGCAGGCGGCCTACCTGGGCGGAGACCTGGACACCGACGCGGTCGCGGAGACCGGGAGCGGCACCGGCACCGGGTCCAACGGGGGACCGCCGCACCGGCCCTGACCGTGGCGAGGGTGGCGGGCTCAGCCGAGGGTGACCGACGCCGGGGAGCCCGCGCCCCGCCAGTCGACCAGCTGCACGATCACCCCGTTGGGGTCACGTACCTGGAAGGCGCGCTCGCCCCACTCCTCCTCGGTGAGCGGCATCGTGATCGGTACCCCTTCGGCGCGCAGCCTGGCCAGCTCGCCCTCCAGGTCCTCCACGGTAAAGGCCAGGATCAGCCCGAGGGCGTGGTCGTCGCGCTGGTCGTCGGGCAGGGTGGCCAGGCCGCGCCGCAGGTAGACGACCTGCATCCCGACGTCCGGCCGGCTCAGCGAGGCGAACCCGGCCGCGGCCATGTCCACCCGGAAGCCGAAGTGGGTGGTCAGGAACGCGGCGGATGCCTCGACGTCGTCGACGTTCAGCGACACGGCGGACGAGCTGACCCGCACGGGACCTCCCGGTCTTCTCCTGACGAAGTACGGAGAAGCTAACGCAGCGGGACGTCCACGTGTTCCGGGTCGCTCGTGCCGGCCAGGGTGTCCCCGCCGCGCACCCGCAGCGCCACCGGGACCGCGCCCACCGGGACGTCGTAGTAGAGGTCGAACTCCAGCCGCACGGCCGCGCCCAGCGCGAACTCGCCGGGCTGCCGCTTGATCAGCATGGCCTGCGGGTCCACGTCGTGCGCCAGGCCGTCGGCGGTGACCAGCTGCTGGGCCTTGGTGTCGAAGTCCACCCCGGACCGGCCCACGTTCTCCACCACCAGCCGGACCCGCACGAACCGCCCCTTGGGCTCCCACTCGGCATGGCTGCCGATGATCTCCGACAGGCTAGACAGCCCGATCAGGGTGAACCGGGTGTCGCCCTGCTGCCCGGTCGCGGTGACCAGCGGCTTCTCCCCGGGACGCACCGGCCGCGGCGGCAACGGGTAGCTCGGGCGCGGCGCGGCGGGGGGCGGTGCGGCAGGGGCGGCCGGCGCGCACCCGCCGAGCAGGCCCGCCGCGCAGCACAGCGCGAGCAGGACGGCCGACGGCGTGCGCACGGCCCGACGGTAGCCGGGCGGCGGGCGCCCGGTCAGCCACTCCACCCCGGCCGGACCAGCCCCGTCTCGTAGGCCAGCACCACCAGCTGCGCGCGGTCCCTGGCGGCCAGCTTCACCATCGCCCGGCTCACGTGGGTCTTCGCGGTCGCCGGGCTGACCACCAGCCGGGCGGCGATCTCGTCGTTGGACAGCCCCTCGGCGACCAGCGCCACGATCTCCCGCTCGCGGGCGGTCAGCGAGCTCAGCTCGCGCATCGAACGACCCGGCCGGGCCCGCCGGGCGAACTCGCCGATCAGCCTGCGGGTCACCCCCGGGGACAGCAGCGCCTCGCCGGCGGCCACCACCCGCACCGCGCGCAGCAGCTCCACCGGCTCGGTGTCCTTGACCAGGAACCCGCTCGCGCCGATCCGCACCGCCTCGAACACGTACTCGTCCTCGTCGAAGGTGGTCAGGATGAGCACCCGGGTGGCCGCCAGCGCGGGGTCGGCGGTGATCCGGCGGGTGCCCTCCAGCCCGTCGGTCCCCGGCATGCGGATGTCCATCAGCACCACGTCCGGCCGGGTCCGCGCCGCGACCGCCGCGGCCTCCGCGCCGTCGCCGGCCTCGCCGACCACGGTGATGTCCGACTGGGCGTCCAGCAGCGCCCGGAACCCGGCGCGCACCAGGGCCTGGTCGTCGGCAAGCAGCACCTCGATCACCCCGGCTCACCGCCCCGGGGCGCGGGCAGCTCGGCGCGCACGCGGAACCCGCCGCCGGGGCGCCTCCCCGCCTCCAGCCGCCCGCCCAGTGCGGCGGCCCGCTCGCGCATGCCCGGGATGCCGTTGCCGGTGCCGGAGTCGTTGTCTTGGCCGGTGCCGGCTCCGCCGTCGTCGTCCACCTGGACCACCACCTCCGTCCCGGTGTACCCGACCAGCACGGTGGCGGTGGCCTCGCCCGCGTGCCGGTGCACGTTGGTCAGCGCCTCCTGCACGATCCGGTAGGCGGCGGTGTCGACGGCGGCGGGCAGCGGCCTCGGGATGCCGTCCCGCAGGACGGTCACCGGCAGCCCGCTCGACACCATCCGCCCGACCAGCCGGCCCAGGCCCTCCAGCCCCGCGGTCGGCGCGCGGGGCGCCTCCTCGTCGACCCGGCGCAGCACGCCCAGCATGGTGCGCAGCTCGACGAGCACCTCCTTGCTGGACGCCTTGATCGTGGTGAGCGCCTCCCTGGCCAGCCCGGGCTGCTCGTCCAGCAGGTGCAACGCGGTGCCGGCCTGCACGTTGATCAGCGAGACGTGGTGGGCCAGCACGTCGTGCAGGTCCCTGGCGATGCGCAGCCGTTCCTCGGTGGCCACCCGCCGCGCCGCGTCCTCCCGTTCCCGCCGCGCCCACGCCAGCCGCTCGGTGCGCACCCGGACCAGTTCGCCGGCGGTGAGGATGAGCAGCAGCCAGGCCGCGACCCCGGACAGCACCCACGCGCCCGGCGGACCCTGCCGCACCCACTCGGTGGCGACCAGGCCGAGGTAGGCCACCCCGGCGATCACCCAGGCCGGCTTTCGCCGCCGGACGACCGCGCTGACCAGCGCGAACACCAGGGCCACCACGCACGGGCCGTACGGGTAGCCGGCCGCCAGGTAGCCGAGCAGCACGGCCAGCGTGGCGAGCAGGGTGCCGATCGGCGCGCGCCGCCGGGCCAGCAGCGCGGCCGGGCCGGCCAGCAGGAGCGCGACCCCGGCGACGTCCAGCGGCCGGGCGGCCGGCTGGTGGTTCGTCGCGCCGAGGGTGCCCGCGACCTGGATCACCGCGGCCGCCAGCGCCGGGAGCGCGAGGCGGGCGGACAGGGCGGGGCGCGGCACGGGATCACGGTAGCCACCCGGGTGCCCGCGCGGCGTCCTCCCGCGGACGGCGGGGCGGCTACGCCCCCGGGGGTACGGCGGCCCGGCCGACAGCCGCCGCCGCGCCGATGCGCCCGCGCGGCCCGGGCCGGATGCTCGGCGCATGGACGAGATCCCCGCCGACCGGCCCCTCAACCGGCCCGTCGAGCAGCCCCCCGACCGGTCGCCGAGCCGGCCCGGCGAGCAGCCTTCGCCGAGCCGGCCCGGCGAGCAGCCTCCGCCGAGCCGGCCCGGCGAGCAGCCTTCGCCGGCCCGGCCCGGCGAGCAGCCCGCCGAGCGACGGCGCGCACCGGGCGTCCTCGCCTCGGACGCGGAGCGGGAACGCATCGCCGAGACCCTCCGGCAGGCGGCGGGGGAGGGCAGGCTCACGCTGGCCGAGCTCGACGAGCGGCTCGCGGCCGGCTACGCGGCCCGGTGGCGTGGAGAGCTCCCGCCGCTGGTGGCCGACCTGCCGGCGCCGGAGCCGGAACGGGGGCCGGGGCCGATGCGGGGCCGGCCCGCCCGTGCCCGAGGCGGCTCCGCGGCGCTGGTGGTGCACGCGGTGCTGGTCGGGCTGCTGGCGGTGGCGCTGGTCACGCGCTGGGCGGCCGGCATGGTGCCGTTCTTCTGGCCGGCCTTCCCGATCTTCTGGGCGCTCCTGACGCTGGTCGTGCACGCCCGGGTACGCGGCTACGGCCCGCCAGGGGGACGCGGCCCGACCCGGCGGGCCTGACCGGCCCGGAGCGGGTCGGCGCCGGACCGTCGGCGGTCCGGTCCGGGGTGGTCCGCCGGTGCCCGGGCCGTCAGTGCCCCGCTCAGGCAGGGTCGACGGCGTCCGGTGTGCCGGGACGCCGGTCCAGGTGCATGCAGGTGAGCCGCCCGGTGCAGATCCGCCGGCCGCGCGAGTCGTTGACGACCACCTCGATGGTGGACGTGCTGCGGCCCACGTGGACCGGGGTGGCGACCCCGGTGACCACGCCTTCGGTGGCGGCGCGGTGATGGGTGCAGGCGAGTTCGAGGCCGACCGGGAACCGCTCGGGCATGGTGTGCGCCGCGGCGGCGATCGAGCCGAGCGTCTCCACCAGCACACCCGTGGCGCCGCCGTGCATCAGCCCGAACGGCTGCCGGTTGCCGGCCACCGGCATAGTGCCGACGACCCGCTCGAGCGAGGTCTCGACGATCTCGATCCCCATCTTGGCCGGCAGCTGCTCGGCGGCCAGCTCCGCGGACATGACCGGGGCGTCGGGTATGCGGGTCGTCATCCGGGCAGCGTAACCGGGGGCGGGTGGTCGCCCCGGCGCCACGTGACCCACGCCGTACGCGAGCCGGGTCACCACCCGGCACCCTCCGGTGCCGTCCACGTCGAACCGGAGGGCGGTAGCGCGGGGATCAGGCCACCTCGGCGGGGTCGGGCTCCCAGCGGGGGGCGGCCGGCTGCTCGGGCAGCGCCCGCCAGGCCGCGACCAGCCGCTGGACGGCCAGGCTCAGCTTCGGCTCGGGCAGCGTGTAGGGCAGCCGCAGGTTCCGTTCGAACGCGCCGTCGAGGCCGAACCGGGGGCCGGCGGCGAGCTGCACGCCGTGCCGGCCGGCGGCGGCGACGAGCGCGCTGGACACCGGCGCGCCCAGGTCCACCCAGAGCGACAGGCCGCCCGGGGGCACCGGCGCGCGCCACCCGGGCAGCTGCCGGCCCACCAGCTCGACCAGGTGGTCGCGCGCCGAGCGCAGCTCACGCCGGCGCTGCTCCAGCACCGGCCCGATGTGGGTGACCAGGTGCTCGACGGTCAGCTGGTCGACCACCGAGGAGGCGATGTCCATGCTGGCCCGCACCCGGGCGATGCGGTCGATCACCGGCCTGCGGGCGCGGACCCAGCCGATCCGCAGACCACCCCAGAACGTCTTGCTGGCGGATCCGACGGTGATCAGCGGCACGCCGCCCTGCCCGGCCGCCAACCCGGCCAGCGGGGGCGGGGGGTCGCCGTCCAGCGCGACCTCGCTCATCGTCTCGTCGATGACCAGCGGGGTGCGGGTGCGCCGGCAGAGCTCCAGGATCTCCAGCCGCTGCGCCGGGCTCATGCTGCGGCCGGTCGGGTTGTGGAAGTCGGGGATCAGGTAGACGAACCGGGGGCAGGCGTCCCGGACGGCGGCGGCCATGGTCTCCAGGTCCCAACCCGCGCCGGCGAAACCGACCGGGACGGCCCGCGCGCGCGCCTGGGCGATGGCGTCCAGCACGTTGGGGTAGGTCGGGTGCTCGACCAGCACCCGGTCACCGGGCTGGGCCAGGGTGGCCAGCACCAGCGTGATGGCGTGCTGGGCGCCGCAGGTGATCAGTACCTGGTCCGGGGTGGTGGGCAGGCCCCGCGCGGTGAACCGGCCGGCCACGGCGGCCCGCAGCGGCTCCAGCCCGAGCAGCCGGTACCCGCTCTGCGCGCTGTACCGGGGCAGTTCCTCGACGGCGTGCGCCAGCGCCTCGGACAGCGCGGCCTCCGGGGCGGGTGGCGAGGCGTACGCCAGGTCGAGCGCGGAGTCGTCGCCGGTGGGGGCGAACGGCGACATGTCGGTGTCCGCCCGCCGCTCGGGCAACGTCGTCCAGCTCCCCGAGCCGCGCCGGCTGTGCAGGAAACCGGCCTGGCGCAGCTGGTCGTAGGCGGCGGCGACCGTGGTCCGGCTCAGCTCCAGCGCGGTCGCCAGCTCACGCTCGGCGGGCAACCGGGTGCTGGTCGGCAGCCGGCCGTCGAGCACCAGCAGGGTGATCCGGTCCGCCAGCTCGGCGTAGGCCACCCCGGAGCCCTCGCCGCGCCAGCTGCCCAGATGGCGGGCCAGTGTGCGCCCGCCGACGTGTCGATCACCGTCCATGGACCAGTCCACTTCTCCGTCATTGGCACTGTCTCGGCACTCCAATTCGGTCGAGGGTAGGGCCAGACGGGAGGAATTGCGATGACTGGACTGGTTGTGGGTCTGCTGATCACCCTGGCGCTACTGGCGCCGCGGTACGGAGCGGACAGCAGGGACGGACGGGACTGGACGGCCGGGCGGGCTGCTCGGGCCGCCCGACCCGTCCGACGCACGCCGGGCGACGACCTGCGGACGCTCGCCGGGCTGCCCGGGCGGATCGGGACCGCGGTGGCGGGCGCCTGGCTGCGGCAGGAGCGGGCCTGGGGCGCCGCGTGGAGCGCCTACCAGCCGTGGCGCGGCGACGAGCAGCCCCGGCCGACACAGCTGCGCTGGCAGCGCGGCCGGGACGGCTGGCGGCTGGTCGGGTCGGTGGCCCCGCCTACCGGGCAGCTGCCCGGGGACAGCCCTGACCAGCGCCCGGTCGCGCGGGACTGACCGACGCCCGGTCACGTCCGTTCGGGGACTCCGGACGGGGCCCGAAGTCGTCGGGGGGTCCGCCTAGACTCGTCGAGGTGACTGCCACCACCGCCTCGCAGACGGGTACCGCGACCGGCAAGGACAGCGACGAGCAGCCCGTGCGCCGGCTGTTGCTGCTGGATGGGCACTCGCTGGCCTATCGGGCCTTCTACGCGCTGCCGGCGGAGAACTTCCGCACCAACACCGGGCAGACCACGAACGCGGTCTACGGCTTCACGTCGATGCTGATCAATCTGCTGCGCGACGAGCAGCCCACCCACCTGGCCGTGGCGTTCGACGTCTCGCGCCGCACCTTCCGCTCGGAGGCGTACGCCGAGTACAAGGCCAACCGCACCACCACGCCCGACGACTTCCGCGGCCAGGTCGACCTGATCCGCGAGGTGCTCACCGCGCTGTCCGTGCCGTTCATGGGGGTGGAGGGCTACGAGGCCGACGACGTCATCGCCACGCTGACCACCCAGGCGGAGGCGCAGGGCTACCGGGTGGAGATCTGCACCGGCGACCGCGACGCGTTCCAGCTGGTGGGCGACGCGGTCACGGTGCTCTACCCCAAGCGCGGGGTGTCCGAACTGGCCCGGATCGACCCCGACGAGGTGCAGGCCCGGTACGGGCTGAGCCCCACCCAGTACCCCGACTTCGCGGCCCTGCGCGGCGACCCGAGCGACAACCTGCCGTCCATCCCCGGGGTGGGCGAGAAGACGGCGGCCAAGTGGATCCGCGAGTTCGGCTCGCTCGACCAGCTCACCGACCGGGTCGACGAGGTGCGGGGCAAGGCGGGCGACGCGCTGCGCGCCAACCTGGCCAACGTGCTGATGAACCGGCAGCTCACCGAGCTGGTCCGGGAGGTTCCGCTGGACGTCGTGCCGGACGACCTGGCGGTGCGCGCCTGGGACCGCGACGCGGTGCACCGGCTGTTCGACGAGCTCGAGTTCCGGGTGCTGCGGGAGCGGCTGTTCGCCACCCTGACCAGCGCCGAGCCGGAGGCCGAGTCCGGTTTCGAGGTGACCGGCGGGGAGGTTGCGCCCGGTGAGGTCGCCGGGTGGCTGGCCGAGCACGCCCGCGACGGCCGCCGGGTCGGGATGGCCTTCCACGGGCAGCTGGGCAGCTGGCTCGGCCGTGACCTGGACGGCGTCGCGCTGGCCACCGCCGACGGCGTGGGTGGCTACCTGTCGCTGCCCGGGCTGACCCCGGAGGACGAGGCCGCGCTGGGCGGGTGGCTGGCCGACCCCGCCGCGCCGAAGGCGGCGCACGACGTGAAGCCGGCCGTGCACGCGCTGCGCCAGCGGGGATGGCGGCTGCGGGGCCTGACCAACGACACCGCGCTGTCCGCCTATCTGGTCCGCCCGGGTCAGCGCAGCTTCGACCTGGCCGACCTGGCGCTGCGCTACCTGCGCAGGGAGCTGCGGGCCGACGGCGAGCCGGAGAACGGCCAGCTGTCGCTGCTCGGCGGGGAGGAGGAGGCCGACGCGCAGCGGGCCACCGCGGAGATCCTGCGCGCGCACGCCGTCGGTGAGCTGGCCGACGCGCTGGACGGCGAGCTGGAGCGCCTCGGCGGCGCGGAGCTGCTCGTCGACCTCGAGTTGCCCCTGCTCGGCGTGCTGGCCGACCTCGAGGCGCGCGGCATCGCGGTCGACCACGACGCGCTGGCCGCCCTGGAGGCCGACTTCGCCGCGCAGGTCAAGCAGGCCGCCCAGGACGCATACTCGCAGATCGGCAAGGAGATCAACCTCGGGTCGCCGAAGCAGCTGCAGGTCGTGCTGTTCGACGAGCTCGAGATGCCGAAGACCAAGCGCACCAAGACCGGGTACACGACCGATGCCGACGCGCTGCAGAGCCTGTTCGAGTCGACGGGGCACCCGTTCCTGTCCGCGTTGCTGCTGCACCGCGACGCCACGCGGCTGAAGGTCACCGTCGACGGACTGCTCAAGTCGATCGACGACGACGGCCGGATCCACACCACGTACAGCCAGACGATCGCGGCCACCGGCCGGCTCTCGTCCACCGAGCCGAACCTGCAGAACGTGCCGATCCGCACCGCCGCCGGGCGCCGTATCCGGGAGACGTTCGTGGTCGGTGCCGACCCGGGTGGTCCGGCGTACGCGGAGCTGATGACCGCCGACTACAGCCAGATCGAGATGCGGATCATGGCGCACCTCTCCGAGGACGCCGCCCTGATCGAGGCGTTCCGCTCGCACCGCGACTTCCACGCCGAGACGGCGGCGAAGGTGTTCGGGGTCGACTCCGAGGCGGTGAGCCCCGAGCAGCGCGCGAAGATCAAGGCCATGAACTACGGGCTGGCCTACGGGCTCTCCGCGTTCGGGTTGTCCGGTCAGCTGCGGATCTCCACCGAGGAGGCCCGCGGGCTGATGGAGGAGTACTTCAAGACCTTCGGCGGGGTGCGCGACTACCTGCGTGGCGTGGTCGACCGGGCGCGCAAGGAGGGCTACACCGAGACGATGCTCGGCCGCCGCCGCTATCTGCCCGACCTGACCAGCGACAACCGCCAGCGCCGGGACATGGCCGAGCGGATGGCACTCAACGCTCCGATCCAGGGCAGCGCGGCCGACATCATCAAGGTGGCCATGCTGCGGGTGCACCGCGGCCTGACCGACGCCGGCCTGCGGACCCGGATGCTGTTGCAGGTGCACGACGAGCTGGTGCTCGAGGTCGCGGAGGGGGAGCCGGCCGCCGCCGAAGAGCTGGTGTGCGCGGAGATGGGCGCGGCTCACGCGCTGTCCGTGCCGCTCGAGGTGTCGGTGGGCTTCGGCCGCAGCTGGGACGACGCGGCCCACTGACTCCGCCCAGCCCCGAGCCCGTGGTGCCCGTGGTGCCTGTGGTGCCCGTGGTGCCTGTGGTGCCTGTGGGGCCCGCTTGGTCAGCCAGCACTGCCGCCCCGGCCGCGTCGGCCATGATCACCGGCATCGCGGCGTCGCTGATCATGAAGTTCAGGCGGTCGCGGGGGAGGGCCGGATCCAGCGGGACGTAGCCGCCGCCCGCCTTCCAGACCCCCAGCAGCGTGGCCAGCCGGTCCAGGCTGGCGTGCATGCAGACGCCGACCAGGCGGTCCGGCCCGGCGCCGGCCGCCCGCAGCCGCCGCGGCGCCTCGCTGTCGGAGTCCATCACCGGCCAGTCGCCCTCGCAACCGAACGGCGTCGACTCCCCCGCCACGTCCATGTCGTCCTTGACCGCGACCGGGACGCCGAGCAGCGCGCCCGTCTGGGC
>DASXJJ010000185.1:0-44495 GCA_036497465.1 Pseudonocardia sp. | reverse complement strand
CCAGCTGCCGGTGCATCCGGATGATCCCGGTGATGTAGCGCCGGTCGCGGTCCCCGAGGTCGGCGTACACCTCCTCGTGGATCGCCGCGAACTCCTTGCCGAGCTGCTCGAGCTCCTCCTCGGTCAGGTGCGCGAACGGGTGCGCCGGGTCGGGATCGGGCGTCGTGGTGGACGCCATCGTGGTGGTCATGGCGGTCGTCCTTTCGCCGATGTCGTGTGTCGGGCCTCCGTCGGAGACCTGTTACCACAAGTAACTGTAACCAGTGGTAACGTCTCGCGGAATCACCCGGCTGTCAAGTCGGGGCCCGGTGGGTCACCGACCCCAGTGGGTACAGACACCGGGGACGCCGACGCGGCGGACCCGCGACCGGAGGGACGGTGAGCGAAGTGACCGAGGTAGGCATGCAACCCGCAGTGTCTCCGCTGCGCAGGAGAGTACTGAGCGGCGTGCGATTGTTGTTCACGCCACTCCTGCCGGACGACTATCTGGAACTGATCGACCCGCTCTGGTCCACCCGCGAGCTGCGCGGCCGGGTCGAGCGGCTGGAGCCGCAGGCCGACGGCGCGGTCACCATCCACGTGCGCCCCGGCTTCGAGTGGGCCGGGCACACCCCCGGGCAGTACGTGCGCTTCGGCGTGGTGGTCGACGGCAGGCACCACTGGCGGGCCTACTCGCTGACCTCCGACCCGGACGACCCCGACGGCCTCATCTCGATCACGCCGAAGCTGGTGGAGAGCGGCACCGTGTCCCCGTACCTGGTGCGCCGGCTGCGGGTGGGCTCGGTGGTGCGGCTCGGCGAGGTGGAGGGCACGTTCACCCTGCCCGAGCGGGTCGAGTCGCCGCTGCTGTTCCTCACCGCGGGCAGCGGGATCACCCCGGTGATGAGCATGCTGCGCCACCTGCACACCGAGGGCGCGATGCGGGACGTGGTGCACGTGCACTCGGCACGCAGCCGCGACCACGTCATCTTCGGCGACGCGCTGCGCGAGCTGGACGGGCTCGAGCCCGGCCTGGACGTGCACATCTGGGAGTCCGGCGAGCACGGCCGGGTCACCCCGGAGGATGTCGAGCGACTCTGCCCGGACTGGCGCGAGCGGGACACCTACGCCTCCGGCCCCGGCGAGCTGCTCGACGCGTTGACCGAGCACTGGGACGCCCACGGCGACCGCGACCGGCTGCACCTGGAGCGCTTCCAGCCGGTGGTCGGCGGCAGCGACGCGGGCGGGCAGGGCGGCACCGTCCGCTTCCCCCGCCGGCAGCTGCGGGCGGACTGCCCGGCCGGCACGCCGATCCTGGTCGCCGGCGAGGAGGCCGGGGTGGACATGCCGTTCGGCTGCCGGATGGGCGTCTGCCACACGTGCGTGGCCCGGATGCGCGAGGGCTCGGTGCGCGACCTGCGCAGCGGCGAGGTCCGCGAGGTCCGCAACGAGATGGTGCGCACCTGCATTCACGCCGCCGAGGGGCCGGTGGAGATCGACCTCTGAGGTCCACCCCCGGCTCCGCATGACCCGCGTCATAGGAATAAACGTGGACGGCTCCCCGCTTGCCTCGGTAGCGTTTCCGAGGTAATCGGGGATGTGTCCCCACTTATCTCGGGGCACGCATCCCCACGGTCCACACCGGTCCGGGGGGCGACCCATGGCACACCCGCGCGCGGAGCAGGCCGACCCGCCGGGGACCACCCCGGGAGCCCGGGTGGTGACCCGCGAGCCCTCGACGCCCCGCCCGGCACCTCGGCGGCCGACCCCGGCTCCGCCCGACCGGACCCCGCCCGAGGGCCCGGCACCCTCCCGCCCGGCGGCCGCCGACGGCCCGGCGCGATGGGGCCTGCCGCTGGTCGTGCTGATCGTCGGGATGTTCATGTCCGTGCTGGACACCAGCATCATCAACGTCGCGGTGCCGGTGATCCAGAAACAGTTCAGCGTCACCACCGACGACATCCAGTGGGTCTCGACGTCCTACAGCCTGTGCGAGGGGGTCGTGGTGCCGGCCAGCGCCTGGCTGGGCGAGCGGTTCGGGCTGCGCAGGCTCTACCTGTGGGCGCTGGTGCTGTTCAGCGCGTTCTCCGCGCTGTGCGGGATGGCGGGCGACCTGAACAGCATGGTCCTCTTCCGGATCCTGCAGGCGATCCCGGGCGGCGTGCTCCCGGTGACCTGCCTGACCATCCTCTACCGGATCGTGCCCAGGGAGAAGCTGGGCGCGGCGATGGGCCTCTTCGGCCTGGGCATCGTGGTGGCCCCCGGGATCGGCCCCACGCTGGGCGGCTACCTGGTGGAGTACGTGGGCTGGCGGCTGATCTTCTACATCAACGTGCCGATCGGCATCCTGGGCGCGATCGCCGCGATGGTCGTGCTGCCCCGCTTCCCCAGCGCTCAGGTGCACCGGTTCGACCTGCCCGGCTTCCTGTGCGTCGCGGGCGGGCTGTTCGCGCTGCTGCTCGCGCTGAGCGAGGGCCAGGCCTGGGGCTGGACCAGCTACCCGGTGCTGATCCTCGTCGCGGCCGGGGTCAACCTGCTGGTCCTGTTCGTGATCGTCGAGTTGCAGACCGAGCACCCGCTGCTGGACGTGCGGGTGTTCCTGTCCTGGCCGTTCACGAACTCGCTGCTGCTCATCGCCATGATGTCGGTCGGGCTGTTCGCGGTGCTGTTCTACATCCCGCTGTTCCTGCAGAACGGCCAGGGCCTCACGCCGTGGCACACTGGGCTCGTCCTGCTGCCGCAGGCGCTGGTGATGATGGTGCTGATGCCGATCGCCGGGCGGCTCTACGACCGGTTCGGCCCGCGCTGGCCAGCGGTGATCGGCATGGCGCTCACCGGCACCGGCACCCTGCTGCTCACCCAGATCAACATCGACATGAACCGGGGCGACCTGATCCTCTGGCAGATGCTGTTCGCCGGCGGGCTGGGACTGGGTATGATGCCGATGATGACCGGCGGCATCGCCTCGCTGCCCAACGAGATCGTCAACTCCGGCAGCGCGTTCAATACGGTGGTCCAGCGGGTCTCGGCGGCACTGGGCCTGGCCGCGCTCACCGGCGTCTCCACCACCCAGCAGGCCCAGCTCATGGCGGACCGGTCGGCGCTGCTGCAGGCGAACGGCGTGGACCTCGACCAGCGCGTCCTGGCCATGCAGCAGCAGGGGCCGGGTGGCCTCACCCCGCTGTGGCAGCAGCTCCAGATCCACGTGCAGGCACAGGCCTACAGCGACGTGTTCCTGATCGCCGGCCTGTGCACCCTGGCCGGGAGCCTGCTGGCCTTCACGCTGCGGTCCGGGCCGGTCACCGGGGACGGGAACGCCACGCCGGTCCACTAGTCGGGCGGGTCTCCGAGCCCCGACCCGCGTAGTGTGCTCCAGGACACCCCGGACGGGTGGCTGCCGATAGCTGCATCGGTTGTGCAACGATTGACCCGGACAAGGGCCAGCGGCGTTGCGCGGGCCCCCACCGCCGCCCGGATGCCCCGGCGGGCCACGAGACCCCACCTGGAGATGAGAGTTGCCGGCTCCACTGACCGCGTCCGTGCGTACGGACGACGACTCGACGATTCTGGTCGTCACCGGTGAGATCGACATCGCCTCGATCGGCGACTTCCAGGCGGCCCTGGACAGCGCGACCTCGGACGCCACCTCGGACCGGGGCGGCATCGTGGTCGACCTGAGCTCGACGGAGTTCATCGACAGCTCCGGGATCGGCGCGCTGTACGAGAACCGCGAGCGGCTGAAGGCCGTGCTGTGCGCCCCGGAGAGCGAGGTCGCCCGCGCGCTCACCCTGTCCGGGCTCGACATGCTCGTCCTGATCGACTCGCCGCGGCCGTGACCCGGTGCCGGCCGGCCACCGCCGCTAGCGGAGGCGGATCTCCAGCGGCCGGCTGGTCATCCGCACCTCGGTGCCGTCCGGGGTGCCGCGCAGCTCCAGCGACTCGGTCAGCGAGCGCATCATCGTCAGGCCCCGGCCCCGGTTGCCGTTGACCTTCGGGACCGGCCGCCACCGGCCGCGGTCGCTGACCGTCGCCACCACCTGGCTCTTGTCGACGTCCGTCGACCGGAGCCGGCACTCCAGGCTGATCAGGTCGCCCTCGGCGCCGTCCGGGTAGGCGTGGTCGACCACGTTCGTCACGGCCTCGCTCACCACCAGGACCAGGTCGGCGATGTCATCGTCGGAGCAGCCCAGCTCGGCCAGCCACGCGCGCAACAGCCGACGCGCGGCCCACGGGCTGCACGCATCGACCGGAAGCAGACGTCGCAACGCCTCGCCCATCGGACACTCACTCCCTGCTACCGACGCGGCCCACCGCGGAGCCGCCGACATCCGTCACCGTGCCCCGACCGCACCGGCGGCTGGCCCCCGGGGGAGCCTGAACCGGTGCGGGGATCCGGGGTGAGGGCATGCATGTGTCCGCTCCCCCACCTCGGTGTCAGCCGGACACCCCGAGGGGGAACGGCGCCGGCTGACGCCGGGAGCACACTCCGTCGTACTCCTCACCGACGGTGATCACCATCTCGGCGGTACACCCGACGGTCGAATGGGCTTCACCGGGCGGTCAGCGGACGGTCACCCGGATGCGCACCACAGGTGGACCGGTCACCGCACCGGTCGTCGATCAGTGGGTGAGCGGCACTGCGCGGAACGGCCGCCGGGCACTCCCCCGACCCACCGCGCCGGGCGCGACTCACCGGCCGGGCCGAAAGGTCGCCGACGCCCGCGCGGGCCGCGGAACTCCGGCCGCGCCGTCCGGAACGGGCCGGACAAAGGCGGTCACGACCTCATCGACGCCAATTCCCGCGCTCCTGGACACCCGGAGGCGGAATGGACCGACAATGTCGCCCGGCCGTGCGGGTGGGTCAGCTGGCCTGGTGGTAGGCGTCGATCACGTCGGAGGGAATCCGGCCCCGGTCGGACACGTCCATGCCCTGTGACCGCGCCCAGTCCCGAATCGCCTGGTTCTGCTCGCGATCCGCGGCGGGCCGACTCGGGCTCGATGCCGCGCGGCCCCTGCGTCCGCCGCTCGGCCTGCGCGCGGCGCCTACGTAGGTGGCCAGGGCGTCGCGCAGTGCCTTCGCGTGCTTCTCGGAAAGGTCGATCTCGTAGTTCTTGCCGTCGAGGCTGAATTGCACAGTCTCGACGGCTTTTCCGCCGTCAAGGTCGTCGACCAGAGAAACTACGACTTTCTGAGCCATGCTCCGCCCCTTCTACGCACCGCCCGCGGTGAAATGGCGTCCGGTCGCCGGCACACCATCACGCACCGACTTCCGCAAGGTACATGATCGTCTGTCAATCATTTCGTCCGACCCGCGGCTGATTGACGAACTTACTCCTTTTCGCGCCTATCGCGCGATCCGCTGCCCACCTCGGTGAGGGTCAGGATGCGGTCGGCGGGACTGCCCGGCTCGACGCGCAGCCGCAACCGGTCGCCCACGATCCCGGCCGCCTCCACCAGCATGCGGACCCCGGCGCTGGCCAGGTAGCTGACGGCGCGGATGTCCACGATCACCGGCCCGGTGCCGTCGCCCAGGTGCCGCAGCAGCGTGGCGCGCACCGGTTCGACCGAGGCCAGGTCGAGCTCACCGGCCAGCCGGAAGGTCAGCGTGCCGCCCGCCGCGTGCTCCACCTCGACCTCGGCCGGCTCGGCCGCCCCGATCGCGGAGACCCCTGTCGCGGCGGGCGCCGGCGCGGCCGGCGCGGGAACGGCGGACCCGGGCGCGGCCGGCCGGGCGGGCGCGGCCGGCTCCACCGGCACGGTGAACTCGATGCGGGTGCCCCCGGCGGTGTCCAGCGAGACGTCCCGGCCCAGGCTGCGGATCATCGCCAACCCCCGGCCCCGGTAGCCGTTGTCCGTCGGCACCGGGCGCCAGGTGCCCTCGTCGGTGACGGCCACCTGGACCGACCCGTCCGGGTTCAGCTCCAGGTCGTAGCTGAACCCGCCGGGCCGGTCCGGCGGGTAGGCGTGGTCCACCGCGTTCGCGGCCGCCTCGCCCAAGGCCAGCTGCAGGTCCGTCGTCTGGTCCTCGCCCAGGCCGGCCGTCACGGCCCAGCCGCGCACCGAGCGGCGGAGCACGGCCAGCTGGTCACCCTCGGCGGGGAGCCTGCGGCGCAGCGGCTCGGGCAGCAGCCGGACCACGACCAGCGCCACGTCGTCGGTCGGCCCCGACGCCGGCAGCGCACCGGCCAGCGCCCGGTCCAGCAGCGCGGCGGGTGCCGCCGAGGTGTGCGGGGCGACCGCGTCGAGCAGGCGGTCCAGGCCGTCGTCGATGACCTCGTGCCGCCGTTCGATCAACCCGTCGGTGTAGAGCAGCACGCTGGACCCGGGCGTCAGGGTCAGGTAGCCCTCGGTGTAGGTCGGGGTGCCGTTCGGCTCGCTCCCGGCCGCGCCGGCGCGGGCGCCCAGCGCCGGACCCAGCGCGTCGGCGAGGAACCGCCCCCGTTCGGGCTGGCCGGGGCCGTTCCTCGGTGCCAGCAGCAGCGGCGGCGGGTGCCCGGCCCGTGCCCAGCGCAGCTCCCGGGTCCGGGTGTTGAGCACGAAGCAGACGACGGTGGTGGCGAGCGCCCCGTCGATGCGGGCGGCGACCCGGTTCAGCAGCCGCAGCGCCGCGCCGGGCGACTGCTCGGCGAGCAGGAACCCGGACAGCGCGCTACGCAGCTGGCCCATCACCGCCGCGGCGGCGGCACCGTTACCGGCCACGTCGCCCACCACGATGCCCACCCGCTCGTCGTCCAGCGGCACGACGTCGTACCAGTCGCCGCCGGCCTGGGTCAGCCGTCCGGCCGGCTGGTAGTGGGTGGCCAGCGCCAGTCCGTCGATGTCCGGCAGCCGCTGCGGCAGCAGCGAGTGCTGCAGGGTCTGCGCGACCCGCCAGCGGGCGTCGGTCAGCACCGCGCGGTCGAAGGCCTGCGCGGCCTGGGCGGCGAGGGTCATCGCGAACGCCCGCTCCTCGGGCTGGAACTCCCGGGGGGCCAGGAACGAGACGCCGACGACCCCGACGACCCGCTCGCCGACGGTCAGCGGCAGCGCGATGACCGCCCGCGCGTCGAGCCACCCGTCGGAGGCGTCCCGGTCCGGATCCTCGCCCCGGATTCGCTGGTCGCCCAGCCACAGCGCCTCCCCGGTGCGGGCGGCCTCGGCCAGCGGGAGCCGGTCGCCCGGCTTGATCAGCGAGAACCGCTCGATGAACTCGTCGGGCAGCCCGAGGGTGTGCTCCAGTCGCAGCCGCCCCGGGGTCTCCGGGCTCGCCGTGTAGACCGCGACCCCGGAGGCGCCGAGCGCCCCGATGATCGTGTCGGCCAGCGCCTCGGCCGCCTCGACGACGGTGGTCGCGGCGGCCAGCGCGGCACCGGTCGTGTTCAGCTGGTGCTCCCGGGTGGTGATCCGGTCGGCGTCGATGACCGCGGCGACCCGGCGGGCGAGCTCGTCGGCCAGCTCCAGGTCGCCCTGGTCGAACCGCCGCCGCCCGGCGGTCGACACCACCAGCACCACACCGATCAGCCGGCCGGACACCGCCAGCGGCGCGATCAGCGTGCTGTGGATGCCCATCTCCCGGCGGACGTCGAGCGCGCGGCCCTCGCCGTAGGCCGCCCGGATCATCTCCTCCGGCGTCGGGTCCAGCACGAACGCCTCGCCGGCCCGGTAGGCGGCGGCCAGCGACTCCGGCAGCCGGAACGACCCCAGGCCGAGCATCGTCGCGGCGTGCTCAGGCTGGTCCGGGTGCGCGGCCGCGACCGGCGACATCCGACCGTCCGGGCCGGTGCAGCTCACCACGACCAGCTCGTCGAGCAGCGCGGCGTAGGCACCGACGAACGCGTCCAGCCGGGCGGTGAGGTCCCCTGGCTGGGTCAGCAGCCGGCCGGTCTCGGCGAGCATCCGGTCCCGCTCGGCGGCGCGGTGCTGGTCGCTGACGTCCCGGACGATCCCGACGATCATCTGGGTGGCGCCGTCGCGGCCGGCCACCGCGTCGGTGGAGCAGTCGACCCACACCCGGCGGCCGTCCCGGTGGCGCATCGGAAGGGTCCACCGGCCCCGCCCGGCCGACCGCAGCTCCGCCTGCGCCCGCTCGACCAGCACGGCGCCCTCCGGGTCGTCCCCCGGCTCCGGCCACCACGGGTAGGGCTGCGCGAACGGCAGGTCCTCCGACGCGTAGCCGAGGATCGTGCTGAACGCCTCGTTGATCTCCACGACCGGCCCGTCGGCCCCGTCGGAGATGAACAGCCCGTCGCCCAGCGCGTTGAGCAGCGCGATCCGCCAGGCGCCCTCGTGGCTGCGCAGCCGGGCCATGGCCAGGTTGGCGCGCACCCGGGCCAGCAGGTCGTGCGAGGAGAACGGCTTGACCAGGTAGTCGTCCGCACCGGCGGCCAGGCCGGCGGCCGTGGCCTCCTGCCCCGCGCGAGCGGACAGCACGATGACCGGGATGGCGGCCGTGACCGGATCGCTGCGCAGCTCCGCGAGCAGCTCGAAGCCGTCCAGCCGGGGCATCATCACGTCGGTGAGCACCAGATCGGGCCGGTCGGCGCGGACCCGATCCAGCCCCTCCCGGCCGTCGGTCGCCAGCAGCACCGCGTAGAACGGGCCGAGCAGCCCGGCGAGGAACCGCCGCAGGTCCGGGTTGTCCTCCACGATCAGCACCGTCGCGCCGGCGGTCGCTCCGACGTCGATCACGTCCAGCCGGGCGCCGCCGACCGGGAGCGGCGCGCCCCCGCCCGCCTCGGTGCTCCACTGCAGTGCCTCGTCGCGGTAGAGCTCCACCGCGCTGCTCGGCCTGGCCTCGCCGGACCCGGGTGGGTCGTCCGGGCCGAGCAGCGCCTCGGGGGGCAACGACACGGTGAACCGGGAACCGCGTTCCGGGGCGCTGAGCACCCCGGCGGTGCCGCCGTGCAGCGCGGCCAGCTCCGCGACCAGCGCGAGCCCGATACCCGAGCCCTCGTGACTGCGGCCGGCCGCGCCGCGCACCCGGTGGAAGCGCTCGAACAGCCGATGCTGCTCCTCGGCCGGGATGCCGATCCCGGTGTCGCTCACCGCGAGCTCGACCTCGCCGCCGCCCCCTCGGCCCAGCCGCAGCGACACCTCGCCGGACAGCGTGTACTTCACCGCGTTGGAGAGCAGGTTGAGGACGATCTTCTCCCACATCTCCGGGTCGACCGACACCAGCGCGCCCAGGTCCGGGCAGTCGAGGGTGAACCCCAACCCGGCCCGGTGCACGGCCGGCGCGAAGGACTCGCCGATGCCCCTGGTCAGCGCGGCCAGGTCGGTGGGAACCCGGCGGGGGGTCAGCGCGCCGCCCTCCAGCCGGGCGAACTCCAGCAGGGTGTCCACCAGCCGCCGCAGCCGGGCGCCGTTGCGGGCGATCAGCTCGGCCCGGACGCGCTGCGTGGGCGGCAGCGGGTCGACGGTGTCGGCCAGGCTGTCCTCGACCGGCCCGGTGATCAACGTCAGCGGGGTGCGCAGCTCGTGCGAGACGCCGGTGAAGAACTCGGTCTTGGCCCGGTCCAGCTCGGCCAGCTCCTCCGCCCGCCGCCGCTGTGCCTGGTACGCGGAGGCGTCGGCGACCGCGTTGGCCACCTGGCCGGCCACCAGCTCCAGGAACTGCCGGTACTCGTCGTCCAGGTACCGGTACGGGCTCACCCCGGCGAGCAGCACCCCGACCGGGTCACCCCCGCCGGACGCGGCGATCGGCAGCACCAGGACGGTCTCCGGCCGGGCCGGGCCCTCCGCCCGTCCCTCCCCCGGCGTCGTGGCCGGCGGGCGCTGCACGGTGTGCGGCCGCCCCGAGTCGAACGCCGCCCACACCGACCGCCCCGGCTCCCGGTCCCTGCGCAGGGTCTCCGGGGGCACGGGCTCGTCGCCGGACGACCCGTACCAGGCCACCCGGTGGGCGGACGCCCGCTCCGGCCGCTCGCCGTCGAGCAGGTAGATCGCCGCCGAGGGCAGGTCCGCGCGCGCCCGCTCCAGCACACCCAGCGCGGACGAGCAGGCGTCGCGCACCGTCGGGGCGCTGACCGCCGAGATGTCGCCGAGCTCGCGCAGCACCCGCAGCCGCCGCTCCCCGAGCACCTGTTCGGTGGTCTCGCTGACCACGCACAGGAACCCGGCGATACGGCCGTCGTCGTCGTGCAGCGGGCTGTAGGAGAACGTGTGGTAGGTCTCCTCGAGGTACCCGCTGCGCTCCAGGAAGAGCTGCAGGCCCTCGTCCCAGGTGGACTCCCCGGTCTCCAGCACCGACCGGATCCGGGGCCCGATGTCGTCCCAGATCTCCGCCCACACCTGCTGCGCGGGCCGGCCGAGCGCCCACGGGTGCTTGGCCCGCAGCGTGTCGCGCTGGTAGGCGTCGTTGTAGAAGAACGCGAGCTCGGGACCCCAGCCCATCCACATCGAGAAGCGGGAGGTGAGCAGGATCCGCACCACGCTGCGGAGGTTGGCCGACCAGCCCTCGACCGGACCGACCGGGGTGGCGGCCCAGTCCCAGCCGGACATCACCCGGCCGAGCTCGCCGCCGTGGCTGAACAGTGAGTCGGACGTTGCGGCCACGCTGCCGCCCGCCGAGCCGGACCCCGGCCGGGCGGGATCCGCGCTGTCGAGGCTCAACTCACTCCCCACTCCCGCCTGAGGGGCCGACCACCGCGCAGCCGTCGACCTGCGTCCGGCGACGACGCATCGGGCGAGTCCCCGGCCCCGTCGAACCTCGCACGGTGTGACCGTACGCATCCGGGTGAGGCCTCAGCTACCTCGGGGGTGAGTGAGTCGTGCGCCGGGCGGCGGGATCGTACCGCCCCCCGAGCGCGCTGGCGTTCCTCCGTTCCGGCCGACGCGGGTGGGACCGGGCGCCGGAGCCTCATCGGGCTCCGGCGCCGGGCCCACGTGCGCGTCACGCGGCCGGGGAACGCCCGTCGATGTTCCGAACAGAGACCACAGTGACGTCGGAGACGTCCTGAGGGCTCAGGGCCTCAGCGAGGCCCGGGTCCTCGGTGCCCTCGCGGACCTCAGAGGCCGAGGAAGCCGCTGCTGCTGTCGGTGCTGCTGCTGCTGCCGCTGTCGCCGTGGTCGCTGCCGTCGCTGTCGTCGCTGTCGCCGTCGCGGCTGTCGCTGTCCTTGTCGTCGCTGTCCGCGCTGTCGCCGTGGTCGTCGCCACCGTCGCGGGCGTCGGTGCTGTCGCCGTCCTTGTCGCTGTCCTTGTCGTCGCTGTCCGCGCTGCTGCTCGAGCTGCTGTCGCTGGACTTGACGGTGGAGCTGCCGCTTCCGCTGTCGTTCGAGTCGGCGTAGGCGATCCCGGCGGCACCGAAGGTGACGACGGCGGCAACGGCGGTGGTGGCGAGAATCTTCTTCAACACGGGCGTTTCCCCTCATAGTGAACGTCGACCCCACGACGTCGCCGTGGAGTGTGCGTGCGCGTTTGGGGCAACGAGCCGAGGGCACCGGAGGTAACGAATGCACCCGGACGCGCCGACATCCGACCTGAGAGTCCCCTGTGGAAGATCCGTCCCGTCGCTGGTCCGGAGGGGTACGGCTAGTGCACCAATCGTCAGAGGCCGAGTTGGGCGACCGACAGGTATCCGACCGCGACCGGGAGCGGGGCGTCGATCCGGAGCCAGGTCCGGCTGCCCCCGGGCCGGTCCTGGACGCCGTGGTCCAGCGCGACGGTCAGCGGCCCCACCGACACCCGCCACGACCACGACCGTCGCGCCTCGTCCACCGCGGTCACCCGGAACGGGATGGTCACCCCGAGCGGCCCGACGACCCGGCCGGTGGTGCCGGCGGCCAGCCGGGGCGGGCTGGCCGCCACCCGGCGGATCCGCGGCGCCCGGCCGGCCCAGCACGCGGGCTCCACCTACCGCGGCCACACCTCGTCGGCCGCCGTCGGACCCCGCGCGCCCGTTCCGAGCCGCATACCGGCGGGTACCCGTTCCCCGGCCCTCCGATAGTCCCGTCGACGATCAGAGGTTCGGTCCGAATGGACCTGCCTCGGTCGTGTGCCAAGCCCTATAGTCATCTGGCCAGTCGCCCGGACCCGCGGCGCCATGAGTCCCCGCGATCGCCACTAGTCCGGGAGTGCGCATGGAAGCGTGGGATGCGGCGGTGCGGTTCCTGCTCGTCGACAACCGCGCGCAGGCACTGGCCGAGTCGCACCCCCTGCGCGAGGACGGCCGATGCGGGCGGTGCCGCACCTCGGAGTGTTCGGCGGCGGAGCTGGCGGTAGAGGCACTGGCGGTGATCGCGGCCCGTCGGCGGGCCGAGCGCGAGGCCGACCCCCAGGTCGATGCGGCGCGCCCCCGGCTGTGCCAGTGAGCGGCCAGTGAGCCGCCGGCGAGTACCCGGTGACCTGCCCGTGACCTGCCGGTGACCGGGTACTGAGCGGTCACCGAGCGGGCGCGGCCCTGCCCGGGCGCTCCCGGGGGCCGATCGGCCCAGCGACCAGCGGCGGCCCACCCTCGTCATCGCGATGTTCCAGAAGCTGTCGTACCTCATGCGCGAGGTCGACGGGTAACCGTGACCCGGGACCGGCCGCTGCCGCTGCCGTACCTGGTGGACGCCGTGGCCGGGGCGCACGACGAGCGGCTCGCCCTGGTCGGCGCGGATGCGTGAGCACACCGGGCGGATTCCCCGGGCGCTCGCCCGACTCATCGGTCAAGTCCCCGGCCGAGATCGCCTATGATCGGGGTGAGTTCCCGCCGGCCGGCGCACCCACGCACCGACGCCGGACCGACCCGCCGGAAGGACCGACTGCCATCGCCCCGCGAACGAACAGCGGCGTCCAGGGTGCCCGACGGGGCTCGGCCCGCCCGGCGCCACCGCCCCGGGTGCCCCCGCTGCGCGACGCCCCGACGACCTCACGGGGGCGGCGCACCCGGGCGGCCCTGGTCGCGGCGGCCCGCGAGGTGTTCGAGGAGCTCGGCTTCCGGGACGCGCGGATCTCCGACATCGCCGAGCGCGCAGGCACCTCCTACGGCGTCTTCTACCACTACTTCGAGTCCAAGGAAGCGGTGCTGCACGAGCTGTTCACCACCGTGACCGGGGAGATGTTCGCGGCGTCCCGCCCGCAGTCCGGCGGTCCCGACGAGCCGCTGGCGAAGATCGAGGCGGCGAACCGGCAGTACCTCGCCGCGTCCAGGCGCAACACCCGGCTGATCGCGGTCATCGAGGAGATGGCGATCCGGGACGCTTACTTCCGGACCCTGAAGCTGCAGATCAGGGACATGTTCCTGCGCCGCAACGAGGCGGGCATCCGGCGGCTGCAGGAGCGCGGGCTGGCCGACCCGCAACTCGACCCGGCGATCACCGCGTCCGTGCTGGGCGGCATGGTCGAGCACTTCACCCAGATGTGGTTCCTGCACGGGGTCGTGTTCGACGAGGAGGCCGCCGTGGCCACCCTGACCCGGCTCTGGGCGCAGGCGATCGGCCTGCGCACCGGGCCGACCGGCACCGGGCCGACCGGCTGAGCCTCCCGCGCGCCGCGCGGGGCCGTCAGTCCGGGTCCGTCCGGGCGGCCGGGTTGTCCGGGCCGCCCTCCTCGGCGACCGCGTCCCGCAGCGCGGCCTTGCGGATCTTGCCGGCCGGGGTCATCGGCAGCGAGTCGACCACCACGACCTGGTCGGGCACCTCGTACTCGGCGAGCAGCCGCCGGCAGTGCGCGCGCACCGCCTCGCCGTCCACCGACCCGCCCTCGACCGGCACCACGTAGGCGCGCCCGACCTCGCCGAACGTGGGGTCCGGCACCCCAGCCGCGCCCCGGGGAACGCGTCCAGGATGCGCCGCGCCAGGTGCGGCTCCACGTTCGATCCGCCGATCACGCACATCCGGACGGTCGAGGTGTCGGCGTCGGCGAACTCGGGCAGGCCCAGCAGCATCGTGTACGTGGTCGGCACCCCGACGAAGATGGACACCCGCTGCCCGGCCACGGCCTCCAGCGCGCGGCGGGGGTGGTAGGCGGGCAGCAGCGCGATGCTCCCGCCGGCGAACAGCGTGGCGACCACGGTGCAGGTCATCCCGCCCACGTGGTTGAGCGGCAGGTGGCCGATCATCACGTCGTCCGGGCGCTGGCCGAGGTGCGTGGCCTGCGCGGCGGCCGAGGCCAGGATGCCGGCGTGGGTGAGCACGGCGCCCTTCGGCTCCCCCGTCGTGCCGGAGGTGTAGAGGATCACCGCCGGGTCGGACGGGCGGACCTGGGCGACCACCGAGGCCAGCGCGTCCGGGTCGGGCGGCGCGGCGAGCAGGTCCGGCCAGCTCAGACTGCCGTCGAACCCGGGGCCGCCCAGGAACAGGACGTGCTCGACGGTCGGCGGCCGGGGCCGCAGACCGCTCACGAACTCCACGAGGTCGAAGTCGCCGTGCCGGTCGACGCACACCAGCTGGACGGCACCGGACTCGTTGAGCATGTGGACGAACTCGCGCTCGCGGTACGCCACGTTCAGCGTGACCAGGACCGCGCCGATCTTGGCTGCGCCGAGCCAGGTCAGCAGCCACTCGACGCTGTTCGGCGCGGCGACGGCCACCCGGTGCCCCCGGCGCACGCCGAGGGCGAGCAGGCCCGCCGGGACCCGGTCGCTCTCGGCGTGGATCCGCCGGTAGCTGAGGTCGGTGGCGCCCTCTCCGCCGCGCACGCCGTCCGCCGGGACGCCAGCGGCGCCGATGCGCAGGAACGGGCTGTCCGCCCGGTCCCCCTGGGCTCGCACGGTCAGTGCCGAGGGCAGGGTCGTCGCGGTCGGTGGACATCGGACAGGACGCTCATAGGCCCTCCACCGTAGGGGTCGGGGGCCGGTCCGCCGGGCCGGGCCGCCGGGGCCGGTCCGCCGGGCCGGGCCGGCGGGGCCGGGCCGCCGGGCCGGGCCGGCGGGGCCGGGCCGGGGACCGCGCCGGTCACCGCCGGGAGAACCGTACCGAGCCGGCGGGCGCGTGGACGGTCCGATAGTTGACTGAGCAGTCGACTATTGGTTCGATCGGCACGGCGGAGGGGCGGTGTGCACGCGGTGGCGGTACTCACGACGGCGCTGGACACGGCGTCCGAGCAGTACTCCCGGGACCGGGCGGCGATGCTCGACGCGCTGCGCGGGCTGGAGGCTCTCGCGGAGCAGGTGCTCGCGGCCGGCGGGGAGAAGTCCGTTCGGCGGCACCGCTCCCGGGGTCGGCTGCTGGCCAGGGAGCGCGTCGACCTGCTGCTGGACGAGGACGCCCCGCTGCTCGAGCTGTCCTGTTACGCCGGGGCGCACGAGCCGGACGGGCAGCCCGGCGGCCGGCTGATCACCGGGATCGGGCCGGTGTCCGGCGTGGAGTGCATGGTGATCGCCAACCAGCCGACCGTGAAGGGCGGCTCGCTGAACCCGGCGGCGGTCGCGAAGCAGCTGCGCGCGCTGGACATCGCCGAGCGCAACCGGCTGCCGGTGATCACCCTGGTGGAGTCCGGCGGGGCGGACCTGCCCCGGCAGGCGGACATCTTCGTGCCCGGTGGCCGCACCTTCCGCGAGCTGACCCGGCTGTCCGCGGCCGGCATCCCGACCATCTCGCTGGTGTTCGGCAGCTGCACCGCCGGCGGCGCCTACCTGCCCGGGATGAGCGAGTACACCGTCCTGGTCGCCGAGGCCGCGACCGTCTACCTCGGCGGGCCGCCGCTGGTCAAGATGGCGATCAACGAGGACGTGGACGACGAGACGCTCGGTGGCGCGGAGATGCACGCCCGCGTCTCCGGGCTGGCCGACCACCTGGCCGCCGACGAGCGGGACGCGCTGCGCATCGGGCGCCAGATCGTCGCCGACCTGGACTGGCGCAAGGCCGGGCCGGGGCCGTCGATGCCGTCCGAGCCGCCGGTGCACGACCCCGAGGAGCTGCTGGGCTGCGCGGCCGCCGACGCCAAGCGGTCGGTGGAGGTGCGGGAGATCCTGGCCCGGGTGCTCGACGGTTCCCGGTTCTCCGAGTTCAAGCCGCTCTACGGCACGCAGCTGGTCACCGGGTGGGGCTCGATCGGCGGCTTCCCGGTCGGCGTGCTGGCCAACAACGGCATCCTGTTCTCCGAGGAGTCCAACAAGGGCGCGCACTTCATCCAGCTGGCCAACGCGCGGGACATCCCGCTGGTGTTCGTGCAGAACATCACCGGGTTCATGGTCGGCTCGGCCGCCGAGCGGGGCGGGATCATCAAGGACGGCGCCAAGATGATCAATGCGGTGTCGAACTCCGCCGTGCCGCACCTGACGCTCATGGTCGGGGCCTCCTACGGCGCGGGGAACTACGGCATGTCCGGCCGCGCCTACGACCCGCGGTTCGTGTTCACCTGGCCCAACCACCGCATCGCGGTGATGGGCGGCAGCCAGCTCGCCGGCGTCATGTCGATGGTGCAGCGGCGCGTCGCCCGGCGGGCCGGCCGGGACTACGACGAGGACACCGACGCCCGGGTCCGCGCGGAGACCGAGGAGATGATCGAGTCGCAGTCCGGCGCGGTGTACGCCACCGGCAGGCTGTGGGACGACGGGGTGATCGACCCCCGGGACACCCGCGCGGTGCTGGGCCTGGCCCTGTCGGCCGCGCACTCCGCCCCCGTCGCCGGCGCGCGCCGGTTCGCGCCCTTCCGGATGTGAGGACATGGTGACCACGCCGGTGACCCGGATCGACACCCTGCTGGTGGCCAACCGGGGCGAGATCGCCTCGCGGGTCATCCGCACCGCCCGCGCGGCGGGCATCCGCACGGTCGCCGTCTACGCCGACCCCGACCGCCGGTCCCCGCACGTCACCGAGGCCGACCGGGCGGTGCCGCTGGGCGGGACGACCGCGGCCGAGTCCTACCTGGACGGGGCGAAGATCCTCGATGCGGCCCGCCGGTCCGGGGCGGACGCGCTGCACCCCGGCTACGGCTTCCTGGCCGAGAACGCCGGTTTCGCCGAGGCGTGCGCCGCCGCCGGTGTGCTGTTCGTCGGCCCGTCGCCGGGCTCCATCCGGGAGATGGGGCTCAAGGACCGGGCCAAGGAGATCGCCCGCAAGGCCGGCGTCCCGGTCCTGCCGGACGCCCGGGTCAGCGGTGACGACCCGTCGCGGTGGGCCGCCGAGGCCCGTGCCGTGGGGTACCCGCTGCTGGTCAAGCCGACCGCCGGCGGCGGCGGCAAGGGCATGCGGCTGGTCGCCGGCGAGGACGGGCTGGCCGACGCGCTGGCCGGCGCGCGCCGGGAGGCGGCCGGCGCGTTCGGCCACGACGGGCTGCTGCTGGAGCGGTACCTGGCCGCCGCGCGGCACGTGGAGATCCAGGTGTTCGGCGACGCGCACGGCGGCGCGGTGCACCTCGGCGAGCGGGAGTGCTCGGTGCAGCGGCGCCACCAGAAGGTGCTGGAGGAGGCACCCTCGACGGCGGTGTGCGAGGAGCTGCGCCGCCGGATGGGCGAGACCGCGGTGTCCCTGGTCCGCGAGCTGGGCTACCGGGGGGCCGGCACCGTGGAGTACCTGCTCGACGAGGAGACCGGCGAGTTCTTCTTCCTGGAGATGAACACCCGGCTGCAGGTGGAGCACCCGGTGACCGAGGAGGTGACCGGCCTGGACCTGGTCGCGCTGCAGCTGCGGGTGGCCCGGGGCGAGCCGCTGGGTCTCGACCAGGCCGACGTGGTGCACCGGGGGCACGCGATCGAGGTGCGGCTCTACGCGGAGGACCCCGCGCGGGACTTCCTGCCCACCCCGGGCGTGCTGCACCACTACTCCCACCCCGAACGGCCCGGGCTGCGCTTCGAGGACGGCGTCCGCGCGCCGGGTGAGGTGCCGCCGTTCTACGACCCGATGCTGGCCAAGATCGTCGCGCACGCCGGCACCCGGGCCGAGGCGGCGGCCGCGCTGGCCGGCGCGCTCGGCGAGACCCGGGTGCACGGCACGGTGACCAACCGCGACTTCCTGGTTGCGCTGCTGCGCGACCCCGATCTACTGGCCGGCCGGACCCGCACCGACTTCCTCGAGCGGCACCCGGACCTGCTCGACCCCGCCCCGGCCACCCCCCGGATCGTGCACCTGGCGGCGGCGGTCGCGGTGTCCGTGGCGCGCCGGCGGGCCGCCGACCGGGTCACCGGCCACGCGCCGCCGGGGTTCCGGCCGCTCGCGGCTCCCCTGCTCACCGCGGCGGGGTGGGAGCGCGTCGGCGGCGGGCCGGTGGGGCTGGGCTACCGGCTGACCGCCCCGGCCGGGGACGCCGGCCTGGTGCTGGAGGCCGACGGCGAGCGGCACGAGCTCGCGCTGCTGGACCTGGGCGCGGACGGGGTCCGGGTCCGGCACGGCGGCGTGGAGCACCCGTGCGCGGTGGCGGTGCACGCGGACGGCTCGGTGTGGGTCAACGACGGCCGCGACCAGTCGGGCTGGCTGCCGCGCCCCCGGTTGCCCGAGCCCGGGGCGCTCGCGGCGGCGGCCGGCCCGGTCAGCGAGCTGCCGGGCACGGTCACCGAGGTGCTGGTCGAGCCCGGCCAGCGGGTGGCCGCGGGGCAGCGGATGGTGTTGCTGGAGGCGATGAAGATGGAGCACCCGGCCGTCGCCGGCGCGGACGGTGTCGTCGAGGAGGTGCGCGTCGAGGTGGGCCAGTACGTGGCGGCACACACCGTGCTGGTCACCCTGACCGAGCTGGGACCGGAGCGGGACGGGGAGGCGGGATGACCTCGGCGCACGAGCTGTGGGACACCCCGGAGCGGCGCGCGCTGGCCGCGACGGTGGCGGCGTTCACCGAGCGGGAGGTGGTGCCGCACCTGGCGGGCTGGGAGGACGCCGGCGAGGTGCCGCGCGGGTTGCACGAGCGGGCCGCCGCGATCGGGCTGCTGGAGCTGGGCTTCCCCCCGGAGGCGGGCGGCGCCGGTGACTTCGTCGACTTCATGGTGGCCAACGAGCAGCTCATCCTGTCCGGCGGCAGCACCGGGGTGGCGTCCGCGCTGTTCACCCACAGCATCGGGGTCCCGCACATCGCCGCGGCCGGCGACCCGTGGCAGCTCGACGAGTTCGTCCGCCCGGTGCTGGCCGGCCGGAAGATCGCGGCGCTCGGCGTGACCGAGCCGGGTACCGGCTCCGACGTCGGCGCGATCACCACCCGCGCGGTGCGCGACGGCGAGGACTATCTGGTCACCGGGGCCAAGACGTTCATCACCTCGGGCACCCGGGCCGACTTCGTCACCACCGCCGTGCGCACCGGTGGTCCCGGGCACCGGGGGGTCTCGCTGCTGGTCGTCGAGGCCGACCGGCCGGGGTTCGCGGTGAGCGCGCGGCTGCGCAAGATGGGCTGGCTCTGCTCGGACACCGCGGAGCTGGCGTTCGACGGGGTGCGGGTGCCGGCGCGGAACCTGGTCGGCGCCGAGGGCACCGGGTTCGCCCAGATCATGCGGCGCTTCGAGTCCGAGCGGCTCACCATGGCGGTGCAGGCGGTGGCCACCGCCGAGCGCTGCGCGACGCTGGCCCGTGCGTGGGCGCGGGACCGGCACACGTTCGGCGCCCCGCTGGACAGCCGGCAGGTGGTGCGGCACAAGCTGGCCGAGATGTTCCGGCGGGTCGCGGTGGCCAAGACCTTCGTGCGGGACGTGACCGCGCGCTGGTCGGCGGGCGCGGACGTCACCGAGGAGGTGGCGATGGCCAAGAACACCGCCGTGTACGCCTGCGACGTCGTGGTCAACGAGGCGGTCCAGCTACACGGCGGCATGGGCTACATGCGCGAGTCCGAGGTCGAGCGGCACTACCGGGACGCGCGGATCCTGGGCATCGGCGGCGGCACCAACGAGATCATGAACGAGATCATCGCCAAGCGGCTGCTGGACCGCCCCGGCACCGCCCCGGGCGCGGCCTCCACCGGCGGCACCAGGTAGGAGGCCGACGTGCGGGGTGGCATCGGGGACTGGATCGCGCGCCGGGCGCACCGCCGGCCGGCGGCGACCGCGGTCGTGGACTGCGACAGCGGCACCGGGGTCAGCTACGGGCGGCTCGCCGCCGACGTCGCGGCGCTCGCGGGCGCGCTGCACGAGCGGGGCGTGCGGCGGGGCGACCGGGTGGCGGTGCTGATGGAGAACTCGCCGGAGTTCCTGCGGGTGCTGTTCGCCTCGGCCAACCTGGGCGCGATCGCCGTGCCGGTCAGCTTCCGGCTGGCCCCGGCCGAGGTCGCCTACATCCTGGCCGACTCGGGGGCGGTGGCGCTCGCCGTGTCGGACCGGTTCGCCGACCTGGCCGGCGCGGCGCTGGACCTGGGCGGGCACGGCGTGCGCCGGGTGGTCACGGAACGGCGTGCGGGCCCGCTGGCCGGGATCCGGGCCGACACCCTGGACGCGCTGGCCGCCGCTGCCCCGCCGCGCGATCCCGACCCGCTGACCAGCGCGGACGACATCTGCGTGATCATGTACACCTCGGGAACCACGGGCCGCCCGAAGGGCGCGATGCTCACCCACGGCAACATGCTGTGGAACGCGGTGAACCTGCTGACCGTGGGCAGCGGGGTCTCCGGGTCGTCGGTGACGGTCGCCGCCGCGCCCATGTTCCACATCGGCGCGCTGGGCATCTCGGTGCTGCCGATCCTCTACGCGGGTGGCACGGTGCTCACCGTCCGGGCGTTCGACCCCCGCCGGCTGCTGGAGCTGGTCCAGGAGCACCGGGTGACCACCCAGTTCCTGGTGCCGGCGATGTGGGCGGCGGTCAGCAGGGTCGACGACTTCGACACGTTCGACGTCTCCTCGGTGGGCTACGCGCTGTGCGGCGGCGCGCCCTGCCCGCTACCGGTGATCGACTTCTTCCAGCGGCGCGGGTGGAGCTTCCTGGAGGGCTTCGGGATGACGGAGGCGGCGCCGAACACCCTGCTGCTGGACGACGAGTTCGTGGTCTCGCACGCCGGGTCGGTGGGCCGCCCGTTCATGCACGTCGACGTGCGCATCGTCGACCCGGAGGAGCACGACGTGGCGGTCGGCGAGGTCGGCGAGCTGGTGCTGCGCGGGCCGAACGTGTTCGCCGGCTACTGGGGCCGGCCCGGGGAGACGGCGGAGGCCACCCGGGGCGGCTGGTTCCACACCGGCGACCTCGGCCGGATCGACCGGGACGGGTTCGTCACCCTGGTGGACCGGAAGAAGGACATGATCATCTCGGGCGGGGAGAACGTCTACCCCGTCGAGGTCGAGCAGGTGCTGTACGGCCACCCGGGTGTGGCCGACGTCGCGGTGATCGGGCTGGCCGACGAGCGGTGGGGCGAGACCGTCGTCGCGGTGGTGGTGCCCGCCGGGGACGGCCCGCCCACCGCCGACGAGCTGATCGGGCACACCCGGGAGCGGATCGCGCACTTCAAGTGCCCGACCCGGGTGGAGTTCCTCGACGAGCTGCCCCGCACCGCCACCGGCAAGGTGCTCAAGCGCACCCTGCGGGAGCGCTACGGCGGCGCCGGGGCGAGCGTCCGGCGCTGACCGGCGCCGAGCCCCCGGCGCCGGGGCCCGGTGCCGGCGCGGCTCAGGTGGCCAGGCCGCCGTCGACCATCAGCCGCTGCCCGGTGACGTAGGAGGCCTTCGAGGACGCGAGGAACGTGATGGCCTCGGCGACCTCCTCGACCAGCCCCAGCCGGCCCAGGGGCGTGACGTCGACCGCCCGCTCCAGCAGCGCCTTCGTGGTCGGGTCGTCGCGCATCGGGATCACCATGCCGCCCTCGAGCACGCCCGGGCCGACCGCGTTGGCCCGGACCCCGTGCGCCGCCTCCTCGGTGGCGAGCTGGCGCATCATCATCGTCACCGCGGCCTTCGGCGTCGCGGACAGCGCGTCGGTGGGCACCGTGCGGTCCACCGCGCTGGTGATGAGCGCGGTGACCGAGCCGCCTCCCCCGTCGCGCAGCGCGGGGACCGTCGCCTTGGCGATGTTGAAGAAGCCGATCACGTCGGCCTGGATGACCCCGGCGAAGGTGTCGTCGGCGAAGTCGACCAGCGGCCCGGTGTGGAACACCAGCCCCGCCGCCGACACCACCGTGTGGATGCGGCCGTGCTCGGCCAGCGCGGTCTCCACCACCTGCGTGACCTCGGACCGCTGGGTGACGTCACAGCCCAGCACGGTGGCCTTGCGGCCCAGCTCCCGGATCGACGCGGCCAGCCGCTCGGCCTCCTCGGACCGGGACCGGTAGGTCAGCACGACGTCGCAACCGCGCTGGGCCAGCAGGCCGGCGGTCGCGGCGCCGATCCCGCCGGTCGCGCCGAACACGACCGCGCAGCCGGTGTCGGGGAACTCTGGGGTCTGGACTCCGAAGGGCACGGCGGGCCTCTCTGCTCGGCTCGGTTCGGCGGTGGTGCGTCGCGACCGCGGCGGTGCGGGACGGGTGCCGCGGCCGGGATCGGGTCAGCTCAGGCCGAGCCGGGGGCGTAGCCAGCGCCCGATGGCGTCGATGGTGCGGTCCGCCTCGGGTGCCCGGCCGGCCATGAACGGGTACACGTGCTGCATCCCCTCGCCGACCTCGAGGGTGACCTCCACCCCGGCGTTCCTGGCCAGGTCGGCGAAGCGTTCCGCGTTGTCCTGCAGCGTCTCGTGGCTGCCGCAGGTCAGGTACACCGGCGGCAGCCCGGTCGGGTCGGAGCGCAGCGGGTTGGCCAGCGGGTCGGTCGGCGAGCCCGCCGACCCCAGGAACATCGTCGACATCAGCCTGACGACGTCGCGGGTGATGAACGTGTCGGTCGCGGCGTTCGACTCGAGGGTCGGGCCGTCGCACTCCATGTCGTACCAGGGCGACAGCGCGACGATGGCGGCCGGCGGCGGCAGCCCGTCCGCGCGCAGCTTCAGCACGGTGGAGGTGGCCAGGTTGCCGCCAGCCGAGTCGCCGGCCGTGGCCAGGTGGCCGGCCTCGAAGCCCTGGTCGAGCAGCCACCGGTAGGCGGCGACCGCGTCGGAGAGCTGCGCGGGGAACGGGTGCTCGGGCGCGAGCCGGTAGTCCAGCACCAGCGCACGGCAACCGGCCGCTCTGGCCAGGTGACCAGCAATCTTGCGGTGGCTGTCCATGGTGTTGGAGACGAACCCGCCGCCGTGCGTGTAGAGGATCGCCCGGTCGTCCGCGCCGTCCACCGGGATGCACCACAGCGCGGGCCGGCCGCCGGCGATGACCTCCTCGTAGGTCACTCCGGTGGGTTCGGCCGCGCGCACGTGCAGCTCCTCGAGCATCGAGCGCAGGGTCGTCAGGTCCATGTCCGGCTGGGCGGCCATCCGCTCGGTCATGGACCGGAAGTGGTCGCGGAGCGCGTCGGACTCGGTGCTGGCCACGGTGGAACCCTCCTCGTCGAGATCTCCCGGCGGCAGACACTACCGCAGAAGTCGATTGGCCAGTCGAGTTCTTGCCGCTCGGGATCACCCTTTCGGCCCGCCGGGCCGACAGCGCGCCCGGCCAGGCGCGCGAGGATCGCGACCGGCTACCGGCCAGGCGCACCGAGCTGGTGGGGTGCGGCGTTCGACCGGGCCAGCGACGCCCAGAGGTGGCGGTCGCGCAGCACCGTTCCCGGGTCCCGCGGCACCGCCGCCCGGTCCCGCGGCACCGCCCCCGGGCCCCGCGGCACCGCGCGCGGGTCGTGCGGCACGGCCCGCGGGTCGTGCGCGCCGTGCGCCCGGGGCGTCATCGGGTGCGCCGCCATCGCCGGTCGCTCGACCGCCGCCGGACGCTCGACCGGTGCGTGGGTCAGCACGTACCGGGGCGGCGAGGGCGGGGTGAGCCCGAGCAGGATCGCCACCTGCATCCCGGTGTAGCCGAGCAGCGCGAGCGCCCCGAGGCTCAGCGCGCCCATCCCGAGGGTGAACTTGCGGCGGCCCCGGGCGGCCGGCGCGACGGCGGCGAAGGTCGAGGTGTGCCACATGGCGTCGGAGCGGCCCGACTCCTCCAGCGGAGGAAGCAGCGCGACCTCCTGGGCGGAGGCCAGCAGCTGCACCACCAGCCGGTGCACCGCCGCCGCTGTGCGCACCCCGACCGACGTCTCCCCCGCCCCGAGGGCGGCCATGGCCAGCGCGGACACCTCCGTCGAGACCTCGGCACGGACGGTCGCCGGTGCCGGTGGCTCGCCCCGGGCGTCGGTCGCGGCGGCGTCCAGGCCGGCGAGACCCGCACCGGTGTCCGGTAGCGGCCAGTCCCCCACCAGCAGCGCGTACAGCACCGCGCCGAGACCCCGCACGTCGGCGTCACCCGGCCGCGTCCGCGCACCCGGGGTCGCACCCGGGCGCACATCCCGGCTCGCGTCGGGGGTCGCATCCGGGCCGGTGCCCGGGTCCAGGTCGTCCGGCACGGCGAGGCCGTCCGGGGTCAGCCGCACCCGCCCGGGATCACCGAGGCCCAGCACCCGCCCGGCCCGGTGCGCCCGCGCGGCCACCCGGGCCAGCGGCTCGACCATCCCCAGCACCGCGACGGTGGGCAGCGGAGCCGCCGCCACCACCTCCGCCAGCGGCGTCCCCGCCGCCCACCATCCGGCCGTCTCGGCACCGTCGTCGGACAGCCCCCGCCGCACGACCACCGCACGCACCCCCACCGTCGTCGCCCGCCGCGGCGCCCGCCCCAGACCCCGCACCCCGGCCAACGTCCGCGACGCCGCACCGATATGGCTGAACCCTCCATCGAGGCCGGTCCGCGACCCGCCCCGCGCGGACCCGGGCCACCGGGCGACCCCGACCCGGCGGGCCTCGTATCCTGCGACCGGCACGCCCGGCCGGGGTGCCGGCCGTGACGGCGCACGGGTAAGGAGCACCGCGGATGGGTTTCCGGGAGCTGCACCACCGCGAGACTCCCCTACTGCTGCCCAACGCGTGGGACGTGCCGTCCGCGCTGGCCTTCCTGGACGCCGGCTTCGAGGCGATCGGCACCACGAGCTTCGGTGTCGCCTCCGGCCTCGGCCGTCCGGACGGCGGCCGGACCACCCGGGAGGCGAACATCACGCTGGCCAGGGCGCTGGTCCCGCTGCACTGCCCGATCAGCGTGGACATCGAGGACGGCTACCACGACGACCCCGAGCAGGTCGCCGACTACGTGGCGGAGCTGGCCTCGGCCGGTGTCGACGTGGCCGGTGTCAACATCGAGGACAGCACGGCGGAGCGGCTGGTCGACCCGGACGCGCAGGCGGCGAAGGTGGCCGCGATCAAACGGCGCCGGCCGGAGCTGTTCGTCAACGCGCGGGTGGACACCTACTGGCTTGGCCAGGACGCGACGCCGGACGCCACGCTGGCCAGGGCCGCCCGCTACGTGGAGGCCGGCGCGGACGGCGTGTTCGTGCCCGGCGCGTCCGAGCCCTCGCTGCTGCGCGAGCTGGCCGACACCATCGCCGTCCCGCTGAACGTGCTGGCCATCCCGGGCAGCTCGCTCGGCCAGCTGGCGGCGCTCGGGGTGCGCCGGGTGAGCACCGGCTCGCTGCCCTACCGGGCGGCGATCCACGCGGCGGTGGCGGTGGCCGGCGCCGTGCGGGACGGTGGGGTACTGCCCTCGGCCACCCCGTACGCGGAGCTGCAGGATCGGCTGACGAGGCACCGGCACACGTCGACCTGGCCCCCCGACCGCCGGGCACGCACGCGAACGTAAACGTGTCAAGAGCCACGCCACCTGCGCAAGCAGGCCGCTTGCTCAAGCTAGCGCCCCTACCTTACGGTGGTAGCCGTCAGTGAAAGTCAGACGCTGGTCGAGCACGGGAGACTCGGGCACCCGCCCGGGCACCACCGTTGCGGTGGCCCCGGTTCGACGCGACGACGCCGACCGTGATCCAGCACGCCAGGTGCCTGCACGACAGTCGCGGACCCAGCGCCCTTCCAAGGAGAGATGATCAGCATGGCTAGTGCTCTGCCGACCTCCGCGGACGTCCGCAAGGCCCGTTCGCAGGCCGACAAGTTCGTCAACAACCGGTGGGACGTCGTCCGCACCCCGGTGCTGGCCTGGATCGGGCTCGGCGACCTGGCGTGGCAGAACCTGCGCGAGCTGCCCGAGCAGCTGCGCGCGGACAAGCTGCGCGCCCGCGCCGACCAGGCCCGGGACAGGGCCCGCGGCAGGTACCACGAGTGGGCCGACCACGGTGAGGTCACCGTCGAGCGGGTCCGTACCCAGCCCCAGGTCGCCCGGGCGATCGAGACGGTCGAGAACACCGACCGCCGGCTCACCAAGCGGTTCGAGAACCTGGTCGACGAGTTCCACGAGGCCGGGCAGGAGACCCTGAGCTCGGTCAGCTCGCAGACCCGCTCGCTCGGCGAGAAGGCGGCGCGGCGCACCCAGAAGGCGAGCCGGGAAGCCGCCGAGGCGGTCACCGAGTTCGCCGGCGAGGTCGCAGAGGGTCTCGAGGAGGCCGGCGCCGAGGCCGCGCGCGACACCCGCAGCGTCAGCCGCAGGGCCGCCAACCGCACCGCGCCGGCCAAGGCCAAGCCGAGGTCCACGACCACGGCCGGGTCCACCACCGCACGGAACAACAACCGCAAGACCTCCTGACGGCCCCGGCCCCGCGCAGGGGCCTGGCCCGACACCGACCGAGCCCCCGGAGCTGAACCCGCTCCGGGGGCTCGCTCGTGTCCGCCCGGGTCGGGTGATCGCCCCCGAACGGCCGGTGACGCCGCGGTGGTCGGCCAGTCCGCCAACGGTGTCCGCCACCCGCGCCGGCCGGTCGATCACCCCCCGAACGTGGAAGTAGCGCCGCGGCATGGGTGCGCCGAGGATCGGGTAAACCTCTGAGCAGCGGGGTGTGGGGGAGGCCACAGAGGCAGAAGCGATCGTGCCGGTACTGGTGATGTTCGGCGCCAGCCTCCTCGTCCTGGTCGTGGTCCCGATCAGCATGCTGGTGGTGGCCGGGATGTACCTGCTCAGGTCCGGGGTGGCGTGGGCGGTGCCGGCGGTGCGACGACGGCTCCCGCTCGTGACCCACCGCGTGAGGCAGCGCCTGCTGAGCGCGGGCCACGCCCGGGCCGCGACGATCGTGGCGGTGGTACTGGCGTCGGCGATCGTCTCGCTGGCCGCTCCGGTGCACGCCGTCGACACCGAGGCGCATCCGCACCCGACGCTGACCGGGGACCCGCTGGTCGGGGACACGCTGATCGGGGACACGCTGATCGGGGACACGGGGTGCTGCGCGGCCCGGACGGCGGTCTCGGCCGAGAGCCCCCCGCCGCCGGACGGGAACCCCACCCGCCCGTAACGGCGCACGACCGACGCGATGCCGCCGTACCCCACTCGGCTCTGACAGGGAGACACTTGTCAAGCCCTTGGTAACCTAGTCCCGACTACGGAGCGAGACGGGACACATCGGCTTGCGTGACGAGACCAAGATCCGGCGGGTGATCCCGCAACACAGTGTGGCTCATGAGGGCAGCGGGCCGTCCCTGCTGCTCACCGTGCTGGGGGAGCTGGTCGTGCCGGCGGGCGATCCGGTCTGGACGGCGACCCTGCTGTACGCGCTCGCCGGCCTGGGCGTCAACCGGCACACCGCGCGGCAGACGATCGCCCGGGCGGCGGACGCCGGCTGGATCAGCGGCGAGAAACACGGGCGGGAGGTCCGCTGGTCGGTCACCCCGACCGCGGTCGAGATCATCGACGACATCACCGGTCGGGTGCGCTCGCTCAACGCCCCGGCCGAGACCTGGGACGGCAACTGCCTGATCATCAACGTGACCATCACCCACGACAAGCGGACCGCGCGCAAGCGGCTCTACAGTGCGCTGAGCTGGGCCGGGTTCGGCAACCCCGCGCCGGGGTTATGGGCGACCCCGCACGTCGAACGGCTCGACGAGATCTCCGAGGTGATCGACCAGCTCGGCCTGCGGGAGTCGACGATCGCCGTCGTCGGCACCCCCGCCGGGCGGCTCGGGCTGAGCAGCCAGGAGATCGTCGAGCGGGCCTGGAACCTCGACGACGTGGCGGCGCGCTACGAGCGGCTGCTCGACACGTTCGGCGGCCAGCGGCCCGAACCGGGCGACGACCTGCTGTTCACCCACCTCGCGCTGGTCGACGAGTGGCGCAAGTTCCCCACGATGGACCCCCAGCTGCCCCAGGACCTGCTGCCGAACTGGATCGGCCGCCAGGCCGCCGACACGTTCGTCGAGCTGCACAGCACCTGGCAGCCCGCCGCGCGCGAGCGGTGGCGGGAGGTCGTGGAGCTGACCGCCCCGGACGGCGGCTGACCCGGCGGCCCGATCCGGGCGCTACGCCAGGGCGTGCTCCAGCGAGTCGAACAGCGGGAGCATCCCGATCAGGCCGGCCGCCTGGATCGCGCGTACGACCACCCGGCTGCGCGCCGCGACGATCCGCAGCGGGGGCGGGCCCGCCGGGGCGTCGAGCGCTTCGTTGGCCGCTCGCATCAGCACCATCAGGCCCGACGAGCCGAGAAACTCCACGCCGCCGAGGTCGAGCACCACGACCGGGGTCGCCGCCTGGGCCTGGCGCAACGCGGCGTGCAACCGGGGCGCGGTGAGGCTGTCGATCTCGCCGATCGCGGTGAGCACGGTCGCGCGGCCCACCGCCCGCGTCTCGCACCGGAGCAGGTCCGCGGAGCTCAGGGACTGATCGACCATGCCCCCCAACGTAGGGCACGCGGCCGACGTCCGGGTGTCGAGTGGGCGCCGGCACATCCCCGTCCGCCGATCGCCCGGCTCAGCGCTGGTAGATGCAGTGCGCGGAGCCGCCCGGGGGCTGCTCGGCGACCACCCGGCCGCGGAAGACGATGCGGCACCCCGGGTCGTTCCCGCCGACCACCACGATCTGCAGGGTCAGCCCGTCGGGCGGCGCGGTGAACTCCTTCCGCCAGGGCAGCGGGACGGACTGGTAGCGCTCGGGCGGGTCGGTGTCGATGGTCGTCGCGGTGCCCGAGCCGGTGACCTCGAAGACGCCGGTCTCCCCGCCCACCTGTTGCGGGGCGAGCCCGCTGCCGGCGGCGCCGCCGCCCTGCCCGCCGCCCGCCGCGGCGGGCGGCGGGGTGGCCCGGGCGCCGGCAACCAGCCGGTCGACCAGCGAGCACCCGGAGGCGGCGAGCAGCAGCACCGTGACCAGGACACCGACCAGGACACCGACCAGGACACCGGCCAGGACCCGGACCGGGCCTCGGCCGGCGGCCCACCTCCGCCGAGCGATCATCGTGACCCCACCTCTCCGCCGGCTCACCGGAGCCGGCGCCGAGCTGATCTTTCACCGGCGCCGGGGCATGGGCACGCGTAGTGCGGTACCCGATCCCGGCCGGGCCGATCGGGTAGCCGGCCACGCCGCACCCGCGAAACTTGACCTGTCAAGTGGACAAAGACACGTCACACCAGCATTGAACGGCGGCCGCCCACGCCGTACGGTCGTGGAGATCCCATCCAGAGCGGCGGAGAGACCTGGCTCGCCGATGCCGCGGCAACCGCGACCGCGTGCGTGAGGTGCCACCGCCAGGAGCGATGGAGGCCCGGTGAGCGCGTTGGTCAGCGGCGCCCCGCCCGACCCCCGCCTGGTGGCGCGCAGGCACGTCGACCTGTGCCGCACCGCCTCGGCGGTCTGACCCGGAAGGTCCACCCGCACCCCGGCCCGGCATCCCGGGCCGGCCGGCCGCGCCCGGAGCACGGATCCCCCGTCCGGCCCGCGCCCTCCCCGACGATCCGGCCAGGAGAACCCGTGACCCTCGACCAGGACAGCGCGGATCACCCGCGCCCCGCCGACGCCGACGCCGATCCACCCGAGCTGCGCCGCACCCTGCGCCGGCGCCACCTGAACCTGATCGCGCTCGGCGGGGTGATCGGCGCCGGGCTGTTCGTGGGCAGCGGCGAGGTCATCCACGCCACCGGCCCCGCCGTCGTGGTGTCGTTCCTGGTGGCCGGGGCGATCGTGGTCGCGGTGATGCGGATGCTGGCCGAGATGGCGGTGGCCCGGCCCGCCGTGGGCTCGTTCTACATCTACTCCCGGGAGGCGCTCGGTCACCGCGCCGGGTTCGTGGTCGGCTGGATGTACTGGTACTTCTTCGTGATCGTGGTCGCACTGGAGGCCGTCGCCGGGGCTCGGATCATCGGCCTGTGGCTGCCGTCGGCGCCGCAGTGGCTGCTCTCGCTGGTGCTGATGGCCCTGCTCACGGCCACCAACCTGGTGTCCGCGCGATCCTACGGCGAGTTCGAGTACTGGTTCTCCAGCATCAAGGTCGCCGCGATCGTGGTGTTCCTGTTCCTGGGCGCGCTGTACCTGCTCGGGTGGTGGCCGCACGCCACCGGCGGGGTGGGCAACCTGGTCGCGCACGGCGGCTTCGCCCCGCTCGGGCTGGCGGCCGTGTTGGCCGCGGTGGTGCCGTGCATCGGCTTCTACACCGGCGCGGAGATCGTCACGGTGGCGGCGGCCGAGTCGGCCGAGCCGTCGGCCGCGGTGGCCAGGGCGACCCGCTCGATCGTGCTGCGGGTGCTCGCCTTCTACGTGCTGTCGGTGTTCGTGGTGGTGGCCGCGCTGCCCTGGGACTCCCCCGCCATCCAGGTCAGCCCGTACGCCGCCGTGCTCGGCGCGCTGCACGTGCCGGCGGTCGAGACGATCATGAACGCGGTGGTGCTGACCGCCGTGCTGTCCTGCCTGAACTCGGCGCTCTACACGACCTCGCGCATGCTGTTCGCGCTGACCCGGCACGGCGACGCCCCGCGCGGGCTGACCCGCCTCGGGCGTACCGGGGTGCCGAGCCGGGCGATCCTGGCCGGCACCGTGGTCGGGTTCGTCTCGGTCGTCTTCCAGTACTTCTCCCCGGACACGGTGTTCCCGTTCATCGTGAACTCGTACGGCGCGGTCGCCCTGTTCGTCTACCTGATGATCGCCGTCTCGCAGGTGGTGCTGCGCCGTCGCGCCGACCGGGAGGGCACCGCGCTGCCGCTGCGGATGTGGCTGTTCCCGTGGCTGAGCTACGCGACGATCGCGGCGATGCTCGCGGTGATCCTGGCCATGGCGGTGCTGCCGGACACCCGCTCGCAGTTCTTCCTGAGCCTGGTCACCGTCGCGGTGCTGCTGGTCGCCTACCAGCTCCGGTCGGACCGCGTCGACCGGCCCGTCGACCGGCCCGCCGACCGGACGCGACAGTGACCGTCGACGACGCCACGCTGACCGGCCTCGCGGTGCGCGCCCGCGCGGGCGACCGGCTCGCGGCGACCCGGCTGGTCGACCACACCTACCAGCAGGTCTGGCGGCTGCTGACGGTGCTGAGCGACCGGCGGGTGGCCGAGGACCTCACCCAGGAGACCTACGCGCGGGCGTTCCGCTCGCTGCCCGGGTTCCGCGCCGAGGCACCGGTGCGGGCCTGGCTGCTGGCCATCGCGCGGCGGGTCGCGGCCGACCACCTGCGCGCGGCGCGGAGCCGCCCGAGGATCGACCCGGACACCGACGTGCCCGGCTCGGAGTCCGGGCCGGCCCCGGTGGTGCCCGGTGACCTGGGCGAGTCGGTGGCCCTGCACGCGCTGGTCGACGGGCTGGAGCCGGACCGCAAGCTGGCCTTCGTTCTCACCCAGCTGCTCGGGCTGAGCTACCTGGAGGCGGCGCGGGTCTGCGACTGCCCGGTCGGCACGGTCCGGTCCCGGGTGGCCAGGGCGCGCGACGACCTCGCCGGGCACCTCGCCGGGCGCGCCGGCCGCGCCACCGGGTCCGGCTAGCTCGGGCCGAACCGCTCGGTGCGGATGCGCTCCGGTTCGTGCCCGAGCAGCACCAGCTGGTCGGCGACGGCCTCCACGAACCCGGTCGGGCCGCACACGTAGCAGGTCGGGGCGAGCTCCGGGGGCCAGCCGGCCTCGACCAGGTCGCGCACGCCGATCCGGCTGGGCGGGCGGGCCAGGCCCCGGTCCGGGGTACGCCGGGTGTGGACGAGGGTGACCTCCACCCCGGGGTCGGCGCCCCGCAGCTCGTCGGCGTAGATCACGTCCTCCGGGGTGCGCACCGAGTAGATCAGCCGGAACGGCACCCGCGAGCCTGCCGCGCGGCGGGTGCGGAGCATTGCGCGCAGCGGCACGATGCCCGACCCGCCGGCCACCAGCAGCACCGGCGCGGTGTCCTCGGGCCGCCAGACGAACCAGCCGCCGACCGGCCCGCGCAGCTCCAGCCGGTCGCCTGCCTCCATCACGTCGGCGAGGTAGGACGACACCTCGCCGTCCTCCACCCGCTGCACCGTGAGCTCGACGCGGCCCGGCTCGGTGGCGTCGGCCAGGGAGTAGCTGCGCTGCGTGGAGTACCCGTCCTCGGCGGTGAGCCGGACGTCGACGTGCTGCCCGCCCAGGTGCCCCGGCCAGCCCGGCACCTCGAGGACCAGCGTGCGCGCGGCGGCGGTCTCCGGCCGGGCGGCGAGCAGCCGGGCGACCCGCCAGCGCAGCCGCTCGGCGACGGGGGTGCTCACCGGGTCAGTCGCCCTGGTAGCGCTGCTCGCGCCACGGGTCGCCGTAGTCGTGATAGCCGATGCGCTCCCAGAACCCCTGCTCCTCGCGCACCCGCAGCTCGATGCCGCGCACCCACTTCGCCGACTTCCACAGGTACAGGTGCGGCACCAGCAGCCGGGCCGGGCCGCCGTGCTCGGGGGCCAGGTCGCGGCCGTCGTACTGGTAGGCGATCCACGCCCGGCCGTCGAGCAGGTCGGCCAGCGGGAGGTTCGTGGAGTAGCCGCCGTAGCAGCGCACCAGGGCGTAGTCGGCGGCGGTGGGCACGTCGGCGAGCAGCACCGCCAGCGACACCCCGCGCCAGCGGGTGCCGAGCTTGGACCACTTGGTCACGCAGTGCAGGTCGACGGTGGGCTGCTCGGCGGGCAGCGCCATCAGGTCCCGCCAGCTCCACCGGTGCTTCTCCCCGGTCTCGGTGGTGACCACGAACTCCCACCGCGCGCGGTCGACGCGGGGGGTCGGGCCCGCGGAGAGCACCGGGAAGTCCTCGGTCAGGTACTGGCCGGGTGGCACCTTCTGGTCGGGGTTGCGCGGGCGGCCTCGGAACCCCCGGGAGACGACAGCCACCGTCCGCACCCCTCTCGCCGGTCTCTCGCGTCCGGTCCAGCCTACGGCCGCGCGGCGCCGGGCCGGGGCAGTCCGACGACGGTGGCCATCCGCGCGACGGCGTCGGCGAAGAACTCGTCGGACGGGTCGACGCTGCCGACCAGCTGGCCGAACAGCTCGAAGCTGATCATCCCGAACAGCTGCGTCCACGCGACGACCAGCCCGGACAGCACGGCGCCGGGCAGCTCCGGCCCGGACAGCCGCCCGGCCACCGACCCGGCGAGAGTGCGCAGCTGCGCGGCCAGCACCGGCCCCGGCGTCGGCGGGTCGGCCGGGGGCTCCAGCACGCCCGCCGACCAGGCGTCCGTGACGATGCCGATCAGCACCAGCGGCACCCGGGCCGCCTCGGTCACGGTGGACTCGGGCGCGCGGTAGCCGGGCACCGGGGAGCCGTAGAGCAGGGCGTACTCGTGCGGATGTGCGCGCGCCCAGTCCCGCACCGCCGCGCACACCGCCGCCCAGCGCTCCGCCGGCTCCCCGGGGCCGGCCGGCGCCGCCCGGTCGGCGTCCTCGGCGGCCGTCCCGAGCGCGCGGTAGGCCTCCAGGATCAGCGCGGTGAGCAGCTCGTCCTTGCTCGGGAAGTACCGGTACAGCGCGGAGGACACCATGCCCAGCTCGCGGGCCACCGCGCGCAGCGACAGCCCGTCCGCGCCGGACACGGCCAGCTGCCTGCGGGCCTCGTCGGCGATCTCCCTGGTGAGCTCGGCCCGGGCACGTGCCCGGGCGGTGCGGCCGGCGTTCACGCCCACCAGCATGCCGGTATCGAGATCGCCTGTCACGGTCCGGGGCGGCGTTCCCGTTCCGGAGCGGCGTTCCGGAACGGGGCGACGGCGCCGAGCCGCCTCATCCCTTATAGTGCTTGAGCATCTACTTTAGGAGACGAGATGGCGCGCCTGGTCCTCACCCGGCCGGTCGAGGTGGTGAACGTCGGACTGCCGCTGTTCGCCGAGGCCGTCCGCGCGCAGGACCGGCCGGTGCAGCAGGTCGAGTGGCGCATCCCCGCCGGCGGTGACCCGGACGCGGTGCGCGCGCTGTGCCGGGTCCACGGCGAGGCGGGCGCGGCCATCGACGCCGCCAACGCCGAGGTGGTGCGGCGGCTCGACGAGGGCGTGCCCCGGCTCACGGGTGTGGCCACCCTCGGCGAGGCGGTGCCCGGCGTGACCGGGCGGATGCTGCTGCACTGCGGCCCGCCGCTGCCCTACGCCGAGCACTGCGACCCGCTGCGCCGCTCGATGCGCGCGGCCGCGGTCGCCGAGGGCTGGGCCGCCGACCCCGCCGGGGCGGACCGGCTGCTGCACGACGGCGCCGTGGCGCTGGACGCGGCCAACCACCACGACACCGTGGTACCGATGGCCAGCGCCGTCGGCCCGTCGCAGCCGGCGCTGGTGGTGGACATGGCCGACGGCGGCACCCGCGCGTTCGCCCCGGTCAACCAGGGACCCGGCGACGTGGCGTGGTTCGGCCGGGACAGCGACGCCGCGATCGACCGGCTGCGGCTGCTCGCGGACGTGGTCGGGCCGGCGCTGCGGCGCATCCTCGACCAGCTCGGCCCGCTGGACATCCTGGCCGTCGCGGCGCAGGGCGTGACCATGGGTGACGACCTGCACATGCGCACCCAGGCCGCCACGAACCTGCTCCTCCGGACCTGGCTGCCCGGGGTCGCCGAGCTGCCGGACGCCCACCGGCGGCCGGTCGCCGACTTCCTCGCCGGCAACCACCTGTTCTTCCTCAACCTGGCCATGGCGGCCGCGAAGTCGCTGCAGCTGTGGGCGGAGCGGGTCGACGGGTCGAGCATCGTCACCACGATGGCCCGCAACGGCACCACGTTCGGCATCAAGCTCGGCGGCTCCCCGCGCTGGCACCTGGACGCGGCCCCGGAGGTCGGTGACGCGCTCTACCACTCCGGCTTCGGCCCGGACTGCAGCGCCCGCGACATCGGCGACAGCGCCGTGCTGGAGCTGACCGGGCTCGGCGGGCCCGCGGCCGGCGGCTCGGCGGCCGTCGCCGCGTTCCTGGGCGGCAGCATGGCCGACGCGGCCGCCGCGACCGAGGACTTCCGCGCGGTCTGCGCCGGCACCAGCAGCCGGTTCACCCTGCCCCCGATGGGCTTCGCCGGCACGCCGCTGGGCGTCGACGTGCGCAAGGTCGTCGAGCTGGGGATCACCCCGAAGGTCACCACCGGGATCCTGCACGCCACCGACGGCGGGCAGGTCGGCGCGGGCGTGGCCACCGCACCGGTCGGCCCGTTCGTGGCCGCGCTGCACGACCTCGCGGACCGGGTCGGCGACGGCGGCGGCCGGGAAGACGGCACGACCCCGGCGCCCGCTCACCGGTAGGCGTCCGGGCGGCGTTCCGCGAGGTGGTGCAGCACCTGGCGGACCCGGGACACCTCGCCGGAGGGGTCCACCTCGGCGACGGCCAGCCCGGCCTTCGCCCAGGTCCGGGCCCGGATCTCGCCCCCGGGACCCACCACCTTCGCGTTGCCAAGGAAGGTCAGCGCGCCGGTCCTGCCGGTCTGGTTCGCCGAGACCAGCACCACCTGGTTCTCCGCCGCCCTGGCGCAGTCGTAGAGGTCGAACAGCCGCGCCTGCCGGTCCTTCACCACACGGCGGGCCGGGTCGGTGAGGCTGGCCGGCCACGCGGACAGGCAGGCCAGGACGGTGGCACCGTCGCCGGCCAGGCTGCGCGCCGACTCCGGGAAGGTCTTGTCGTAGTCGATGAGCATGCCCAGCCGGCCGACCGGGGTGTCGAACGCGGCGAACCCGTCGCCGGGGGCGTAGACGGCCGCCTCACCGGAGGCGAGGTGGACCTTGCGGTGGCGCCCGTGCACGCCGGCCCCGGACAGGCACACCGCGGCGTTGTAGCTCAGGCCGTCGGTGTGTTCCCGGTATCCCAGGCAGACGACCATCTCGGCGGCCAGCTCGGCCACCCGGTCGAAGATCGGGTCGTCGCGGTGCAGGGTCGGTGGCAGGTCGTCGGGCTCGGCGGGGGGCTCGGCGGCCTGCCCGGGGACCGGCCGGTGCCCGGGCTCGCCCCCGGATCCCGGCCCGGCGCCGGGACCCGGCGCCCCCGACGAGGCGTCCGGGCCGCCCAGGGCGATCGCGTCCAGCGGGGGCAGGCCGGCGGCCGGGGGCTCCGGGTCGAGCGGGCGGCGCAGGTCGGGCAGGTAGCCACCGAGCGTGCCGTCCGGCAGCACCAGCAGGCCCGCACCCGCCCTGCGGGCCGACGCGATGATCGACGCCACCCGGTCGAGGTCGAACCCCAGATCACGCCCGAAGTGCGCCGCCGCTGCCGCCAGGAGCATGGCGGACCCTAACCCCCGGCCGGGGACGCGGGGAACCGACGCGGTCCGCGCGGTCGGCGCTCGGGCACGGTCGCACCAGCTTTCGAGGCACCATGAGCATACAGGATAGGCGACAGCCGTCTATGATAGGAAAGATTTCGCCCAGGTCGAGGAGCCCGATGAGCCAGCCGGAGTCACCCCCCGCGCCGCCCGCGAACCCGGGGCTGGAGCAGATCGTCGGAGCGATCGGCCCGAGGATCCGGCAGATCCGCCTGCAGCTCGGGCTGTCCCTGCAGCAGCTGGCGACCCGGTCGGAGGTGTCGGCGGCCGCGATCCACAAGGTCGAGCGCGGCGACATGGTGCCCACGATCACCACGCTGCTCAAGCTGTGCACCGCGCTGGATCGACCGATCGGGTTCTTCGTCGACGACCAGGCACCGCCCAGACCGGTCGCCGTGCACCTGCGCCCCGACGACCGCCCGCCGCCCCCCGCCGACTGGCCGGGCACCGGGGGCGAGGTCACCGCGGCGTCGGTCGCGGTGCCGGACGACCGGCTGCGCGCGGGCGCGGTGCACGCCACCGTGCGGCCCGGCGGGACCAGCGGCGGTGTGCTGCCGCCGAGGACCGGCGAGGAGCTGGTGCTCGTGCAGGGCGGGCAGCTGGCCGTCGAGGTGGCCGGCGAGCGGTACCTGCTCCGGCCCGGCGACACGCTGCACTACCCCACCGACCGGCCGCACTCCTGGCACAACCCCGGCCCCGAGACCACCGAGGCCGTCTGGTGGTACCTGCATGACTGACACGACGGTCCGCCCCGCCCCCTCGGTCGACCTGGCCGCGCTGGTCGACGCGGTGCTGGCCAACCCCGCGCTGCGCGCCAAGGCGGAGATCGCGCTGGTCGGCGAGGTGCTGGGGGCGAGCGACTGGGTCGGCGGACCGGGCGACGACGGCGCGGTGCTGCACGCCGGCGGGGCCGGGGACGCCGTGGTCGCCTGCGGCGAGGCGCTGTACCCGGCGTTCGTGCGCGCCGACCCGAGGGCGGCCGGGTTCGCGGCCGTGCTGACGAACGTCAACGACCTGGCGGCGATGGGCGCCGAACCGCTGGGCATCGTCGACACGGTGGTGGGCACCGAGGCGCTCGCCCGGGCCGCGCTGTCCGGCATGCGGGAGGCCGCCGAGCTGTTCGAGGTGCCGATCGTGGGCGGCCACCTGACCGTGCACGACGGGGACCCGGCTATCTCCGCCTTCGGCGTCGGCTCGACGCCGGCCGCCCTGTCGGTGACCCGCGCCGCCCCGGGCCAGTCCCTGGTGGTGGCGGCCGCGCTGGACGGCGCGATGCGCCCGGACTTCCCGTTCTTCCCGGCCTTCGACTCGCGCCGCGACCGGTGCGCGGGCGACGTGCGCCTGCTGCCGGCGCTGGCCCGCGACGGGGTGGTGGTGGCCGCGAAGGACATCAGCATGGCCGGCCTGGTCGGGTCGCTGGCCATGCTGCTGGAGCCCGGGCGGCTCGGGGTGACCGTCGACGTCGACGCGGTGCCGGCGCCGGCCGGGGTGCCGCTCGACCGCTGGTTCACCTGCTTCCCGAGCTTCGGATTCCTGCTGTGCGTGCCGGCAGGGCGGGAGGGCGAGTGCCTGGCCGCATTCGCGGCGCGCGGGCTGGCCGCGGCGACGGTGGGCGTGCTCGACGGATCCGCCGAGCTGGCGCTGCGCTCGAGCGGGGAGCGGCGGGTCGCGATGCGGTCCGACGAGCTGGCGGTCACCGGCCTGCCCCGCTGACCGACGGCCGAGCGGGGCGACCCGGCCGAAGACGTATCCGATAGTTGATGATACGTACTATGATGAACGAATGACCGACGTCCTGCGCACCGAGGCCCCGCCGTCGAGCAGCGCCGACATCGCCGCCCTGATCATGGACCTGCAGTCGCTCGGCATGCGGATCGAGACGACCCTGGAGACCACCCGTGTCGGCGGCGCCGGGCCGTCGGACTCCGGGATGCTGTGGGTCGACGGCGTGCCGGTGACCGTGCCGCCCAGCACGACCTCGCCGTACGCCCTGGTCGCCGAGAACGACGGGCAGGGCATCTACCGGGGCGGCGTCAAGGTGGCCACCGTGTCCGGTACCGCCCGGCCCCGGTTCTACGACCTGGCCACCGCCGACGGGGTGCCGTACCACCAGATCGCGCTGCTGCACCTGGACTCGATCGCCTCGACGGTCGTGCAGGCCTGCAACTACTGGGGCAACTCCGACCAGTGCGGGTTCTGCGGCATCGGGCTGTCCCTGGCGGCCGGCCGCACCATCGCCCGCAAGACCCCGGAGATGCTGGCCGAGGTGGCGGTGGCGGCGCGCGACCTGGACGGCGCGGTGGACGCCACGCTGACCACCGGGTCGTCGGTGGCCCCCGACCGGGGCGCGCTGTACGTGTCGCGGTGCGGCGAGGCGGTCAAGAACGCGGCCGGGTTGCCGGTGGAGGTCCAGTTCGAGCCGCCGCGCGACCTCGGGGTGCTGGACCAGGTGCACGGCATGGGCATCGACGCGGTCGGCATCCACGTGGAGTCGTTCGACCCGGTCGTGCTGGCCAGGGTCGCGCCGGGCAAGTTCCGTACCGGCATCGACACGTACTTCCGCACCTGGGAACGCGCGGTCGAGCTGTTCGGCGAGGGCCGGGTGTCCACCTACGTGATCCTGGGGATGGGCGAGGACCCGGAGCTGACCGTCCGGATGTGCCGGCGCGCGGTCGACATCGGGGTGTACCCGTTCGTCGTGCCGCTGCGCCCGGTGGCCGGCTCGCTGATGGCCGACGTGCCGACCCCGAGCCGGGAGTACACCGAGCCGATCTACCGCAAGGTCGCCGGCTTCCTGGCCGCGCGGGGCCTCGGGGCGGAGACGGCGGTGGCGGGTTGCGCCCGGTGCCAGGCGTGCTCGTCGCTCAACCTCGTGCAACGGGCCGGCTCCGCTCTACCGTGTGGGTCCCCCGGTTCGTCCGGGTCGGCACCGTTGCTGCAGATCGGCCGCGGCGACCGGTCCGGCCGGACATCGTGACCCTCCCCGGCCGGGACCGACACTCACCCCGAAGGCAGACGGAAGGTGGCGCGATGGACGGAATCGCCGATATGGGCGGCACCGAGGGCTGGGGGCCGGTGCACCCGCCCCCGGAGACCGAGCCGCCGTTCGGGCAGCCGTGGGAGGGCCGCGCCTTCGCGCTGACCCTGCTGAGCATGGGCCGGGTCTCCGGGCAGAACCTCGACGCGTTCCGGCTCGCCCTGTCCCGGCTCGACCGGGACGACTACCTGGCCGACGGGTACTACGGCCGGTGGCTCAACGCCTCCGAGCTGATGCTGACCGACAGCGCCATCCTCGCCCCCGGGGCCGTCGACGCCCGCGCCCGCAACCTGCGCGGCGAGCAGGTGCCCGAGCCCCCGGCGCCCGAGCCGGCCAAGCCCGACTACGCGCCGACGGCGGCGGGGTCGCTGCGCACGGTGGACGCCGAGCCGGCGTTCGCCGTCGGCGATCGGGTCCGCGCCAGGGACGTCTCCCCGGACGGGCACACCCGGCTGTGCGGGTACGTGCGCGGCCACGCCGGAGTCGTGGAGATCGTCCAGCCGGCGCACCTGCTGCCCGACACGCACGCCCACTTCCAGGGCGAGAACCCGCAGCACGTGTACTCGGTCCGGTTCGACTCCCGCGAGCTGTGGGGCGCCGGGGCCGAGGCGTTCACCCTGACCATCGAGCTGTACGAGGACTACCTGGAGAAGGCATGACCACCGGATCCGACGAGCGCATCCCGGCCGCCCTGCGCACCGAGGCACTGGAGCAGCTGCTCACCGAGCGCGGCCTGGTCGACCCGACGGTGATGGACAAGTTCATCGCCAACTACGAGACCAACGTCGGCCCGCTCAACGGCGCCAAGGTCGTCGCCAAGGCGTGGACCGACCCCGGGTACAAGCGGCGGCTGCTCGCCGACGGCACCGCCGCGATCAAGGAGCTCGGGTTCGCCGGGCCGCAGGGCGAGCACATCGTGGTCGTGGAGAACACCCCGACCACGCACAACGTGGTGGTGTGCACGCTGTGCTCCTGCTACCCGTGGCCGGTGCTCGGCCTGCCGCCCGGCTGGTACAAGGACCCGGCGTACCGCGCGCGGGTGGTGCGCGAGCCGCGCGCCGTCCTCGCCGAGATGGGCCTCACGCTCGCCGACGAGGTGGCGATCACCGTGCGGGACTCCAGCAGCGAGGTGCGCTGGCTCGTGCTGCCCGAACGGCCGGCCGGCACCGAGCACCTGGCGGAGGCCGACCTGGTTCCCCTGGTCACCCGCGACGCCATGGTCGGCGTGGCCAGGGTGACGGCGCCGTGAACGTCGAGGCCCCGCCCTCGGCCGGCGGCACCGCGCCGCTGGCCGTGGACGGGCCGGCCGCGCCACCCCGGTCCAACGGCGAGCTGGTGTTCGCCGAGCCGTGGGAGAGCCGCGCGTTCGGCATGGCGGTGACGCTGTTCGACGCCGGCGTGTTCACCTGGCCGCAGTTCCAGGGCGCGCTGGTGGCCCGGATCGCCGCCTGGGAGGCCGACCCGCCGCCCGGCGAGTGCTGGAGCTACTACCGGCACTGGCTCGGGGCGCTGGAGGACGTGCTGGCCGGCGACGGCACCGTGTTCGCCGACGAGGTCACCACCCGGGCGGCCGCGCTGGCCAGCCGCCGGGCCGGCGCCGACCACCGCGGCGAGCCAGGGCACGGCCACCCGCACTAGGCATCCGCGGCGGCCGCGGCGCGGCGCGACGGCCGGCGAGGCATCCCGCGCCGGCCGCGGCGCGACGGCCGGCGAGGCATCCGGCTGCCCCGCGAGCCCTCCGGCGGCCCCGCGAGCCGCGCGGCGGTCAGCGCGCCAGGGCGATGCGACCGCGCGCGCCGCGCCGGTCGCGGATGTCCAGGTAGATGCTCTCCTGCCGCAGCGCGCTGGCCGCCCAGGAGAACCGGGGCAGCAGGCCGTAGCCCGCGTCCCGCAGCCGCGCGCGCAACGCGGGGTCGCGCACCAGCGAGCCCATCGCGCGGGCCAGCGCCACGTCGTCGGCCACCGGTGGCAGTAGCGCCGTCACACCGTCCTCCAGGTACTCGCGGAACACCGGCAGGTCGCTGGCGATCACCGGCAGGCCCGCGCTCATCGCCTCCAGCACGACCAGGCCCCAGCCCTCCTTCACCGACGGGAACGCCAGCGCGTCCGCCGCGTGGTACCAGCCGGCGAGCTCCGCCTCGGACACCGTGCCGAGCAGCACGACGTCCTCGCCGAGGGTCAGCCCGAGCTCGGGCAGCATCGCCAGCGACGCGTCGCGGTAGGCGGTGTAGTCCTGGAAGGAGTGCCCGCCGACGACCGCCAGCACGGCGTCGACGCCGGCGCGCCGGAGCCGGGCCAGCGCGCGGAAGGCGTGCACGCTGCCCTTTCGCGGCTCCACCCCGCCGACCGCGAGGAACACGAACCGGCCCGTGCCGGCGGCGCCCACCCGTGCCCGCAGCCGGTCGAGCACCCGGGGGTCGGGCGCCGGGAACCGGTCGGTGTCGACGCCGTTGGGCACCACCTCGGTCTCCCGGCCGTACTCGTCGCGCAGGATGCCCCGCCACTGCTCGCTGACCACCAGCACCCGGTCCGGCTCCACGATCGCTCGCCGCTGGCAGTCGACCAGCGCCGCGGTGGTGAAGTCGTCCACGTGGTGCACGGTGCGGACCACGGTCACCGGCGCGCCGGCGTCGCGCACCCGGGCCGCCGCGCGCGCCGCGATGCAGTCCTGCGCGTGCAGCACGTCGTAGCCGCCCGCCAGGTCGGCGAGGCCGCCGGCCAGGGTGTCGATCGCCGCGAAGACCCGGTCGGTCAGCGTGGTGCCGGCCCTGGTCGGGGCGGGCAGCACGGTGTGCGGGACGTCGGTCGGGCGGAACAGCCCCGCCGCCGGGTCCCCCAGCGCGACGAGGTGTACCCCGAACCCCCGCCGGTGCAGCGCCTCGGCCAGGCTCAGCGTGTGCACCAGCCCGCCCCGGGGCTTCGTCGAGTGGCTGACCAGCGCGACCGCCGGTGCCCCGGCCCCCGCTCCTGTCCCCGTCCCGACCGCGGGCCCGGCGGCGCGGCCCGGGCCGGTCACAGGGCACCCCCGGCGAGCTCCGGGTCGCGCAGCGCGAGCCCGGCGGCCGCCAGCGAGGCGCGTGCCGCGGTGTCGGTGACCAGGCACCCGGCCTCGGCGAAGGCACGGCGCTGCGCGTCGAACCCCTGCGGGTCGCCGTCGGTCCCCAGCACGTAGACGACGACCGCCGGGCCTCCGCCGGAGGTGATCCCGGCGCAGACCGGAGCCAGCTCGGACGCCGGGTCGGGGTGCGCGCCGTGCCCGAGCACCACGTCGAGCACGATCGCGGCCACCGCCGGGTCGGCTCCCTGCTCGCGGAGCAGTTCGATGCGCGCCGCCGGGTCGATCATCGGGTGCGGCCGGCCCCGGGTGTACTCCTCCTCGCCGAGGTCCAGGCAGGTGTGACCGCCCGGCGGCGCGGGGAGCCCGAGCGACGGCTCGATCGGGGTGTTGGAGTAGACCGGCCCGAGCACGTCGGCCAGGACGACCAGCGACTCGTAGCAGAGGGTGCCGCCGGAGAAGAGGGCGCGGACCAGGGTCCGCGCGGCGGGCAGCACGGCGGCCCGCTCGCGGACCCGCTCCACCAGGTCCGCCACCGGGTCGGGCACCGTCCCGCCGGCCGCCCGGGTCGCGGCCGCCACCCCGGCCTCCAGCGTGCGGGCGAGCACGACCCCGTCCGGGACGGTGAAGTCCGGCGGGGCGCCGATCAGGGCGGCGACCAGCGTGGCGCCCTTCGCCGCCGCCACCACCTGGCGTGCCACCTCGGCGTCGGGCGGTTTGGAGACCAGCAGGATCACGTCGGTGGCCGCGTCCCGCACCAGCCCCCGCACCGCGGCCAGCGCCATCCGACCGCCGACCCGCGCGGTCAGGTCGCGCCCGCCAAGGCCGATCACGTGCGAGACCCCGACGCCCCAGCGGTCGAGCAGGCTGGCCGCCTCCTGCGCGCCGGTGCCGGCCGCCGCGACCACCGCCACCCGGCCCGGCGCGACCACGTTCGCGAAGCCGAGGCAGGTGCTCCCGAGCATCGCGGTGCCCGCGCCCGGGCCCATCAGCAGCCGGCCCAGCCGGGTGGCCCGGTCCTTCAGCTCGATCTCGTCGTCGATGGAGACGTTGTCGCTGAACAGGAGCACGTCCAGGCCGGCGGACAGCGCCTTGTGCGCCTCCAGCGCGGCGTAGTCGCCGGGCACCGAGATCACCGCCACGGTGCTGTCCGGCGCCCGCCGCAGCGCCTCGCCGAGCGTGCGGGGCGGCCGCTGCCCGGCGGGCTCGGGACCGTCGTCCCTCGGGGCGAACAGGGCGGTCTCGGCCGCGCGCTCGGCCCGCTCGGCGGCCTCCGCCGACCGGGCGCGGACGGCCAGGACCAGGTCGTTCACCCCGGCCTCCGGGAGGTCGGTGAACCCCTCGGCGGACAGCGCCTCCAGGTTCACCCGGGTGGCCATCGCCGCGGCCGCCCACTCGACGCCGTCGACCTGGCGCATCGCGCGGGTGCCGGAGAGCTGGACGACCGAGTCGACGTAGGTGTCCCGGTGCAGGCTCAGGCGGATCACGGTGTCGGGGTCGGTCCCGGTGTCGGGGTCGGTCTCCGTGCCGGTCGCGGACGTCACGTGGCGGCTCCCAGGTGCAGGTCGGAGGTGCGGCGGGCGACGATCCGGGTGCCCGACCCGGGGTCGGACGCGGCGGCGGGGTCCAGCGAGTCGCCGGCCCGCCCGGCGTCGGTGATCACGGCGGTGCCACCGCCGCAGCGGACGAACTCGATGGCGGCCCGGATCTTCGGGCCCATGCTGCCCTCGGCGAACTGGTGGTCCTCCGCGTACCGCTGGGCCTCGTCGGCGGTCATCTCCCCGATCGACCGGGCGCGGTCGGTGCCGTAGTCGAGCAGCACCCTGGGCACGTCGGTGACCAGCACGAGCGCGTCGGCGTGCAGCTCGGTGGCCAGCCGCTGCGCGGCCAGGTCCTTGTCGATCACAGCCTCGACGCCCCGGTAGCCGCCGCCGTCGAGGACCACCGGCACGCCACCGCCGCCGGCCGCGACCACGAGCACGCCCCGGTCGAGCAGCGCCCGGATCTCGGCCAGCTCGAGGATCTCCCGGGGCCGCGGGGAGGCGACCATCCGGCGGTAGCCCCGGCCGGCGTCCTCGCCGACCACCCAGCCCAGCCGGGCGCCCCGCTCGCGGGCCTCGGACTCGGTGAGGAAGGGCCCGATCGGCTTGGTCGGCCGGGTGAACGCCGGGTCGGCCCCGTCGACCACGACGTGGGTC
>DASXJJ010000184.1:0-28738 GCA_036497465.1 Pseudonocardia sp. | reverse complement strand
CACGAGGCGATCTGCGAGCACGCCGCCGCGCTGGTCCCCGAGGGTGCCCGGCTGCAGGTCGGCCCGGGGCAGCTGGGCGCGGCGATGCTGCGGGCGCTGCGCACGCCGGTGCGGATCGACTCCGGCCTGCTGCCCGAGGAGGTCGTCGACCTCGACGAGCGCGGCCTGCTGCTGGGCACGCCGGTGGCCACCTACCTGGTCGGCAGCGCGCGGCTGTACGCCTGGGCGGACGGGCGGCCGGTGCTGCACCCGCTGGAGGTCACCCACGACCTCGGCCGGCTCTCCACTGGGGTGCCCTTCGTCGCGTTCAACACGGCGGTCGAGGTGGACGTGGCCGGCCAGGTGAACGTGGAGGGCACGGCGACCGCGCTGGTCGGCGGCATCGGCGGGCACCCGGACTACGCGGCGGCGGCCACCTGCTCGATCGGCGGCCTGAGCATCATCGCGGTGAGCAGCACGCACAAGGGCCGCTCCACCCTGGTCCGCACGCTGTCCCGGCCGGTCACCACGCCCTCCCAGGACGTCGACGTGGTGGTCACCGAACGCGGTGTCGCCGAGCTGCGCGGGCTGACCCGCGAGGAACGCGCGGCCGCGCTGCTCGACCTGTGGGGGCCGGCCGGCGTCCGCGAACCCTGACGCCGCCCCCTCTCAGTAGCTGCGGCCGACCACCGCGACGACGTCGTCGGCCGACGTGTCCTCGGGGATCCGGCCGTCGGCGGTCTGCAGGCACCGCACGGTGACCGCATCCCGCGCGAGGGAGGTCTCCCCGTCGATGCCGAGGAGCCGCCACGGGATCCGGGCGAACCCGATCTGCGCGGCCTCGCGTGCCTCCTCGACGGACTCGGTCCGGACCGTCCTGGCCGCCAGCCGATCCTCCGCTGTACCGAGCAGGTCGTTCTGGATCGTCTCGAGCAGCGCCGGCACCGCGTGAGCCGCGGCGGCCATGTCGGTGGTGACCCGCTCGCCGGTGTCGCGTCGCACGATGGTGACGTGGCCGGCCTCGACGTCCCGGGGGCCGATCTCGATCCGCACGGGCACGCCCTTGAGCTCCCAGTCGGTGGCCCGGCGCCCGAAGCCCCTGCCCACGGCGTCGTCGACCCTGGCCCGCACGCCGGCGCCGCCCAGCCGGGCACGCTGCTCGCGGGTGGCGGCGAGCACTCCCGCGTCGTCGGTGACGGCGAGCACGACCACCTGGGTCGGCGCCAGCCTCGGCGGAACCACCAGGCCGCTGTCGTCCCCGTGGCCCATGATGAGGCCACCGACCAGCCGGGTGCTGCTGCCCCACGAGGTGGTCCAGCAGAGCCGGCGCCGACCGTCGGCGTCGCTGAAGGTCATGTCGAACGCCGTCGCGAAGTTCTGCCCCAGCTCGTGGCTGGTCGCGACCTGCAGCGCCTTCCCGTCCCCCATCATGGCCTCGCACGTCATCGTGTTGATGGCTCCGGCGAAGCGTGCCCGGGCCGTCTTGACGCCCACCAGGACCGGCAGCGCGAGCACCGAGCGCAGGAAGTCCCGGTAGACGTCCAGGTGGATCCGGCGCGCGTAGGCGGCCGCGTCCTCGCGGGTGGTGTGCGCGGTGTGCCCTTCCTGCCAGAGGAACTCGCTGGTGCGCAGGAACAGCCGGGGCCGCATCTCCCAGCGCACGACGTTGGCCCACTGGTTGAGCAGCAGGGGGAGATCACGATGGCTCTGGATCCACTTGGCCATCAGCTCACCGAACAGGGTCTCGCTGGTGGGGCGCACGACGAGCGGCTCGGTGAGCTCCTTGCCCCCGGCGTGGGTGACGACGGCCAGCTCCGGGCTGAACCCCTCGACGTGCCCGGCCTCGCGCTCGAGGTAGCTCTCCGGGATGAGCAGCGGGAGGTAGACGTTCTCGGCACCGGCCCGCTTGATCCGCGCGTCGATCTCCGACTGGATACGCTCCCACAGCGAGTAGCCGTAGGGCCGGATCACCATGGTGCCCCGTACCGGGCCGTTCTCGGCGAGCTGTGCCTTCTCCAGGACCTCCTGGTACCAGCGGGGGAAGTCGTCCGCCCGCGCGGTGAGCACCGATCTCCGGCGTGAGGTTGCCATGGCGGGCGAGCGTAGTTCGCGGTCCCTCGGGTCGCCTTCGAGTTTCGGCGGGCTCAGCCGGCGTCGGTGAGGGCGGCCATCGCCATCCGGCGCAGCTGGTCGGCCGCGCTGTCCGGGTCGGCCCGGAACGCGCTGTGCGGGGTCGAGTTGAGCATCCCGAACACGCCGTGCGCGGCGACCCGGGCCGAGCCGACCGGGAGCCCGGGCCGCAGCCGGCGCAGCGCGTCCACCCAGATCTCCACGTAGGAGCGTTGCAGCGCGCGCACCCGGCGGCGGTCGTCGCTCGGCAGGCTGGCCAGGTCGCGGTCCTGCACGGTGATCAGCTCCGGCTCGCGCAGCGAGAAGTCCAGCTGGAAGTCGACCAGCGCGGCCAGCAGCTCGGCCGGGTTGCCGATCCGCGCCGCGAGGTCGGTCGCGCCGGCCAGCAGCCGGTCGCTGATGCCGAGCAGCATCTGCGCGAGCAGCGCCTCCTTGCCGGGGAAGTGCCGGTAGAGGCCCGGCCCGCTGATGCCGACGGCCGCGCCGAGCTCGTCGATGCTCACGCCGTGGAACCCGCGCCGGGCGAACAGCAGCGCCGCCTCGTGCAGGATCTGCTGCTTCCGCGAGCCCGCCGCCCGGGAGCCCGCCGCCCGCGAGCCCGCCGCCCTCGGGTCGGCGGAGGAGTGCCCCATCGGGGTGGTCGGCTCGGCGCTCACGGGTCGAGGGTAGCGGCCGGTGTTAATGACCGCTAACGTAGTTAACGAACGCTAACGGCCACCCTCAGGAGTGCGGTCACCGATGGAAGCGCCCCCGCTCAGCAGCGCCGTCGACCCGGGCGGTGCGGCCTTCGAACGCAACGCCGCCGCGCACCACAAGCTGGTCGGCGAGCTGCGCGACCGGCTGGCCACCGCGCGGCTCGGCGGCCCGGAGCGGGCCCGGACCAGGCACACCGAGCGCGGCAAGATGCTGCCGCGGGAGCGGGTGGACTCGCTGGTCGACCCGTCGAGCCCGTTCCTGGAGCTGTCCCCGCTGGCCGCGAACGGGCTCTACCGCGACGAGGCCCCGGGCGCCGGGATCATCACCGGCGTCGGCCGGGTGGCCGGGCGGGAGTGCGTGATCGTGGCCAACGACGCCACGGTGAAGGGCGGCACCTACTACCCGATGACGGTGAAGAAGCACCTGCGCGCGCAGGAGGTGGCGCTGCACAACCGGCTGCCGTGCATCTACCTGGTCGACTCGGGCGGGGCGTTCCTGCCCGAGCAGGACGACGTGTTCCCCGACCGCGAGCACTTCGGCCGGATCTTCTACAACCAGGCGCAGATGTCGTCGCGGGGGATCCCGCAGATCGCCGCGGTGCTGGGCAGCTGCACCGCGGGCGGGGCGTACGTGCCGGCGATGAGTGACGAGGCGGTGATCGTGCGCAACCAGGGCACGATCTTCCTCGGTGGGCCGCCGCTGGTGAAGGCGGCCACCGGCGAGGAGGTCACCGCCGAGGAGCTGGGCGGCGGCGACCTGCACTCGCGCGTCAGCGGGGTCACCGACCACCTGGCCGAGGACGACGCGCACGCGCTGCAGATCGTCCGGTCCATCGTCTCGACCCTCGGCCCGCGCACCCCGGTGCCGTGGGAGCGGGTACCCACGGAGGCGCCGCGCGTCGACGAGCGGCAGCTGTACGGGGCGGTCCCCACCGATGGGCGGACCAGCTACGACGTGCGCGAGGTCATCGCGCGTATCACCGACGGCAGCCGGTTCGCCGAGTTCAAGCCGGAGTACGGGTCGACGCTGGTCACCGGGTTCGCGCACGTCCACGGACACCCGGTGGGGATCGTGGCCAACAACGGGATCCTGTTCGGCGAGTCCGCCCTGAAGGGCGCGCACTTCATCGAGCTGTGCGACCAGCGCTGCACGCCGCTGGTGTACCTGCAGAACATCACCGGCTTCATGGTCGGCCGCGAGTACGAGGCGGGCGGCATCGCGAAGCACGGCGCGAAGCTGGTCACCGCCACGGCGACCGCGCGGGTGCCGAAGTTCACGGTGGTCATCGGCGGCTCGTTCGGGGCCGGCAACTACGCGATGTGCGGGCGGGCGTACTCGCCCCGGTTCCTCTGGATGTGGCCGAACGCGCGGATCTCGGTGATGGGCGGCGAGCAGGCGGCGACGGTGCTGTCCATGGTCCGGCGACCCGGCGGGGACCCGGGCGGAAACCCTGACGGTGGCCCGGACGACGACGAGTTCAAGGCCGGGATCCGAGACCAGTACGAGCGCCAGGGCAACCCGTACTACTCCACCGCGCGGCTGTGGGACGACGGTGTGATCGACCCGGCCGACACCCGCACGGTGCTCGGCCTGGCGCTGGGTGTCGCGGCGAACGCGCCGCTGCCGCCGGTCCGCTACGGCGTCTTCCGGATGTGAGCGCCGTACCGAGGGAGGTTCCACCGTGTTCGACACCGTTCTGATCGCCAACCGGGGCGAGATCGCCGTCCGGATCATCCGCACGCTGCGCGCGCTGGGCATCCGCGCCGTCGCGGTGTTCAGCGACGCGGACGCCGGCGCTCGGCATGTGGCCGAGGCCGACGTCGCGGTGCACATCGGGCCGACCCCCGCCGCCCGGAGCTACCTGAACGTCCGGGCGGTGATCGACGCGGCGACCCGGACCGGCGCCCGGGCGGTGCACCCCGGCTACGGCTTCCTGTCCGAGAACGCCGGGTTCGCCCGGGCCTGCGCGGACGCCGGGCTGGTGTTCATCGGCCCGCCGGTGTCCGCGATCGAGGCGATGGGCGACAAGATCCGGGCGAAGGCCACCGTGTCGGCGGCCGGCGTGCCGGTGGTCCCCGGCGGCGGTGAGCCCGGCCAGTCCGACGACGAGCTGGCCGCGCTGGCCGTCGACACCGGCTTCCCGGTGCTGATCAAGCCGTCGGCGGGCGGCGGCGGGAAAGGCATGCGCCTGGTGACCGCCGAGCGGGACCTGCGCGACGCGATCGCCGGCGCCCGCCGCGAGGCGCGCGGCAGCTTCGGCGACGACACGCTGCTGGTGGAGCGGTTCGTCACCGACCCCCGGCACATCGAGATCCAGGTGATGGCCGACCGGCACGGCGGGGTCGTGCACCTGGGCGAGCGGGAGTGCAGCCTGCAACGCCGGCACCAGAAGATCATCGAGGAGGCGCCGTCACCGCTGCTCACCCCGGCCCAGCGCGAGGCGATGGGCGCCTCGGCGGTGGAGGCGGCCCGCGCGGTCGGCTACACCGGCGCCGGAACGGTGGAGTTCATCGTCGACGGTGCCGACGCCGACGACTTCTTCTTCATGGAGATGAACACCCGGCTGCAGGTCGAGCACCCGGTCACCGAGCTGGTCACCGGCCTGGACCTGGTGGAGCTGCAGCTGCGGGTGGCCGCCGGGGAACCGCTCGGGCTGACCCAGGCCGACGTCCGGCTGGACGGGCACGCGGTGGAGGCCCGGATCTACGCCGAGGACCCCTCGCGCGGCTTCCTGCCGACCGGCGGCCGGGTGCTGACGCTGCACGAACCGGGCGGGCCGGGCGTGCGGGTCGACTCGTGCCTGCGCCCCGGCCTGGAGATCGGCGGCGCGTACGACCCGATGCTGGCCAAGGTGATGGCGCACGGTCCGGACCGGGAGACCGCGCTGCGCCGGCTGGACCGCGCGCTCGCCGACACCTCCGTGCTCGGGGTGACCACCAACGTCGCGTTCCTGCGGGCGCTGCTGCGCCATCCCGACGTCGCGGCCGGCCGGCTGGACACCGGGCTGGTCGAGCGGTCGCTGGACGAGCTGGTGGAGGGCGCCATCCCGGAGCCGGTGTACGCCGTCGCGGCGCTGCACCGGGTGCTGGAGCTGGAGCCGCCGGCGGGTGGCCCCGGAACCGGTCCGGCCGGGCTGACCGACCCGTGGGACCTGCCCGGCGGGTGGCGCCTCGGCGAGCCGGCGTGGAGCACCTGGCGGTTCGAGCTGCCCGGCCACCAGCCGGTGGACGTGCGGGTCCGCGGCCGGGCGGGTGCCGCGGAGGTGTCGGTGGGCGGCGGCGAACCGGTGGCCTGCGCGCTGCGCCGGGACGACGCCGGCGGGCCGGGCACGGTGGGCGCGGTGGGCACAGCGGGCGCGGTCGGCGGGGAGCTGGTGCTCAGCTACGCGGGGGCCACCCAGCGCTACGTCACCGCCGACGCGCACGGGCAACGCTGGCTGGGCCGCCGGGGCCGCGGCTGGGCGCTGACCGAGACCGGCCCGCTGGCCGCCGCCCGGTCCGACACCGGCGGGGCGGCCGGCGGGACGCTGCGCAGCCCGATGCCCGGCACCGTGCTGTCGGTCGCGGTGGCCGACGGCGACGTGGTGAGCGCGGGCCAGCCGCTGCTGGTCATCGAGGCGATGAAGATGGAGCACACCATCGGCGCCCCCACCGACGGCACGGTGGCCGAGCTCGTGGTGCACGAGGGCAGCCAGGTCGCGGTCGACGAAGCACTGGTCACGGTCGTCCCGGAGCCGGCCGCCGAAGCGACGGGAGCACAGCAATGATCGACCATCGGTTGCCCGAGGAGTACTCCGACCTGCGCAAGACGGTCGAGGAGTTCGCCCGCGAGCAGGTCGCGCCGGTGATCGGCGGGTTCTACGTGCGGGAGGAGTTCCCGTACGAGCTGGTGACCCAGATGGGCCGGATGGGGCTGTTCGGGCTGCCGTTCCCGGAGGAGCACGGCGGGATGGGCGGCGACTACTTCGCGCTGTGCCTGGCGCTAGAGGAGCTGGCCAGGGTCGACTCGTCGGTGGCGATCACCCTGGAGGCGGGCGTCTCGCTGGGCGCCATGCCGATCCACCGGTTCGGCTCCGACGAGCTCAAGGCCGAATGGCTGCCGGCGCTGTGCGCGGGGGAGAAGCTGGCCGGGTTCGGGCTGACCGAGCCGGGCGGCGGGTCGGACGCCGGTGCCACCCGGACCACGGCCGTGCTGGACGGCGACGAGTGGGTGATCAACGGGTCCAAGTCGTTCATCACCAACGCCGGGACCGACATCACCAGCGCGGTGACGGTCACGGCGGTGACCGGCACGCACGGCGGCCGCAAGGAGATCTCCGCGATCCTGGTGCCCGCCGGCACGCCCGGATTCTCGGTGGCGCCGAAGTACTCCAAGGTGGGTTGGAACGCCTCGGACACCCGCGAGCTGTCCTTCGCCGACTGCCGGGTGCCGGCCGCCAACCTGGTGGGGGAGCGCGGCAAGGGCTACGCGCAGTTCCTGCGGATCCTGGACGAGGGCCGGATCGCCATCGCCGCGCTGTCGGTCGGGCTGGCCCAGGGTTGCGTCGACGAGTGCCTGCGCTACACCCGGGAGCGGGAGGCGTTCGGCCACACCATCGGCAGCTACCAGGTCACCCAGTTCAAGCTGGCCGACATGGAGGTCCGCGCGCACACCGCCCGGCTGGCCTACTACGACGCGGCGAGCAGGATGCTGCGCGGCGAGCCGTTCAAGAAGGAGGCGGCGATCGCCAAGCTGGTGTCCTCCAATGCCGCGATGGACAACGCCCGCGAGGCCACCCAGATCTTCGGTGGCTACGGCTTCATGAACGAGTTCCCGGTGGCCCGGTTCTACCGGGACGCGAAGATCCTGGAGATCGGCGAGGGCACCTCCGAGGTGCAGCGGATGCTGATCGCCAGGGAGATCGGCGCCACCGGCTGACCGGTTCACCCCGACGGACAGAAGCTCCGGTCCACAGCGCTTCGATCTTCATTCGCGAGCCGTCAGCGTGGCGCCATGACGGGATCGGGCGCGTCCGCGCCCAGCCCGCGGGTGCGGGGAAAAACTTCGGAACTCCGCGATGAGATGTCCGGTCGGGGTGGGTCGGTACCGACCCGGGGATGTCCGGTAGAGCAGAGGAGAGAACCGTGAGCCTGCCCCAGGTCGTGTCCCGCACCGAGTGGTTGACCGCGCGCAAGGAGCTACTGACCAGGGAGAAGGAGCTGACCCGCGCCAGGGACGCGCTGAACGCCGACCGCCGCCGGCTGCCGATGGTGCTGGTGGACAAGGAGTACGTCTTCGAGGGTCCGGACGGGAAGGTCGGCCTGCTCGACCTGTTCGAGGGCCGGCGCCAGCTGATGGTGGCCCACTTCATGTTCGCCCCGGAGTGGGCCGACGGCTGCCCCAGCTGCTCGGCCAGCGCCGACGAGCGCGCGCCGGGGCTCCACCGGCACCTGGCGGCGCGGGAGACCACGCTGGCGACGGTGTCCCGCGCGCCGCTGGAGAAGATCGACGACTACCGGGCGCGGAAGGGCTGGACCTTCCCCTGGTACTCCTCCCACGGCAGCGACTTCAACTACGACTACGCGGTCACCATGGACGAGTCGGTGGCCCCGGTGATCTACAACTACCAGACCCTCGAGGAGCACGAGCGGGCCGGCACCGGGTACTACTTCACCGGCGCGCAGCCCTCCGAGCAGCCCGGGCTGAGCTGTTTCGTCCGCGACGGGAGCTCGGTGTTCCATACCTACTCCACCTACGGCCGGGGCGCGGAGCAGCTCGGCGGCGGCTACTACTACCTCGACCTGACCGCGCTCGGCCGGCAGGAGGAGTGGGAGGAGCCCAAGGGCCGGGCCGAGCTGGCCAGGGAGGCCCTGCCCGACTTCGCCCGGTGAGCCCCGGCACGCCGCCGGCTCCGGTTCCGCCAAGACTCCCGGCGGCGTGCCGGGGCTCACCGGCACGCCGCCGGCTCCGGTTCCGCCAAGACCGCCCGGCGGCGTGCTCGCGAGGATGGGGGCATGAGCGATGACGTGGAGATGTACCCCCGGCTGGTGGTCCGGGACGCGGACGCGGCGCTGGCGTTCTATACCCGGGCGTTCGGCGCGGAGGTGACCGAGCGCTACGTCGCACCCGGTGGGTCCGTGGTGCACGCGATGCTACGGGTGGGCGGGGTCGGCTTCGCGGTCAAGGAGGCCGACGCGGTCGACCCCGCGCCGACCGACGGCTCGGTGCCGGTGATCATGGCCTGGTACGTGCCGGACGCCGACGCGGCCGCCGCGCGGATGGTGGACGCGGGCGCCGAGGCGCTCGTCCCGGTCACCGACCACGAGTACGGCGACCGGGCCGGGCGGCTGCGCGACCCGTTCGGCCACCTGTGGATGGTCGCCCAGCGGATCGGCGACCGCCCGGGCACCTGACCGCCGCCCGGCGCGGGCTCAGGGGAGCAGGTCGTCGATCGCGCGGTAGATGCGCTTCTCGGACACCGGGTACCTGGTGCCCAGGGGCTGCGCGAAGAAGCTGACCCGCAGCTCCTCGATCATCCACCGGATCTCGACGGCCGCCGCCGGCACCGGGCGCCCCGGCGGCAGGCCGGCGAGCAGCTCGTCGTAGGCCACCCGCACCTCGTGCACCCTGGCCATCCAGTCCCGGTCGCGGGTGGGCTCGCGGGGCAGCGTCTCCAGCCGCCGCGACGCCGCCCGCAGGTACCGGGCCACGTCGGCCAGCCGGTCCGCGCCGGTGGCCGCCACGAACCCCGGGTACACCAGCGCGTCCAGCTGCGCGCGCACGTCGGCCAGCGACGACTCGACCCCGGGGGCGCGGATCCCGGCGAGCCGGCCACGTACGTCGGTGGCCGCCGCGAGGACCTCGACCACCGCGTCCAGCACCTCGACCAGAGCGCCGGTCAGGCCGGTGCGCGCGGCCTCGGCCAGCCGGGCGAACCCGTCGGCGGTCCGGGCCGGTCCGCCCGCGCGGGCCAGCACGGCGTCGGCGGCGGCGTCCAGGCAGTCGGCGAGCAGCGCGTCCAGCGACCCGTGCGGACCCTGGGACAGCGCCAGCGCGTCGGCGTTGCGCAGCGTCCGGCGCACCTGGCGCACCGGGGAGGGCACGGTGAGCAGCAGCAGCCGCCGGGTGCCCCGCCACATCGCCGCGCGCTGCTCGGCGGGCGTGCCGAACACCCGCACGTCGACGGCGGCGCCCGCGTCGACCAGCGCCGGGTAGCCGACGATCTGGTGGCCGCCCCGGTCGCGGCGCACCTCGGCCGGCAGCTCACCCAGCGACCACGAGGTCAGCCCGGTGCGCTCGACGTCCGCCCCGGCCGCCGAGGACAGCGCGGCCCGCGAGCGGCCGGCCAGCCGGGCGCGCAGCGCGGGGAGGTCCTTGCCGGTGGCGACCACCGCGCCGTCCTCCCCGGTGACCCGGAACGTGACGCGCAGGTGCTCGGGCACCCGGTCCCACCGCCACGCGTCCCGGGGCACGGTGACCCCGGCCATCTCGCGCAGCACCCGGCTCAGCTCGTCGGCGAGCGTGCCGGCCGACGGGTCCATGCGGGCCAGCGCGGCGCGCACGTAGTCGGGCACCGGCACGAAGTTGCGCCGCAGGTCCTTGCGCAGCGAGCGGATCAGCGCGGTGACCAGTTCCTCGCGGTGGCCCGGTACCTGCCAGCCGAAGGTGTCCCCGTCGACCTGGTCGAGCATCGTCAGCGGCACGTCCACGCTCACGCCGTCGGTGGCGGTGCCCGGCTCGAACTCGTAACGCAGCGCCAGCCGGGCGGGGGCGTCCTCGGCGCCGGGGGTGGACGTGGACCAGAACGAGGGGTACTCCCGCTCGGACACCGGCCCGCCGCGCGCGACCTCCTCCAGCGACAGGTCCAGCAGCTCAGGGTTCTCCCGGCCGGCCGCCTTCCACCACCGGTCGAAGTGCCGCACCGAGGCGACGTCGTCGGGCAGCCGCTTGTCGTAGAAGTCGAACAGGGTCTGCTCGTCGACCCCGATGTCGCGGCGGCGCGCCCGCTGCTCCCACTCGCCGACCTCGTCCAGCAGCTCGCGGTTGCGGTGGAAGAACCGGTGCTGGGTGTGCCACTCGCCCTGGACCAGCGCGTGCCGGATGAACAGCTCCCGGCACAGCTCCGGGTCGACCGAGGTGTAGGTGGTCAGCCGGTCCACCACGATCGGCACCCCGTACAGGGTGACCTTCTCGCGGGCCATCACGGCACCCCGCTTGGCCGACCAGGCCGGTTCGGAGAAGGTGCTCCTGACCAGGTGGGTGGCCAGCGGCTCGATCCACTCCGGTTCGATCCGGGCCACCGTGCGCGCCCACAGCCGGGAGGTCTCCACCAGCTCGGCGGCCATCACCCAGCGCGGCGGGCGGCGGAACAGCGCGGACCCGGGGAAGATCGCGAACGAGGCGTTCCGGGCGCCCGTGTAGGTGTTGCGCTGGCGCTGCTGGGCCCGGCGGCGGTTGCGGTTCTGCTGCTCGTTGCCCCGCGCAGGCGGCGGCTCGGTCTGCAGCCCGATGTGCGAGAGCAGCCCGGCCAGCAGCGACTGGTGGATCGCCCTCGGATCGGTCCCCGTGTCCGGCTCGTCGGCCGCCCTGGTCGGCTCGCGCGCGTCGATGTCCATCTCGCGCAACGCCCTGCGCAGCTGGCCGTGCAGGTCCTGCCACTCCAGGATCCGCAGGAAGTGCAGGTACTCGCCCCTGCACATCCGGCGGAACTGGCTGCTGGACAGCTCGGCGCGCCGCTGCCGCAGGTAGCGCCACAGGTTCAGGTAGCTGACGAAGTCCGAGCGCGGGTCGGCGAACCGGGCGTGCGAGGCGTCGGCGGCCTCCTGGGCGTCGGACGGGCGCTCCCGGGGGTCCTGGATGGCCATCGCCGCGACGATGATCAGCACCTCGGCGGCGCAGCCGTTGCGGTCGGCCTCCAGCAGCATCCGGGCGAACCGGGGGTCGATCGGCAGCCGGTCCAGCGAGCGGCCGATCTCGGTGATCCGCTGCTGGGTGGCCGTCGGAGCGGCGACCGCCCCGAGCTCGTGCAGCAGGTTGACCCCGTCGGCGACCGCGCGCCGGTCCGGCGGCTCGACGAACGGGAACTCGGCGATCTCGCCCAGCCCCAGGGAGATCATCCGGAGCACCACCGAGGCGAGGTTGGTGCGCAGGATCTCCGGGTCGGTGAACTCGGGGCGGGCGTCGAAGTCGTCCTCGGTGTAGAGCCGGATGCAGATGCCGTCGCTGGTCCGCCCGCAACGCCCGGCGCGCTGGGCGGCCGAGGCCTGGGAGATCCTCTCGATGGGCAGCCGCTGCACCTTGGTGCGGTGGCTGTACCGGGAGATCCGGGCGGTGCCGGTGTCCACCACGTACCGGATGCCGGGCACCGTCAGCGAGGTCTCCGCGACGTTGGTGGCCAGCACCACCCGCCGCTGGACCCCGTGCCCGTACGAGGACCACACCCGCTGCTGCTCGGCGGTGGACAGCCGCGCGTACAGCGGCAGGATCTCGGTGTTGCGCAGCACGCCGCGCTGCCCGTCGGCGGTGACCGCGCCGGCCAGGCTCTCCGCCGCGTCCCGGATGTCCCGCTCGCCGGGCAGGAACACCAGCACGTCCCCCGGGCCCTCCGCGGCCAGCTCCCGGCAGGCCGCGACGATCGCCTCGGGCTCGTCCAGCTCCTCCGCGCGCGGGTCGTCGGGGTCGGTCAGCGGCCGGTAGCGCAGCTCCACCGGGTAGGTCCGGCCGGACACCTCGACGATCGGCGACGGTCGGCCCGGGGTGCCGAAGTGCTCGGCGAAGCGCTCCAGGTCGATCGTGGCCGAGGTGATGATCAGTTTCAGGTCCGGCCTGCGGGGTAGCAGCCGCTTCAGGTAGCCGAGGATGAAGTCGATGTTCAGGCTGCGCTCGTGCGCCTCGTCGATGATCAGCGTGTCGTACTGGCGGAGCAGCCGGTCCCGGCCCAGCTCGGCCAGCAGGATGCCGTCGGTCATCAGCTTGATCCGGGTGCGGTCGGACACCTCGTCGGTGAAGCGCACTTTCCAGCCGACCACGTCGCCCACCTCGGAGCCCAGCTCGGCGGCGATCCGGGAGGCGATGGTGCGCGCGGCGATCCGGCGCGGCTGGGTGTGGCCGATCTTCCCGGGGCCGCCGCCCCTGCCGAGCTCCAGGCAGATCTTGGGCAGCTGGGTGGTCTTCCCCGAGCCGGTCTCGCCGGCCACGATCACCACCTGGTGGTCCCGGATGGCGGCGGCCAGCTCGTCGCGCCGTGCACTGATCGGCAGCTCCGGCGGATAGCTGATCGTCACGGCCGGCGCCGGCTGGGCTGGGTTCACGGTCTCTTCTGGCGACACAACGAGGTCCATTGTCGCAAGTCCGGTCCGGCCTCGGCCATGCCCTTTCGGGGGCCGCCGCCGCGGACCCCGGCGCGGCGGCGGTACCGGTGGGTAACCTGGTGCGTTAGGTTCGGGCACGTGCGCCAGCTCACAAGCGTCGATGCCCAGTTCCTCGCCCTGGAGAGCCCGCGCCAGTACGGGCACGTCGGCATGCTGATGCTGCTCGACCCGGCCACCGCGCCGGGCGGTGAGCTGACCCTGGCCGCGTTCCAGCGGGTGATCCAGGCCCGCCTTTCGCTGGTGCCGCCGCTGCGCTGGCGGCTGGTCGAGGTGCCGCTCGGGCTGGACCACGGCTACTGGCTGGACGACCCGGACTTCGACCTCGACTTCCACGTGCGGGAGCTGGCCCTGCCCGCGCCGGGCACCGACGACATGCTGGCCGAGCAGGTGGCCCGGATCGTGGCCCGGCCGCTGGACCGGGCGCGCCCGCTGTGGGAGATCTACCTGCTGTTCGGCGTGCACGAGGACAAGGTGGCCGTGCTCACCAAGATCCACCACTCGCTGATCGACGGGCTGTCCGGGGCGGAGATCCTCGGCGCGCTGCTCGACCTCACCCCGGAGATCCGAACGGTCGACCCGGCGCTGGCCGGTGCGGACCGGGTGCCCGGCACCGCCGAGATGGTCGGCCGCGGGCTGCTCGGTCTGGCCCGCTACCCGCTGCGGGCGGTCAAGGCGCTGCCCGCCGCGCTGCCGCACCTGGAGGAGGTGCGGTCGCTGCGCGCGGTGCCGGGGGTGCCGCAGCTGGGCCGGGCCATCGGCGGGGTGCGGCGCGCACTGGGCGGGTCGGATGCCGCCGCGCGCGGCTTCGGTGGCATGGAGGCACCGCGCACGCCGTTCAGCCGGCCGCTGTCGCCGCACCGGCGGTTCGCGTTCGGCAGCCTGTCGCTGGACGAGGTGAAGACGGTCAAGAAGGTGCACGACGTGTCGGTGAACGACGTGGTCGTGTCGCTGTGCGCCGGGGCGCTGCGCCGCTGGCTGATCGCGCACGACGCGCTGCCCGACGTCCCGCTGGTGGCCCAGATCCCGATCTCGGTGCGCACCCCGGAGCAGGCCGGCACCTTCGGCAACCAGATCATGTTGATGACGGTGCCGCTGCTGACCACCGAGCCCGACCCGCTCGTCCGGCTGCGCGCCACGCACGACGCGCTCTCCGAGATGAAGGAGACCCAGCGCGGCATGCCGGCCGAGCTGCTGGCCGACGCCAACCACTTCATCCCGCCCGCGGTCTTCTCCCGCGCGGCCCGGCTGAGCTTCGCCCTGTCCAGCCGCCGGGGCGGCCACCCGCTGTGGAACCTGGTGGTGTCGAACGTGCCGGGGCCCCAGTTCCCGCTGTACCTGGCCGGGGCGAAGGTGCTGGCCACCTACCCGGTATCGGTGATCACCGACGGGATGGGCCTGAACATCACGGTGATGAGCTACTGCGGCGCGCTGGACGTGGGCATAGTGGCCGACCGCGACCAGGTGCCGGACGTGGCCACGCTGGTCGAGTACCTCAAGAGCGAGCTGGCCGTGCTGCTCGACGCAGACGGCTGAGCGTCAGCCGGGGGTGGCGGTCGCGGCCTCGGCGAGCACCGCGTCGGTGAACGCCGGCCACGCCTCGATCGCCCACGGCCCGAACGCGCGGTCGGTCAGCGCGACGCAGGCCAGGCGGGCGTCCGGGTCCACCCAGAGGAACGTGCCCGACTGGCCGAAGTGGCCGAAGGTGCGAGGCGAGCTGCGCTGCCCCGTCCAGTGCGGGTCCTTGTGGTCGCGCAGCTCGAAACCGAGCCCCCAGTCGTTGGGCCGCTGCCGCCCGTAGCCGGGGAGCACGCCGTCCAGGCCCGGGAACGCGGGCTCGCCGGTCGCCTCGGCCACCGTCGCCGCGTCCAGCAGCTTCGGCGCCTGCAGCTCGGCGGCGAATCGGGCCAGGTCCGCGCAGGTGGACATCGCGCCGGCGCCGGCCGACCCGGTCAGCCGCGAGCTGGTCATGCCCAGCGGGTCGAAGACGGCCTCGTTCAGGTAGTCGGCGAACGTGATGCCGGTGGCGTCGGTGAGGGTGTCGGCCAGCACGGCGAACCCGGTGTTCGAGTAGATGCGCCGGGTGCCCGGGTCGGCCTGCACCTCGGCGGAGTCGAAGGCCAGGCCGGAGGCGTGCGCGATCAGGTGCCGGACGGTGGCGCCGGGCGGGCCGGCCGGCTGGTCCCACTCCAGGGCACCCTCGGCCACCGCGACGAGCACGGCGTAGGCGCTGAGCAGCTTGGTCACCGAGGCCAGCCGGAACTCGCGGTCCTGCGGGCCGTGGGTCGCTCTCGTGCCACCGCTGTCCACCACGGCCACCGCCGCGTGCTCGACCGGCCAGTCCGCCGCCCCGCTCACACTCCGCACGGCGGCGACCGTAGCGCCGCGGGACCCGGAGCGCCCGACGGCACGCGTCACAGCATCTGCCGCCAGGTGGCCCAGATCGTCGTCCAGTCCGCGCGCCGGCCCTGGGCCAGCCACAGCGGGGGTCCGCTCGCCGTCGGCAGCGCGGTGACGGTGTCGAACCAGGGGCGCAGCCGGGACGGGTCGTCGCCCACCCAGAGCACCGAGCTCGCGCCGTCCGGCGGCCGGCCGAAGTACCAGTAGCCGCGGTGCGGGCTGTAGGCGCGGTACGGGGTGTACACGTCGACCGCGGAGGCCAGCGGGTAGTTCTGCGCGACCAGAGCGGTGTGCGCGCGCCGCTCGGGTGGCAGCGCGGCGTAGGCGGCCTCCGCGCCGGAGGTGACCCCGGGCTGCACGTTGGCCGCGTCGGCCAGCGCCACCAGCGGGTTCCACCCGGGCGGGCCGAGCGGGAGCAGCAGCATGCAGCCCAGCACCGAGACCGCCAGCGCCGGCCGGGACACCGCCCAGCCCCACCAGCGCGGCGGTCGGCGAGCCTCCAGGCCCACCGCGGACGCGGCAACCAGCAGCCCGGTGAACCCCGCGAGGTAGTACGAGCGCCCGCTTGCCACGAACAGGCAGGCCACCGAGCCCAGCACGCCGATGCCGAGGAACCGCCAGGTGGCGAGCTCGGGCGCGCGCAGCAGCCGGCACAACCCGTGCACCGCCATCACCATGCCGGTCACCACGCCGTAGCCGAGCAGCGCCACCGGGACGAGCGTCCAGCGGGGGGACTCGGCCGCGACCACCTGCTGCATCTGCGCGTACGGCCAGCCGTTCGCGGACTGCCACAGCAGGGTCGGCACGCAGGCCAGCGCGGCGAGGGTCAGCCCGGCCCACAGCTCGGGCCTGCGCACCAGCCAGCGCGGCCCGACGACCAGCGCGGCGGCCAGCGCCGTGGCCCACACGATCGGCACCAGGAACTTCACCTGCATGTCGACCAGCGTCACCAGGCCCGCGACGAGCAGCCCCCAGTGCCTGCGCTGCGCCGGGCGGCCGGCGGCGCGCACCAGCAACCACAGCACGATCGTCCACAGGTGCGGGTCCAGCGAGTACGTGGTGGCCCAGTGCGACACCTGGACCAGCCACAGCGACCCGCCGTACGCGACGGCCGCGAGCACCTGGGCGCGGCGGTGGCCGCCGAACTCCCTGGCGATCGCGCCGGTGGCCAGCACCCCGGCCGCGTAGAGCAGCACGGCGGGCAGCCGGAACAGCACCGGGGTGTCCGGCGCGACCAGCTCGGCGAGGTGGGCCAGCAGCGGCACCAGCGGCGGCTGGTCGGCGTAGCCCCAGGCCAGGTGGCGCCCGGACGCCAGGAAGTACAGCTCGTCGTACTGGTAGGGGCGCATCGTGCTGGACCACAGCGCGAGCAGCCCCGCCACGGCGGCCACCACGGCCACCGGACGGGTCGCGAACCGCGGCCGCGCGACCAGCGGCCGGGCCGGCGCGAAGGTCTCCAGCACGTCAGAGATCATCGATCACTGGGTCCGAGTGGATCGGGTGCGATGTCTCAAGCGGTGCCACCTTCGGTTTCGCCGTCGTGGGCATGTCGTGGTTGACAGTCTCCCCGGTAGCCTGCTCACCCCTGCCCGGCGGGTCGGCCAGATGGCCGGTGACCAGCGCCGACACCGCCGACCGGCGCGTCGGCGCACGCGCGGCCTACGATCGGCGGATCAGCGGGCACGGGGTACGTATCGGGACGTCGGGGTGGGTGTACCCGCCCTGGCGCGGGATCTTCTACCCGCCGGGCCTGCCACAGAAGCGCGAGCTGGAGTTCCTGTCCCGATCCCTGCGCAGCGTGGAGCTCAACGGGTCCTTCTACTCCCTGCAGCGCCCTACGAGCTACCAGACCTGGGCGGCGCAGACCCCGGACGACTTCGTCTTCTCGGTCAAGGGGCCCCGGTTCGTCACGCACCTGAAGAAGCTGCGCGACCCGGACACGCTGCTGGCCAACTTCTTCGCCTCCGGGATACTGGCGCTGGGGCCCAAGCTCGGCCCCGTGCTCTGGCAGCTGCCGCCGACGCTGGGCTGGGACGCCGAGCGGCTGGACACGTTCCTCGCGGCGCTGCCCCGGGACACCGAGGCCGCCGCCGCGCTCGCCGGCCGCCACGACGAGCGGCTCGACGGCCGCGCGTGGACCACCACCGACGCCCGCCGCCCGGTGCGCTACGCGCTGGAGGTCCGGCACGGCAGCTTCCGCACGCCGGAGTTCCCGGCGCTGCTGCGCGCGCACGACGTTGCGCTGGTGGTGGCCGACTCGGCCGGCACCTGGCCCTACTTCGAGGAGATCACCGCCGGGCTGGTGTACGTGCGGCTGCACGGCGACGCCGAGCTGTACACCAGCGGCTACACCGACGAGGCGCTCGACGCGTGGGCGGCCAAGGTGCGCGGCTGGTCGGCCGAGCGCGACGTCTTCGTTTACTTCGACAACGACGTCAAGGTGCGCGCCCCCGCCGACGCGATGGCGCTCACCGAGCGGATGCTGTCGTGAGCCGCGCGGTCAGGTCCGGCGCAGCACCGGGCGCAGCGTGTCCAGCACCGCCGGGTCGTCGATCGTCGAGGGCACCGGCTCGTCCCTGCCGTCCGCGATGCCGCGCATGGTCTTGCGCAGGATCTTCCCGGACCGGGTCTTGGGCAGCCCCGGCACGATCGACACGTCCTTGAACGCGGCGACCGCGCCGATCTGGTCGCGCACCATCTGCACCAGCTCGGCGCGCAGCTTCTCCTCGTCGGCCTCGCCGTTGATCTCCACACCGGACTTGAGCACCACGAACCCGCGCGGCAGCTGGCCCTTCATCTGGTCCGCGACCCCGATCACCGCGCACTCGGCGACGTCGGGATGCCCGGCCAGGATCTCCTCCATGCTGCCGGTGGACAGCCGGTGCCCGGCCACGTTGATCACATCGTCGGTGCGGCCCATCACGAACACGTAGCCGTCGGCGTCCACGTGGCCGCCGTCGCCGGTCAGGTAGTAGCCCTCGAACGCGGACAGGTACGAGGCCACGAACCGCTCGTCGTCGTGCCACAGGGTGGGCAGCGACCCCGGGGGCAGCGGCAGCTTGATCACGATCGCCCCGTCGGTGTCCGGCGGCGCGGGCGAGCCGGCGGTGTCCAGCACCGAGACGTTCCAGCCCGGCACCGGCACCGTCGGCGAGCCGGGCTTGACCGGCATCGGCTCCAGCCCCATCAGGTTCGCCGCGATCGGCCACCCGGTCTCGGTCTGCCACCAGTGGTCGATCACCGGGACGCCCAGCAGGTCCTGCGCCCAGCGTAGCGTCTCCGGGTCGAGGCGCTCCCCGGCCAGGAACAGGTACTTCAGCGGGGACACGTCGTGGTCGGCGAGCAGCGCGCCCTTCGGGTCCTCCTTCTTGATCGCCCGGAACGCGGTGGGCGCGGTGAACAGCGACCGCACCCCGTACTCGGCGACCAGCCGCCAGAACTGCCCGGCGTCCGGCGTGCCGACGGGCTTGCCCTCGTAGAGCACCGTGGTCGCGCCGGTGATCAGCGGCGCGTAGACGATGTACGAGCTGCCGACCACCCAGCCCACGTCGGACGCGGTGAACATGGTGTCGCCGGGGGAGATGTCGTAGATGTTCTCCATCGTCCAGCGCAGCGCCACGGCATGCCCGCCGTTGTCCCGCACGACGCCCTTCGGCTTACCCGTGGTGCCCGAGGTGTAGAGGATGTAGAGGGGGTCGGTGGCGGCGACCGGCACGCAGTCGGCCGGCTCGGCCTCGGCCACCGCGCTCGTCCAGTCCAGGTCGCGCTCGCCCAGGGTGGCCTCGACCTGCGGACGCTGCAGGATCACGCAGCGATCCGGCTTGTGGGAGGCCATCTCGATCGCGCGGTCCAGCAGCGGCTTGTACTCGATGATCCGCTTGCCCTCGATGCCGCAGGAGGCCGAGACGACCACCTTCGGCGCGGCGTCGTCGATCCGCACCGCGAGCTCCTTGGGCGCGAACCCGCCGAACACCACCGAGTGCACCGCGCCCAGGCGGGCGCAGGCCAGCATGGCCACCAGCGCCTCGGGCACCATCGGCAGGTAGATCACCACCCGGTCGCCCTTGGCCACGCCCTGCGCGGCCAGCACGCCGGCGAACCGGGCGACCGCGTCGCGCAGCTCGAGGTAGCTGTACCGGGCCTTGGTTCCGGTCACCGGGCTGTCGTAGATCAACGCCGTGCGCTCGCCGTTGCCGGCATCCACGTGCCGGTCCAGCGCGTTGTGGCAGGTGTTCAGCTCACCGTCCGGGAACCAGCGGTAGAACGGCGGGTTCGACGAGTCGAGGACCTGCGTGGGTGCCCGGTACCAGTCGATCGCCGTGGCGGCGGCGCCCCAGAACCCCTCCGGATCCTCGATGCTCGCCCGGAACGCGTCCCGATAGCCGCCCATGTCGCCTCCCAGCGTCCGGTGATGAGTGTCGAGATCCCCGGATGACCCTAGGCCCCGGAGCCCCCGACGGGCCATGACGGGCGCGGCACGCCGCGCTCGGCGACGGCGGATCGACCGCCCGGCGGGCACGGCGGACCGGCGATGGGTGACGGCGGATCGACGGGCACGGCGGCCCGGTGTGGGTGACGGCGGACCGGCGATGGGTGACGGCAGCCGGTCAGTGCGGGCGGCGCCGAGCGTGCAGCGGGGTGATCGGCTCGGGCGCGCGGTGCCGGGCCTGCCGTGGCCCGGCCTCGCCCGCGGGCTCCCGCCGGGGCTCGGGTGCGGGGCCGTCGGGGAACAGCGGCGTGACCGGCGTGGCCCGCACGTGCGATCCGGTGCGGCCGTCGGTCGCCTGCTCGCCGGACGACGGCTGCCGGACCCCGCGTCGGCGTCCCGAGCGGCGGTCCGCGCCACGGGGGCGGTCGCCGATCGGGAACAGGTCGCCGAGCGGGAACGGCTCGCCGAGCGGGAACCGCTCGCCGAGCGGCACGGAATCCCCGGCTGCCTGTCGGGTGCCGTTGGGCGGGTGCGTCTCGGCGGGCGCGTAATCCTCGGCGGAGAGCAGGTCCGGGACCGGCACGGGGCTACCCGAGGGGAGCATGCCCCCGGCCGGCACCGTACCGGCGCTCCCGCCGGGGCCGGGGAGCATGCCGGTGCCGGTCCCCGGAAGCATGCCGGCGGCCGGGACGTCGCCGTCGCCCCCGAACGGGTCGGCTGCGGCGGCCACGGTCCGGCCGAGACCCGGCCCGGCGCCGAGGGCCGGGAGGTCGCCCGAGGGGAGCAGATCGCCGGCCGATCTCGGGGTGCCCAGTGGCAGGTGGTCGCCGGCCGGGAGCAGGTCGTCGGAGGGCGACGGCGCGCCCACGGAGAGCCGGTCGTCGACCTCCCGGCCGCCGTCCGACAGCCCATTCCGCACCGGCATCGGGCCGCTCATCGACAGCCACGGCACATCCATGAGCTCGGCCTCGTCCGTCGGCGTGCGGCCCACCCGGGACGAGACGCCGGCGGACGGCCCGGAGGGCGGCCGCGAAGACGAACCGGCGAACCCGGTGGCTGCCGTCGCCGCGAACTGGTCCGGCTCGGCGCCACCGGCCACCGGGTTCGCGGCGGGACCGAAGCCGGGGTCCTCCCGGTCCAGCCGCTCGAGCACCCAGTCCCGCACCAGCGAGGCGGCCGGAATGCCCCGGGCCACGGCCAGCCTGCGCAGCTGCTCGATCCGCAGCTCCGGCAGGCGGACCGGGAACACCTGGGCGGAGTCGAGGCGCCCGGTCGACTCGGCGTCCCCGGGGTCAGGCTCCGGCGTGATCGCCGCCAGGAACGACTCCAACTCCTGGTCCGGCGTCGTCCCGCCGGGGGCGTCCACGGCGCGGTGCCGGGAAGGGCGATCGCGAAACACCATGCCGCGTGACGTTAGCCGGGGTCGGCGTGGCAAACGGGTGAGTACCCGTTAGGGGGCCGCGCCGGTGCGGCGAGCCGCCGATTCGGCGCGTCAACCGGCCAGTTCGTACCCGGCCTCCTCGACGGCTTCCGCGATTTCCGTACCACTTAGCTCGCGGCTGCTCGTGACCGTCACCAGGCCGCTACTGAGGGCCACATCGACCTCGTGCACGCCGTCCAGCGCGCTCAGCTCCTCGGTGACCGCGCGCACGCAGTGCTCACAGGTCATGCCGGTGACGGTGACCGTGGTCCGGTGCGCACTCTCGACGGACATGACGACTCCTCGACATCTCGGGGCGGGATCGAACGGCGGTGCGTCGGGGCTGCGTGAAGGCGAAGTGCCTGGTCAGGACCGTACGAGACGGGCAATCGCATCGGCCGCCTCGCGGACCTTCACCGACGCCTCGTCGTCGCCGGCCCGGGCCGCGTCGACCACACAGCTGGCCATGTGTTCGGACAGTAGCTCCAGGGCGAACGACTGCAGCGCCCGGGTCGCGGCCGAGACCTGGGTCAGCACGTCGATGCAGTAGACATCCTCGTCGACCATCCGCTGAAGCCCGCGCACCTGCCCCTCGACACGGCGGAGTCGGCGTAGGTGCGCATCTTTTTGGTCGCTGTAGCCCGGCATGGCCGTCCTCCTGAGTTGCGCCGTCCTGAGGAAATATACCTCTCGGGGGTAACCGCCGTTCGCCGCGGTCTCGTGCGGACGTAGTCACTGAGAGTGCATCAGCTCACTCGGTAAGGGGGCTGCGAGCCACGAACGCTGTCGGTAACGTGCAGGTCACGGTGACGGGGGTGGCCGATTCGTGCGTCGGTGGCGCTCGCTCCGGATGCCGACGGGGAGGCGTGTTGACGTGAGTGGATCGAGCAGGGTGTCGACGCAGGTGGACGGTGAGCGGTACGGCCGGGAGGCCCCCTCCTCGGCGATCCCCTCGCAACGCAACGCCGCCGATGCCTACCGGGTCACCGAGGAGCAGGTGCACCGGGCACGCATCGTGGTGGCGCGGAACGCGGCGGGCTCCGAGGACTGCCGGCAACTGCTGGACATGCTGGGCCTGATCGGGGCCTCGCCGGACCAACTCCCACCCGTGCGTCGCTGACCGTCCGGCCGCTCGCCGGGGTTCCGCCGCAGGTCAAGGGCCATGACGCGCGTTGACAGGGGGCCGGTTTGAGTCGGGGAGCGTGCGTGACATATGCTTCTCTTCGCTCCCAGCGGTCAGCCGTTGAGGGTCACGGTCCTACCAGGGCCTGGGTCCCCATCGTCTAGCGGCCTAGGACTCCGCCCTTTCAAGGCGGCAGCGCGGGTTCGAATCCCGTTGGGGGCACGCACGACAAGCATGGCCCAGTGGCGCAGTTGGTTAGCGCGTCGCCCTGTCACGGCGAAGGTCGCGGGTTCGAGTCCCGTCTGGGTCGCTCAGTTCTGCGTTCGGCTACCTGGCCGAACGCGCCCGGCCAGGTAGCTCAGTTGGTACGAGCGACCGCCTGAAAAGCGGTAGGTCGGCGGTTCGACCCCGCCCCTGGCCACCACCTCCCACCTGCGAAAATGGCGCCCTGATGATCAGTTCATCAGAGCATCGTCTCATTTCCGTCTCCGTTGGGCTTGCAGCTCTTCATCCGCTCGACAGTTCAGACCGACGTTAGGGACGCTTCGGTGGCTCGGACTGGAAGCCGCACGAGACGTGCTCGGGAGCTGGTCGCGTATGTGCCCGTGACCTTCCTGCGAGTTCGCGGCTCGGCGAGTTCGTTGACCAACGGCCCGGCGTCACCCGGGTGTTCGACCGGGCCGCCGCGACGCGGGGCCACCGACCCGTTCGGCCGCCGTGGCGGTTCGACCGTTCCCGCGACGTCAGGCCGGGGCCAGCGCGCCGCGGACCACCCCGGCCAGCTCGCGCCGGTCCGGCCCCTCCGCCGGCGAGGGCCGCCACCCGGTCCGGTACACCGCCGCGGCCCTCGGCTCGACCGCGTCCAGGCTGTCCGGGCCGGCCAGCATCCCCAGGTACCTGCCGAGCGCCGGCCCGATCTCCGGATCCACCTCGGCGGCCGCCATGATCAGATCGGACGGGATGCGCCGGGTGAGGTCGAGGCCGTGGCCCGCCCAGCGGCGCCGGGTCGCCTCGTCCATCCGTACGTGGTCCTCGACCCAGGGCCGCATGTGTGCCTCGCACCAGGCGTCGAACCCCGCCGGGACCGGGTCGGGGTCGTCGCCGTGCGCGTCGAGCAGCCGGAGCAGCTCGCGCGCCTGCAGCAGGGAGGTGGTGATCCCGCGCCCGAAGATCGGCGTCGTGGTGCACACCGCGTCCCCGACGGAGACCAGCCCCGGCCGGATCGTGCCGTCCGGGCCGGCCTGGCCCTGGTAGTGGTTGAGCAGCGCGCCCCCGGCCAGCACCGGGGTGATCGGCCGGGAGCGCCCAGGGTCGGTCCAGCTGGAGAGCCCGGGCACCGCCCGGCAGGCGGCCTCGAACGCGGGCTCGTGCCGCAGCAGGACCAGGTCCGGGTCGTCGATCGGGCGCACGATCAGGACCGAGAAGTTTCCGCGCTCGTGCGGGAAGATGATCACTTGGTAGCCGTCGAGGTCGGCCTGCCAGGCGATCTGGTTGGTCATCGGACCGGGTTCGGCACCCGGGCGCAGCTGGTACTGCCGGTCGACGTAGGCGATCCCGGTCGCGCCGGTCACGGCGGCCGGTCCGCGCAGGGACCGGGTCACCCGGCCGGCCCGGCCGGAGGCGTCGACGACCAGGTCCGCAAGCAGGACCTCGTGTCCCACCCGCAGGCCGTCCACGCGTCCGGAGCGGTCCAGGGTCACGGCGTCGACGTGGCCGCACCTGAGCTCCACCCCAGGTTGCCCGGCCACGGCAGCGCGCAGGGCCCGCTCGAACGTCTCCCGCCGCGACCGCATCCCCCCGGGCACGACCTGGCCGCCCGGAAGCTCGAACGTGATCGGCTCGGCGCCGGCGGCGAGCCAGCCGGCGTGGGCCTCCGGTAGTTCCGCCCGCAGCGCCTCGTCGACCTGTGGCCGAAACGCGTGCGCGTGGTGGAACTGCATCACCCCGCGACGGCGCCAGCCGCCCTCGCCGGCCGGGCCGGGGTCGCGGTCGACGGCGGTGACCTGGTGACCGCGGCGGGCCAGTGCGGCGGCGAGGAACAGGCCGGTCGGTCCCGAGCCGATTATCGCGACGTGCATCTCGCCACCTCGTCCGCTAGCCTCTACGAGTATTCATTACCAATAGAGTGCAGCCGAAGTGAGGGAGCGTCAAGCCCCGCGAGGAGCACGATGAGCGAGACGGGCACCGGTCGGCGCCGGTACCGGTCGGAGCTGCGCGCACGCCAGGCACGCGAGACCCGGCAGGTCGTCGTCGAGGCCGCGACCGCGCTGTTCGTCCGGCACGGCTACGCCGCGACGACCCTGGACGCTGTCGCGGACGCCGCCGGGGTGAGCCGCAAGACCGTCTTCAACGCCGTCGGTGGCAAGTCGGTGCTGCTCCATCTCGCCTGGGACTACTCGCTGACCGGCGACGACGAACCGGTGCCGATGGCGCAGCGCCCGGCCGTCCGGCAGATCCTGGCCAGCACCGACCCGGCCGAGTCGGTCCGGCTCTGGGGGGCCATGGTCGTCGACGTGCAGGTCCGCGCGGCTCCGATCGGCCGGGTGCTCGCGGCCGCGGCCGACGTCGACCCGGATGCCGCGGCGTTGCTCGCGACGGCCGACGCGGAGCGCCTCCAGGGGGCCCGGGAGTTCGTCGAGCACCTCGCCCGGATCGGCGGGCTCCGGCCCGGTGTGACGCTCGAGCGGGCCGCCGACGTGTGCTGGGCGCAGAACGACGGGTCGGCCTACCGGCGGCTGGTGCTCGACCGCGGATGGCCGGCCGCGGCGTTCGAGCAGTGGCTGGTCCGGGTCGTCACGACCTCGCTGCTACCCGACTGACCGGGCGGCCACCCGGTTGTGAAACGACGGTCGCAACAGCTCGAGCGCCGAGCACGACCTGGCCGGTCGGGCCGGAGCGCACCGGCAATTCCGCACCGTTGGCTCCGCGAGCCTGCCTCAACCTCGTCAGACCCCGGTGCGACAGTGCCCGGCATGGCTCGCACCGAGCCCTCCGACAATCCCGCGGCGCCTTCTACGGCGCCTGGTCCTCCCGGATTCCTCAGGACGGCGAGCCGGGGCAGCTGCGGCGGCCGGCCGAGCTCGCCGCGCGCCCACCCCTACGCCCGCGCGCCCGGGCCGACTCCCCCGGGCCGCTGACCGTGGCCCGGTTCCTGGCCGACCTCGCCATCACAAGTCCGTGTGACCGCCGAACTGGGGCGGATCCAGGCCCTTACGGAAGGTGGAACTGGGTCCGTCCGTAGGCGCGCCGGTAGCTGGCGGTGAAGCGACTGTGGTTGTAGAAGCCCCACGTGGTGGCGATGCTGGTGACGGTGGCACCGCTGGCCGGATCGGTTGAGAGCAGCTCTTGATGCACGTGGTCCAGCCGGATGTCGCGCAGGTAGTGCATGGGGGTGGTGTCGAGGTGGCGGCGGAAGGCCATCTGGACGGCGCGGATGCTGACGTTGGCGGCGGCGGCCATGTCGGCGACGCTGAGGTCGATGTCGGGGTGCTGTTCGATGAAGGCGATGGCCCGCCGCACGGTGGCGCTGGTGGCGTCGCGCCGGTCTTGTGCGGCGGGTGCGATCACAGCGGTATTGGGGAACGTGGTCAGCGCGGCGGCGGCCAGCATCCGGGCAGCGGCCCCCCGGATCAGCGGCTGGGCGGTGGCCTCGGTGTTGACCAACAGTTCGTGAACGTACTTGGTGGTGCGCCTCCAATTCGCGAGGCGGTGGGAAATCGGCTGGAAGCCGGTAAACCGGACCGGGCCGGGTGCCCGCGTGGGCGAGGTGGTGGCGACTTGAGCGAGTACCGACAGGTCGAGCATGGTGGTCTGCATTTTGGTATCGAGAAGCCGCAAGTTTGCGGGGAGGTGGGGGTCGGCAATGATGAAGACATCGCCGCCTACGAAGCATTCGTCGGTTCCGGCGCACTCGCGTCCGTACTGGCCCGCCTGAAGGTTGATGACGATCAGGGACTTGAACGGATCGAGTGTCACGTCCATGTTCAGCGGTAGCTGCAGCTCGTCGATGGCGAACAACTCCACGCCGAGGCGACTATGCGTGTACGCGACGCCGTCTCGTATACCGCTGAAACTCATATGCGTGCGGTAGACGTCCTGGTAATAGTCAATAGCGACGCTGGCGTCGGTGGTGCTGAAGTCGATCCGACTTTGCGCACCGTTGTCCGGTAGCCGCGCAGCCATCTGCGGTGTCGCTCCTTCGCTGACACAGCCTCGCGCCAACGGCACGAGCTGATCCACATGCCAAACAGGCCGTCCCGGCAACCCCGGGCGTCGGGCGTGAGGTGTCGAGCTTACCGGGCAGACTGCGATGCTCATCACAGAAGGTCGGGCACTACCCGGTCGGACCAACCAACGATCAAGTCCGGCCGGGCGACTTCGGCTCACGTGGCGCTGACGGCGAGCTGTCGCGACTTGACGGGCGAAGGTACTGGCTTGTCGCGCAGCGGATCCGCGTCCTCGACTCGCACGTACACGCATCGGCGCCTCGAGATGGCGAGTTGTCCGGCCTGGTACCGGGCTGGCTCACCGCGCGGCCCAACATCCTCGCCGGGCACGCGCGCCTCGACGGCACGCCGCACGGTCACTACTGGGGTCCGGTAGGCCTGGATCTTAACGGCGCGCGGGGGCGCCGAGCCGGGCCTGCCGCCCGAGCTCATGGCCGCAACGCCGCGCCCACCAGTCTGAGGCGGTGGAGCTCTAGTCCGCGACCGGCAGCCGACCGTCAGCGATCAGGCCCCGGACGACGACCTCGATCAGACGTCGCAGCTGGGGGACGAACTCGATCCGGGTCCGCACCACTTCCGGATCGGTGCGGTAGAGCTCGGCCAACACGGGTGGGGGGTTGCACCACGGCCACAGACCCGCGGTCAGGATGATCGTCGCGGTGAGGACCTCCGCGGCCTGCTCGGGCGCCAGGTGCACGCTGCGCGTGGCGAGGACGTCGGCCAGATCGTCGATGGCCTCGAACAGGGTTCGTTTGAAGGCGCGCACCGCGTCCGGGGAGACGTTGTGCTCCAGCGCCGCCGCGCCCTCGCTGACCAGGTCGCAGAACAGCGGATCGGCCGCCAGGGACTCGGCCAGGACGGTGCCCACCTCGGCCGGGCCGACGATCCGGATCCCGTCCAGGCCGCGGGTGACGCGGTCGGCCCAGTCCCGGTAACCGGCGGCGGTGAGCTGGAGGTAGATGTCCTCCCGGGTCTCGAAGTAGCGCAGCACGTTCGACTTGGTCAGCCCGACCTCGTTGGCGATGTCGCCCAGGCTGACCACCCGTACGCCTTTCGCCGCTCCGAGTCTCGCGGCGGCATCGAGGATCGCGGCACGCCGGACGGCCTTCTGCTGCGGGCTGCGCGCCCGCTGGAAGACCTCCGAGCTGACCATCGCAGCAGCTTACCCAGCGGCCCCTGAAACGACCACTAGATAAGAGAACGGTGTTCCGATAGCGTGTGGGCTGACCCACACGAAGGGGTGTGCCCGTCCCGGCGCACGTGACCGGACCGGACCGGACCCTGTCGAGGATTGGAGAGCAGATGAGCTTGACCAGCGAGACGACGACGCCACTGCGTCATCCCGACCGCTTCTACATCGGTGGGCAGTGGGTGGAGCCGTCGTCGGCGTCGACCTTCGACGTGATCGACTCGAACAGCGAGGAGGTGTTCTTCCGGGTCGCCGAGGCGCAGGCCGCCGACATGGACCGGGCCATCGAGGTGGCCCGGGAGGCCTTCGACCGGGGCCCGTGGCCCCGGTTGAGCCACCGGGACCGGGCCGTCCACCTGCGCGCGATCGCCGACCGGCTGGAGCAGCGCTCGGGCGAGTACACCGACATCTGGCCGCGCGAGTCCGGGGTCGTCCGCTCGGTCGCCCAGATGATGGCCCCGGCCAATCCGATGGCCTTCCGCTTCTACGCCGACCTGGCCGACACCTACCCCTTCGAGGAGGTCGTGGCCCCGACCCCGTCGCCGCTGCCGGGCGGCGACTACGGGCTGCTGATCCGGGAGCCGGTCGGGGTGGTCGGGGCGATCATCCCCTGGAACGGGCCGCTGGACCTGATCGTCGGCAAGATCGCCCCGGCGCTGCTCGCCGGCTGCACGGTGATCGTCAAGGTGTCCCCCGAGGCCCCGGCCGCCGGTTACCTGATCGCCGAGATCGCCGAGGAGGTCGGCCTGCCGGCCGGCGTGGTCAACGTGCTGACCGCCGACCGCGAGATCTCCGAGCTG